>JAHBYK010000012.1 GCA_019635965.1 Parvibaculum sp. | reverse complement strand
GAGCACATTGCCCACCGCCCGCACCTCGCCCTTGAATCCATAACGCTCGCGCAGGAGCCGCGCATAGGAATAGGCGCGGCCATTGCGATAGGCAGGAAATTCCAGCGCCACAACGGCGAGCTTGTCGAGATCCTGTGCGATCACCGAGGGCTCCTGACCGCTTTTCAGGCGCACCCCGACCGGCGCATTGCGCGCGCGAAGCGTCTCGCGCTCCGCCTGCCAGCGTTCGAGAGAGACGATCGCCGCGCCTTCCGGCAGCGCCTCGTCGTCGCCGACGGTCACGAACTGATCTTCGATGAAGCTGCCGTTCTTAATGAGCTGCATAGAGGTTCTCCTTGAACGGCTCGATACCGACGCGGCGATAGGTGTCGATGAAGCGTTCGCCTTCGGTGCGAATGCCAAGATAGGTGTTCACGATCTTCTCGATCGCATCCACGATCTCGCCTTCGGTGAAGGCGGGGCCGACGATTTCGCCGATCGCGGTCTTTTCATCCGCCGCGCCGCCGAGCGTCACCTGGTAATATTCGACGCCTTTCTTGTCGACACCCAGAATGCCGATATGGCCGACATGGTGGTGGCCGCAGGCATTGATGCAGCCCGAATTGTTGATCTTCAGTTCGCCGATCTCGTGCTGGCGCGCAATATCGGCAAAGCGTTCGGAAATGCGCTGTGCAATCGGGATCGACCGCGCATTGGCGAGCGCGCAATAGTCGAGGCCGGGGCAGGCGATCTGATCCGTGATGAGGTTGATGTTCGCCGTGGCGAGATCGTGCTTCTTCAGCGCCTCGTAAACGGCATGGAGATCCTTCTTGCGCACATGGGCGAGGGTCAGGTTCTGCTCATGCGTCACGCGCAATTCGTCGAAGCTGTATTTCTCGGCAATATCCGCCACCGCATCCATCTGGTCCGATGTGCAGTCGCCCGGCACACCGCCGATGGGCTTCAGCGAGATATTGACGATGGCATAGCCCGGCACCTTGTGCTCGGCGATGTTCGACTTCACCCAGTTGGCGAAATCGGGGTCCGCAAGCACAGCCTTGTTGAGTTCGGTGCTTTCGTTCGGCAGATCCTCAAAGGCGGGCGGGCGGAAATAAGCCTCAATGCGGGCCACTTCTTCCAGCGGCAGATGCAGTGTGCCTGCCTTTTTCAGTTCGGCGAATTCCGCATCGACCTGACGCTTCATTTCTTCCGCGCCGATCTCATGCACGAGAATCTTGATGCGCGACTTGTACATGTTGTCGCGCCGTCCATACATGTTGTAGACGCGCATGACGGCTTCGAGATAGGCGAGCAGGTCTTCCTTCGGCACGAAATCGGTCAGTTTCTTGCCGATCATCGGCGTACGGCCAAGCCCGCCGCCGACATAGACCTCGTAGCCGATATTACCCTTGGCGTCCTGCACGATCTGGATGCCGATATCGTGCACGCGGATCGCGGCGCGGTCGTCCGGCGTGCCGGAAACCGCAATCTTGAACTTGCGCGGCAGGAACGAGAATTCCGGGTGGAAGGTGGACCACTGCCGGATGATCTCCGAAACGATGCGCGGATCCTCGATTTCGTTCTTCGCCGCGCCCGCATACTGGTCGGAGGTCACATTGCGGATGCAGTTGCCCGATGTCTGGATCGCATGCATCTCGACGGTCGCCAGCTCGGCGAGCAGGTCCGGCATGTCCTTCAGCGCCGGCCAGTTGAATTGCAGGTTCTGGCGGGTGGTGAAATGACCATAGCCGCGGTCATATTTCCGTCCGAGATGTGCTAGCATGCGGAGCTGGCGCGAGGACAGCGTGCCATAGGGAATGGCGATGCGCAGCATATAGGCATGAAGCTGGAGGTAGACGCCGTTCATCAGGCGAAGCGGCTTGAATTCGTCTTCCGTCAGCTCGCCCGACAGGCGCCGCGCGACCTGGCCGCGAAACTGCGCCACGCGCTCATTGACGATCTGCTGGTCGAATTCGTCGTAACGATACATGAACTTCTGCCTTTGCCTTGCCGCTCAAACGCGGCAATCAACTGTGCCGATCAACTATGAACGCCGGAAAGCTCCGCCTGCTTGCCGAGATCGAGGCGGACGGTCGGTCCCGCCTGACGGATCGTTTCGCGCACACTTGCCGCGCGAATCCCGGAATCTTCCCGGACAACCTCGAAGAGATAGGGCTCCACCACCAGATTGTCCTCGACGGCAGGTGCGGCCTTGGCAAGCAGGGCTTCCGCCGCTTCCTTGCCCTCGGCCACGGCGGCGTCCTGCAGCGACTCCGACCATTGGGCATCAGCCGTGAGATAGACCACGATCCCGTCCGCGAGGCGGTTCGCCGTCACTGCCTGAAATTGTGCGCCCTTGCGGGTGTGTTGAGCCATTTCTGCGTCCCTGATGCCGGAAATGCGCGCCGTGGTTTTTCCGGCGAAGGAATATGGGCGCGCGCGCCCGGACGCAAGGGGACCGGGCTAATTCCCGCGTAAGATGGGTTTTTTCTCATTGAACGTCAATGATCGTGTGAATAATTATATATCACAATTTTTCTTGTTATTATGGATGCCGGTCAGGCCCAGCCACAATGGGCCAGACGGCCTAGCTTTCCCGCCGAACGGCGCTCTCATGCCAGCGCCGGAGCAGCCGGTTCTCAAGCAGGCTCAAGCCGAAGAAGATCGCGATGCCGAGCGCCGAGAGCAGGAAAAGCGCGGCAAACATGCGTGGAATGTCGAGCCGGTTCCCCGCCTCCACGATCCGCCAGGCAAGCCCGTTGCCCGAGCCGGACCCCGCCACGAATTCCGCCACCACCGCGCCGATCAAGGCGAGCCCGCCGGAAATCTTGAGGCCGGCCAGCATGTAGGGCAGGGCGGAGGGAAGCTGCAGCTCCGTCAGCACCTGCCAGCGCGAGGCGCCGTAGAGCCGGAAAAGATCGCGCAGATTGTGGTCCGCCGAGCGAAGCCCCAGCGTCGTGTTGGAGAGGATCGGGAAGAAGGCGACGATCCAGGCAAGGATCAGCAGCGCGAACTCCACATTATCGTATCCGACCCAGATCAGAATGAGCGGCGCAATGGAAACGACGGGTGTCACCTGCAGCACGATGGCGTAAGGGAAGAGTGCCATCTCCACATGCCGGCTCTGCGAAAAGAGAATGGCAAGTCCGACGCCCCCCACGACGGCAAGCAGGAAGGCGGCAATCGTCACGCGCAGCGTCACCCAGAGCGAGCCCATCAGCGAACCGAAATTCTGGACGAGGCTCTCGAAGATCACCGAAGGCGCCGGCAGCACGAAGCGCGGTATCTCGCGGATCGTCACGAATGCTTCCCAGAGCAGCAGGAAAAGGATGCCCGCCGCCACCGGCACGAGAATGCGCATGATCCGCGCGGAAAGCGTGTCGTCGCGCTTCATATCGCAGCCCCCTCGCGCAACGCTGCGCTCACCCGCGCGCAGATTTCGACATAGCGCGGCGACTCGCGGAATGCACGCCCGCGCGGATAAGGCTCGCCGATCTCTATTTCCGCGAGCATGCGCCCCGGCCGCGCGCCCATCACCAGCACGCGCTCCGACAGAAAAACGGACTCATAAATACTGTGCGTCACGAAGATCGTGGTGAAGCCCTGCGCCTGCCACAATGCCAGCAGATCGCCGTCGAGCTTTTCCCGCGTGAATTCGTCGAGCGCGGCAAAGGGCTCGTCCATCAGCAGCACCGGCGGCTCCGTCACCAGCGCCCGCGCGATGGAAACGCGCATCTTCATGCCGCCGGACAGCTCGCGCGGGAATGCGGCGGCGAAATCGGAAAGCCCGACGCGCTTGAGTGCCGCTTCGATGCGCGGCCCCGCTTCCACCCGGCCCAAACCTTTCAGCTTCAGCGGCAGATAGACATTGTCCGCCACGCTCGCCCAGGGCATCAGCGTCGCATCCTGAAAGACGAAGCCGATGTCGGCGGGCCGCGCGCCGGTCGCAGGCCAGCCGAGCTTGCCGTGGTCTTCCGCGATCAGCCCCGCGATGATCCGCAGCAGCGTGCTCTTGCCGCAGCCCGACGGTCCGACCAGCGACACGAACCCGCCCTGACGAATGGACGCATCGACTCCCGTCAGCGCAACCGTTCCATTCGCATAGGTCTTGCCGATGCCGCTGAGTTCGATAAGAGAGGGCGCGTCCGCCGCCCCGGCCGCGCTCATTCGCCCGTCAGTTCCTTCTTCAGGTCGAGGCCCACGCCGCGATTGACGAATTCGAGCGTATAGGCGCTGTGGAGGTCGAGACTCGCGTCATAGACGCCTGCTTCCACCATCTCGTCGTAGAATTGCTTCCAGCGCGCATCGGTCATCGCGCCGACGCCGAGTGTCAGCGTCTCGCCGGAATCGACGATGCCGTTTTCCTTCATCAGGTTGATCGCATTGGCGATCACCTCATCGGTCATTTCCGGGTTGTCGCGCTTGATGAGTGCGTTGGCGGGCGAAGGGTCGCCATAAAGATAGCTGACCCAGCCCTTGATGCTCGCATCGACGAAAGCCTGCACCGTCTCCGGATCGTCGGCGATCATCCGGTCGCTCGCAAGAATGAAGGCGGCATAGCCCGGATAGCCATAGTCGGACAGAAGGAAGACCTGCGGCTCCACGCCTTCCTGGCGGATCATGTAGGGCTCGGAGGAAAGATAGCCCTGCTGGATCGCGCTCGGATCGGTGAGGAAGGGTGCAAGGTTGAAGGTGTATTTCCTGATCTGGCTGTCATCGAAGCCGTATTTCGATTTCAGCCACAGCCAGAAGGCGCTCACCGTCGCATCCGACACCATGATCGGCTTGCCCTTCATGTCGGCAATGCTTTTCACGTCGTCGCGCGGATGGGTGATGAAGACCTGCGGATCCTTCTGGAAGGAGGCCATCACGGCCTTCGCGCCCGCGCCGGCGGCGGCGATGTTGAGCGGAATGAAATTATTGGAGCCAAGGCCGAACTCAACGGTATGCGCGGCGAGAAGCTGCGGCACATTCACGCCGGGTCCGCCCTGCATGATGCGCACGTTGAGGCCCGCTTCCTCGTAATAGCCATTGGCGAGCGCCTGGTAGAAGCCGCCATGTTCCGCCTGCGCCTTCCAGTCGGTGGCGAAGGTGACGGTCTTGAGATCGCCCGATGCGCCACCGCCCGGCCGCAGCACGAGAATGATGGCCACGGCAACGGCCACGGCGGCGGCAATGCTGCCGATAATGAGATTGCGGTTCATGGAAGTCTCCCCGGAAAGGCGCATCGTCGCTCGAACGGGGATGATGGTAACAGCGCCCGCAGCCAAGGGCTACTGCACGGCAACGCTCAAATTCGGCTCAAAGCGGTTCGCAATTCGCCTGCCGGCGGAGCGCGTCAACTTCGGTTGCCGCCTCTTCCGTTGGGACGAGCGAGCGGAACAACACGATACCCCGCGTGCTCGGCGCAATGATGACGGGCTGCCCGCCCTCGACCACAAGATCCTCGCGGGCCGTCAGGATGATCTCGATACGCTTGTTGTGGACCTGCCGGTCATTGACCACGAAAAAATTGTCAGTATTGGCGGCAAAGGCCGAGAGCGACCAGTAAGTGTCGGGAACGGGTGACGTCAGCCGCACCGGCCGGTCCGAAACGTCATAGACGCAGGCCGTGTAGAGCAGGTCCGGGCTTGGACGAACGATACTGCGCGAAGCTGCCGTGGCGCGGTCGGGATAGACCGGCTTGTTCACGCCGCCTGACTGCGCTGCGATCCCCGCCATGGCGCGATTCATGATGCCGTAGGGCAGGGCGAACACGGTAAGGATATGAAACACGGCGGCGAGGGCAATGGTGCCCGCGATCCAGAGGGGCCAGGTTTTCATGACGCGCATGCCTCCTTGGCAATCCGCGGCAGTGCGATCCCGGAGGGATTTCGTGCCGCGCTTTCATCCGGGTTGTAGAGCCGGAGTGTGAGCGTGAATGTGTCGCCGGCATGGCCCTGTCCGGTCGGAATCCAGTTCCCATCGGTCTCGTCGGGGCCGACGACAATCGTGAAGCTGCCATCCTCGTTCCGCGCAACCGACTCGCCGCCATAGGAATAGCGGCCTTGCGGATTCGAAACGAGGAAATGGTCGTCTCCATAAAGTGTGATGCTCCACCAGCGTGCCGGCGGATCCGTGCCTTCAATCTTGTAACGGCAATCAACACGCAGACGATTGCCGTCTCCGTCGCGTGCAGCCGTGAAGTAGATTGTTTCGTTCCGGTTGAGAGCGAGGAGACCGGCAACCGCGACCTGCGCCCTCGTATAGGGATCTGCCTCTGCACTGCCGATGGTGAGATCGGTCTCCCAGGGACCGGAAGAGACCTGCGAGCCGAGCCCGCCCGAGCGGACGACAAGCAAGGCGGAGCCTGCGCCAAGCACAAGCGCCACGAGCACCGCTGCCAACAGCTTCAGGGCCAGCTTCAACAATCCCCCCTGTGGGCCCTTCTGGACCCTAGGTCATTCAACATGCCAGCCCGCCATACCCCCGCACGCGAATCAGCACGGTGACCATCCAATCGTGCCGATCTGGTTCAGTCAAAGGGATTGTTGAGGTCTGGTTAACGGCAAGGGGGATGGCGGTCACTCGCCCGCCAGTTCCTCGCGTTTCATTTCCAGTTCAAGCCACTGTTCCTCCGCCGCCGAAAGCTCCGCTTTCAGCCGGTCGAGCGCGGCGCTCAGCTTATGGAAAGCCTCGGCATCGCGGGAATAAAGGTCAGGGTCGGCGAGCTTCTTTTCCGTTGTGGCAATCTCGCTTTCGAGTTGCGGCATCCGCTTCTGAAGTTCTTCCAGCGCGCGGGAATCCTTGTAGCTGAGCTTGGTCTGAGCCTTTGCGCGCTCCGCCTTGGGCGCGGCGGCGGCCTGCTTCTGCTCCGGCCTGACGCGCTCCTTGTGCTGGCGCTGCCAATCGGTATAGCCGCCCGGATATTCCTCGGCATTTCCCTCGCCATCGAGCGCGACAACCGAGGTGACGACCCGGTCGAGAAAGTCGCGGTCATGGCTCACCAGCAGCACGGTGCCCTCGTAATCGGAGAGCATCTCCTGCAACAGATCGAGCGTTTCCATATCGAGGTCGTTTGTCGGCTCGTCGAGCACGAGAAGGTTGGAAGGCTTTGCCAGCGCACGGGCAAGCAGCAGGCGGCATTGCTCGCCGCCCGACAGCGCCTTCACCGGCTGGCGCGCCTGCGACTCGCGAAACAAAAAATCGCGCAGATAGGAAACCACATGACGAGGCTTTCCACGCACCATCACCTGATCGCCGCCGCCTTCGCACAGCGTGTCCCAGAGCGTGGCTTCCGGGTTCAGCGAGGCGCGTGACTGGTCGATATAGACGGGCGTGAGATTTGTGCCGAGCCGGACGCTGCCGCTATCGGGTGCGAGCGCGCCGGTGAGAATTTTCAGAAGCGTTGTCTTTCCCGCGCCGTTCGGTCCGATGAAGCCAACCTTGTCACCCCGCATGATGCGCGTCGAGAAGTTGCGCACCGCTACCCGCTCGCTGCCATCGGGTTGCAGCCAGACCTTGGTGATGTTCTTTGCTTCCACGACGAGCGAACCGGACGCCTGCCCCGTCTCTGCCGCGAGATCGACGCGGCCGGTCTGCTGCACCTGTGCCGCGCGTTCCTTCCGCATCGCATGAAGCCGGCGGAGCCTGCCTTGATTACGCGTACGCCGTGCCGAGATGCCCTCGCGCGACCATTGCGTTTCCTGCTCGATCAGCTTGTCGAGCTTGCGCTGCGTCACTTCCTCTTCGGCGAGGATCTGCTCCGCCCACTCCTCGAAGGCGCCGAAGCCCTTGTCGAGACGGCGGATGATGCCGCGATCGAGCCAGAGACAGCCCGCTGCAAGCCGTCTCAGGAATGCCCGGTCATGGCTGATGAGAATGAAGGCGCCGCGAAATTGGGAAAGCCGCGTCTCGAGCCATTCGATCGAAGGCAGATCGAGATGGTTTGTCGGTTCGTCAAGCAGCAGGATGTCCGGCTCTTCGGCGAGCACCCGCGCCAGAGCAGCCTTTCGGCCTTCGCCACCCGAAAGCGTCGCCGGTTTTGCCGTCGGCGAAAGTTTCAACTCGTCGAGCGCCGCCGCCGCCTTGTGCGCCTCGGCACCGCCCGACATCGCATAGTCGAGAACGCTTGCCGCGCCGCCAAAATCCGGCACCTGTTCGAGATAGGCGATGCGTGTGCCGGGCTGGCGGAAGACCTCGCCGCCATCGGGCTCGGTGAGCCCGGCGGCGATCCGAAGCAAAGTCGACTTGCCGCTGCCGTTCCGGCCCACAAGGCATAGCCGGTCGCCAGCCGCGAGCGCAAAGCTCGCCCCCGCGATCAGAACCTGATCGGCAAAGACGGTGCGGATGTCGCGGAGGGCTAGGAGCGGCGCGGCCACGTTTCGGAATTCCGGTTGTCAGACGCCGCCTGTATGGCGTATCGCGCGCGGCGGCGCAATTCCCTGCGCGATTCAGCGGCCCCCGACGCGGAAATCGGGTGTGCGGCGGCTGCCTTCCTGCCTGCCTTCGAGCTTCGGGGCGGCATTGAAGAGGTCCGCAAGTTCGGCGAAAAATCCGCTTCGCGGCGTTGTCGCCGCCACGAACGACGCATCGCGGTAACGCACGGCGCCGGGCAGGGGGGCGGGCGGCAGGTTGCGTTCCGCGGCATTCATGTAGTCGCGCCAGGCGACGGCGGCAAAATTGCCGCCCGCCGCGCCCTGGGTCGGTGAATTATCGTCATTGCCGAACCAGACGCCAGCAACCTCATGCCCCGTATAGCCGATGAACCAGGCATCGCGGTTGTCCTGGCTGGTGCCCGTCTTGCCGGCGGCAAGACGGCCGTTCAGGGCCGCCGAGCGGCCCGTACCCTCTGTCATCACCTGATAGAGCATGTAGGTCATGTCATGGGCCTGCGCGGCGGTGATGACCGGCTTAACGGCAGACTGATGCGCATAGAGAATGTCGCCATTCTCCGCTTCGATCGCGCGGATGCCATATGGTGCGGCGCGGCGGCCTTCATTGCCGAAGGCGGAATAGGCCGAGGTGAGTTCGAGCAGTGTCACTTCGCCGCTTCCAAGCGCGATGGAAAGATTGCGCGGCAATGTACTTTCGATTCCCAGCTTCTGCGCCGCGCCGAGAATCCGGTCCATGCCGATCTTCTCGCCGACCTGCACGGTGATCGTGTTGATGGAATTGGCAAGCGCCGTGGCGAGCGTCACCGTACCCCAGTTGCGGTCGGACACGTTGCGCGGTGTCCAGCCGCCAAGGGAGACCGGTTCGTCCGTCATCGGGCTATCCGGCGTGAATCCTGCTTCGAGTGCCGCGAGAAAGACGATGGGCTTGAAGGCGGAACCCGGCTGACGCCTGGCCTGCGTTGCGCGGTTGAACTGGCTTTCGACATAGGACTTGCCGCCGACCAGCGCCAGCACCGCGCCATCCGGCGCCAGCGCGACCAGCGCGCCCTGGGAGACATTGCGCTGTGTTCCCATATCTGCGAGGGCCTTGCGAATAGCGGTTTCTGCCGCAGTCTGGCGCGCAGGATCGAGCGTCGTGCGAACGGTGATGCGCCCCGTCATATCCGGGAAAAGCTGCCGCGTCTGTTCAGCAATCCAGTCGACGAAATATTCACGGCCCGCTTCCTTTGAGCGGGGCAAAACCGCTGCGGGATTGGCGCGCGCGCCGGCCACTTCCTGCTCGGTCAGGCTACCCGCATCGACCAGCCGGTCGAGAACCTGATTGGCGCGGCGGCGCGCCTGTTCGATGTCGTTCGTGGGTGCGAAGCGGCTCGGCGCTTTCGGAAGACCGGCCAGTACCGCCGCTTCGGCAAGCGATACATCACGGACCGATTTGCCGAAATAGTAGCGCGCGGCGGCATCCACTCCGTAATTGCCGGCACCCATATAGATGCGGTTCAGGTAGAGCGTGAGGATCTCGTCTTTCGTCAGATTATTCTCGAGCCAGACGGTAATCAGGGCTTCCTGCGCCTTGCGCCAGATGGTGCGGCTGTTGTCGAGATAGAGGTTCTTTGCCACCTGCTGCGTAATGGTCGAGCCCCCTTCGACCAGGGAGAGCGCCTTGAGGTTGCTCCACATGGCGCGCGCAATGCCGCGTTCGTCGAAGCCATTATGCTCGTAGAAGCGGCGGTCTTCCGTTGCGAGTACCGCCTTGACGAGATAGGGCGGCATTTCGCCGAGAGGCACGATCTGTGTGGTCCGCCGTCCGCGGACGCCGATTTCCTCGTCCGCCGCATTGAGCACGCGAATGGACAGCGTCTCGGTGTTGCCTCGCTCGATGGCGCGTTGCAGGTCGGGCAGGGTGAGAAAGACGAGCGCCGCAAAGGCCACGCAGACCGCCGTGAAGGCAAAGGAGAACCAGGCAAGCATCCGCATCGGAAGGCTTGCCTTCTTCCTGCCGCGCGGCCTTTCCTCGTCTTCCGGCGGCAGCTCGCGCAATTCCTGAGCGCGCTTCATGGCAGCGCGCATCGGATAATGCGGATCTATTTCGTCGTCATCGGACAAGGTTAACCGCCTCGTTGGTCCTGTTGCGGGCGTCGACTGGAAGCCTGTTTCATGCGAGCGCCATGCCACCGCGTTATGGATCAAAACGAGACTTGCTCAACTTTGTGCATGAAAAAGGGCGGGATAGGGGCAATGAATGGGCAGCGATGCCGACATCGGCACCCTTTGACAAATTTCGCGGGGCAGGGTTCTGTCCCGAAATGACAGACACGTCCGAACCCTTCTGGCGCGTGAAGCGCCTCCACGAAATGAACCGCGAGGAGTGGGAAAGCCTTTGCGACGGCTGCGCGAAGTGCTGCCTCATCAAGCTCGAGGACGAGGACACGGGGGAAATCGAATACACCGATATTGCCTGCCGCCTGCTCGACGCCGAGACATGCCGCTGCACCGATTATGCGAACCGCTCGACCCTGGTACCCGATTGTGTGACCCTCACGCCGGAAAATCTCGAGGACATCGACTGGATGCCGCCCTCCTGCGCCTACCGGCTGCTGAAGGAGGGAAAGGACCTGCCCTGGTGGCATCCGCTGCGCTCCGGCGAGTACGAAGCCGTGCGCCTTGCCGGCATGTCCGTTCACGGACGGTTTCTCTATGAGGACGAGGCCGATATGGAGGATCTCGAGGCCCGGATCGTCGATTGGCCGCTGATGGCGCCGGAATAGGCGACTGATCCGTTTCGCTCCACCCCGCGTAATATCTGAAACCGCCCGCGGAGGAGCGACAGATGACCTATGCGATTGCCTATGTGGCTACCGCCTTTGTGTTTCTTGCCATCGACTATGTCTGGCTGGCCTTTATCGCAAAGGATTTCTATGCCCGCTCCATCGGCCATCTGATGCGCGATGTGCCGGACCTTGGGGCGGCGGCGGGTTTCTATCTGATCTACGTGGCGGGCGTGGTCTTTTTCGCGGTCCTGCCCGCGGAGAGCTGGAAAGGCGCGGTTTTCCGCGGCGCGCTGCTGGGTCTTCTTGCCTATGGCACCTATGACATGACCAATCTGGCGACCCTGAAGGGCTGGCCCTGGAAAATGGCGGCGGTGGACATGGCCTGGGGTACTTTCCTGACGGCGACGGCGGCCCTGGGCGGCTATCTGGCCATACGCAACCTCTGACTGTCACCGGATTGTCAAAAAAGTGTCACACAGGGTAGGCGGATGCCGCCCGAAATGATAAAGGCTCCTCCCGGCAAAACGGTCACGAAAACGGCCGGTCTGGGGGGCAGGTGGCAAAGAGTGCGCTCGACAAGGATCTGAAGAAGGTCGGCAGCCTGGAAGAGGCGACTCTCGCCCTGTCGCGCTCGATCGCGGCACCCGGCCTTGCCCTCGTCTTCCTGATCGCCGTCTTCCTTTTCATGATGGGGCTTGCCCCTGCCGGCCCCTTGAGCCTCTTCGTGATCGCGGGCGGTGTCATCGCCGGCTACATGGCGCTCAACATCGGCGCGAACGATGTCGCCAACAATATGGGACCGGCGGTCGGCAGCCGCGCCCTGCCGCTCGGGGCGGCGCTCGTCATCGCCGCGATCTGCGAGGCGGCAGGCGCGATCCTCGCGGGCGGCGACGTGGTGACGACCATCTCGCGCAACATCATCGTGCCGCATACCGAATTCCCGGTCCGCGACTTCGTGATGCTGATGATGGCCTCCTTCCTCGCGGCGGCGATCTGGATTCATCTGGCGACCTTCCTCAATGCGCCCGTCTCGACGACACATTCGATTGTCGGCGGCGTTCTCGGCGCGGGCATCGCGGCGGCAGGCCTCAGCATCGTCAACTGGACGACCATGGGCGCCATTGCCGCGAGCTGGGTCATCTCGCCGGTAATGGGCGGCGTCATTGCCGCGGCCCTTCTCGGCTTCATCAAATGGCGCGTCCTCTTCCGCGAGGACAGGCTTGCCGCGGCGCAAACCTGGGTGCCGGTGATGATCGGCCTCATGGCCGGCGTCTTTGCCATGTATCTCTCGCTGAAGGGCCTGTCGAAAGTCTGGAAACCGTCGATGGAGACGGTCTGGCTGCTCGGTATCGGCGCCTTCATCCTCGGCACATTGGGAACGCGGCCGCTGATCCGCCGCCGCACACCGCAGCTCGAGAACCGGCGCAAGCATGTCGCCTCGCTTTTCACGATTCCCCTGATCTTCGCCGCCGCGCTTCTCTCCTTCGCGCATGGCGCAAACGACGTGGCAAATGCCGTGGGGCCGCTCGCCGCCATCGTCGCCGCCGCCGAAAGCAATCATGCGGCAACGGGCAATGTCGCCCTGCCGCTCTGGGTGCTCCTGATCGGCGCCATGGGCATCTCGCTCGGCCTTGCGCTTTTCGGCCCGCGCCTCATCCGCACGGTAGGCGCCAAGATCACCAAGATGGATGCGCCGCGCGCCTATTGCGTCGCGCTCGCCGCCGCGATCACGGTGCTGGTCGCCTCCGCTCTCGGTCTGCCAGTTTCCTCGACGCATATCGCAATCGGCGGCATTTTCGGCGTCGGTTTCCTGCGCGAGATGCTCGCCAATCTCGGCCTCAATGCCGATGGCGCGAAGAAGGCACCGAAACCGAAGGCAAGCGAACCCTCATCGCTGTCGAGCACGCCTGAGGATGCCATCAGGAAGCAGGCCAAGCGCGAAAGGCGCCGCCTCGTGCGCCGTCGCCATGTCATCACCATCGCCGCCGCATGGGTGGTGACGGTGCCGGCCGCCGGCCTGCTCGCCGGACTCTTCTACTGGCTAATGAAAATCGTAGCGGGCAGCTAGCGCAATTCGCGCAACTTCATCGCAAGATCGGCGAGATAGGGATCGCGGAGAAGCTGCTGCGCTTCGCGCAAACCCGCCCAGTGGCGCCGCCGCTGCGACTGCTCTTCCCAGTTGTCGAGCTGCCGCGTCACGCGCAGCGGAAACATATCGACCTCTATGGGCGTGACGCGGACACCACGCCGCTTGATCGTGCGCCAGGCACCAAGCGGCACATCCCGCACCTCGCCTTCGACGCCAGCTTCCTCGAAAGCCTCGCGCGCCGCCGCCTCATGCGCCGCGAGTCCTTCCATCAATCCGCCCTTGGGAAAGATCCAGCGCCCCGTCCGGCGCGAGGTCACAAGCAGCACCGCCACCTGACCATCGACCACCGCATAGGGGATGGCCCCCGCCTGCCGTTCGATCTCGGACTGGCGGGCGACGAAGCGGAAGCGCAGCGATGTGGCAAGACGTTGCAGCATGATTTTCCCCGGAGAAGCCGGTGGCAGCAGTTTGCCGCGACTCGGGGAGAAAGGGGAGTCGCCTGAGGGGGTCAGCTTTCGCTGCGCCGGGGATCGAGCATGCGGCGCGGCGATGGTCCGCGATAGTCCGGCGTCTCGACGAAATGTATCGGCCGCGAGACGGCGGCGAGGATCGCTTCATAGAGCATCTCGGCCGAAAGCGGCTTCAAGAGATAGTCGGTCACGCCCTGGTCGCGCGCATGGGTCACGTTTTCGCGCCCCGCATGGCCGGAAATCATCAGGATCGGCACATCGGGATTGGCCGCCTGGCCTGCATCGCTGGCGCGGATGCGGCGCGTCATCTCGAAGCCGTCCATCGGGGTCATGGCGCCGTCGGTAATGATGAGATCGGGACATTCGGCGGCAAAGGCCGCCAGACCGCGCGCGCCATCCAGCGCCACAACGACATGGCCGATGCCCATCGAGGCAAGAAGGGCCGTCAGCAGGCGCTGCATCTCGCCGCTGTCTTCGACCACCAGAACCTTCAGGCGGCGAAAGAGATCTGCATGGGCACCCGCCCGATCGCCGTTCATCCGGCCATTTTCCGGTTGCCGCGCGTGGCCGCAATCAGCCGTTCCAGCGCATTGAGCGTTTCCATCGTAATTGCGGGATCCGTGCCGGGATTGTCGACGGCATCGCGGATCGCATCCACATGGAAGCGCAGCACCGAACCGTCGCGCCAGTCTTCCTCGTGACAATTTTCGATATAGCGGCAGAGCGAGTCGGCGAAACGGCCGACCAGCGGAAAGCCGAACGTGCCGGCAAGGCCGCGCATGTCATGCGACAGCGAATAGAGACGGCTGCGCGCTTCCGAGTCGCCCTTCGCCGACGGCTCGACAAGAAGCTGGAGCATGGAAATCTGCGCCGAAAGAGCTTCGGCATATTTCGTTTCCAGCGTGCGGATGGTCGATTGCATCTGGTCGAGCACGCGCGGATCGAGGCGAATGGGCGCGACATAATCCGCACCGAGTTTGCGCTCGGCAATGGACGGCACGCGGATGAAGCGAACATCGGGTGGCGTTTCGCCTCTGGCGGCTTCATGGCCTGCGAGATGCGACGTCATGCTGCGGTTTGCCATGGTCATTCTCCTCAAAGCAGCGCGATCGAGCCGCGGCGATCCGTACCCTCGAAGGGTGTATCGCGCCGGCGCCTGTCGGGCCCTCGATAGGTTGGCGTTTCCACGAAGGTGCGCGGGCGGTCGATCACCTGAATGAGACGCTCATAGAGCCCGCGTGCCGAAATCGGCTTCGAGAGAAATTCCGTGATGCCGATGTCGCGCGCCCGCTCGACGGATTCGAGATCGGTATGACCGGAAACCATGATGATGGGGATCATGCCGAGTGCGCGGCCGCGAAGGCTGCGCAGGCGCTTGGCAAACATGAAGCCGTCGCCGGGGACCATTGCCGCATCGGTGATGACGATGTCGGGTTCCTTGGAGTTCAGAAGCTCCCAGGCTTCCTCGCCATTGATGGCGAGATGAATCTCGTTGACGCCGAGCGCCTGAAGCAGCGTCAGCAGGAGATGACGCATATAGGCACTGTCATCAACGACGAGAACGCTGATCTTTCCGAAAACGGATTCCGTCATGCCCCCAACTTCCCCACCTCGTCAAACGCACTTTCAACGGGAGCCGCGCGGGCGGCGCCCCGTTCACATGCGTCAACCTTAATGGCGAGGTCTTAACAAAGAGGAAGCGGAATAAGAGAACGATTCCAACATGTTCGGCGCGGCGAATGTTGAGGGAGGGTTAATACCCTCACGCCTTTGCCGAGACGAGCCACACGGCACCGGGCAGGCGCACCGCACCGTCCTTCAGGTTTGCGGCAAGCGCCTTGCGGACGGCATCCGTGATCGTATCGCGCTTTTCTTCCGGCATGGTCTTCAGTGCCCGGGCGAGCGGCCCGATTTCGAGCGACTGATGAAGCGCGGTCTCGACCGGGTCAGCGCCTGCGCCGAGCGTCAGCTCAGCGTCGAAGGGCTGAATGTCGATGGCGCGAAAGCCGGCCTGGGTCAGAACGTCGCGGAAGCGGTTGGCATCGTCGAAGGCGAAGGGACCGGGAGCGCCGGGGACCGGCGGCTCCTGCGGCGGCAGATGCGGAAGGGCCGCCATCATGGGCAGCGCCGCCCAGGGATTTTCGCGGAAAGGACGCCAGCAGACGAAGCCGGTACGCCCGCCCGGCGCAAGCGCCTTGCGGATATGCCCGAAGGCGGAAACCGGATCGTCAAAAAACATGATGCCGAAGCGCGAGGTGAGAACATCGAATTGCGTGGCGCCGAAATCATGCGTTGCCGCATCGGCAAGCAGAAACTCCGCCTTGCTGTGGAGGGCTGCCGCGCGTTCCTTCGCGCGCGCGATCATCGGCGCGGAAATATCGACGCCAAGCGCACGGCCCTTGTCGCCCGCTGCCGAGGCAAGGTCGAAGGTGGTGGCGCCGCAGCCGCAGCCGATATCCATGATACGCTCGCCGGGCTTCACCGCAGCCAGCATGAGCAGCGCGTTTGAAAACGGCGCAAGCATCACGTCGAGCCTGTCCTGATGGCGCGCCCATTTTTCGCCCGCATCGCCGTTCCAGTATTCGATCTGGTCGGCGTTCGGGCCCCGGGCTTCGTTTTTCTGTTCGGACGATGACATGTGAGCGGCCTCCTCTGGCGGAGGCCATTGATAGCACGAAAAGGCGGGCGTATCACGCCTTGCGGGAAAGGCCGTCGCGGTCGTTGAGCCGCTCGGAAAGCGCGCGCAGCTTTTCCTCGACTTCGGCCATGGCAGGGTCGATGGCGGGAATGGGCTCGTCCTGCGGGTCTGCCCCTGTCGGCAGGCGCGTTCCGATCTCACGCGGGCCCGCCATTTCCATGAGGCGGGCGAGCCGTTCTGAAATCAGCGCGGCATGATCGACGAAGCGGTCGCTGACACGCGCGGCCAGTTCGCGGGCCGCCTCGATCTCGGCGGCGATCGCAGCGACTTCCTCGTCGGGCGCGAAGGCCTCGCGCGGCGGCGAGAGCGAAAGTCCGGCCTCCGCCGTCGTCAGATTGACGACCGGAATGGCGACGCCCGAACGCGCCTCGCCATCGAAGGCGATGTCGAAGGTGGCGAGCTTGCCGCCGATGCGCCGGCCGGAAATGAGATTCACCCGGTTGTGCGTGGCGGAGCCGGCAATGGCGTCGATTTCCTCACGGAGTTCGTCATAGCGTCCGGCGAGAAGTGCACGCCGCCCGTCATCATTGCTCGCGCCGGCATCGGCAACGAGATCCGCCGCTTCGCGCAGCCGGTCCATGATTGCATCGATCGCCAGCACCGCTGTCTCGATGGTCGAAAGCGCAGTCGCAATCCGCTCGCCAAGCTCGGCCGCATTGTAGGAGCCCTTGGTCACGGCGGTCGCGCGCAAGGCACGCTGCATGGCAGCCGGGCTCACCGGCGGCGCCGGCTCGGCAGGCGGCGGCTCGAGCTTCTTGTTGCTCCTGAACAGCGAAAACAGACCCATGACGCGGTAGTGCCCAAACCTCTTGCCCCGGCAGCGCGGGGCGCCACCACGCGCCAGACAGTAAGCCCATAGGGTTGACGACATCTAAAGGCACTGGTTAACGCCAGAGGTGAAACGGACGTGCTAGTCTGAGCCCATGCCGAATCCGAGATTCCTCATCTGGGCCGCGACCCGGCCGCTTTTCCGCCTTTACTGGCGCGTGCGCCGCCCGCTGACGGCGGGTGTCCGCGGCCTTGTGCTCGACGCGGAAGGCCGCGTGCTGCTGGTGCGGCACACTTATATTCATGGCTGGTATCTGCCGGGCGGCGGGGTGGAGCGCGGCGAAACCATGCTTTCATCCCTGCGCCGCGAGCTTGAGGAGGAGGTGGGCGTGACGCTCACCGGCGAGGCGCGGCTGATCGGCCTTTATGCGAATTTCCGCGAGTTCAAGTCGGACCATGTGGCGCTTTATCTCGTGCCGCATGGTGCCTATGCGCATGAGCCGCGCCGCTCGCCGGAAATCGCGGAAAGCGGTTTCTTCGCGCTGGATGCGCTGCCGGACGGCGTGACGCCTTCGACGGCGCGGCGGATCGCCGAAGCGATGCAGGGCCATGCGCCCGACGAATTGTGGTGACGCAGCGTCCGTCCGCCGTACCGCTTTTGCCACATTTCAGGTCTATGCCGTCGCAGGCGGGGGCAGGCACGAAGGGAGCGAAGGATGAAGCGCATTGTTCTTTCCGGTCTCGCCGCGGCCATTCTGTTTGCCGCGCCCATGGCCGCACAGGCACAAGACGAGGTGAACTGGCAGGCACTGCCGGCGGAGCGCGAGGCGCTTGCCGCGCTCGACAATGAACAGAACCGCGCATTGCGCGCCTCTGTGCGCCATTGCATTTCTATCGGTCAGGCACGCGGGCGCAATTCCACCTGCGTGATACTCGATCTCGATCGGACCATGCGCCAGAGCGGCGAGGCGCTGCGCGCCTATCACTTCGCGCTGCCGCGCCCGATGCGCTATGACGAAAATCGCGGCCGCGAGGCGGCCATCGACCGCGTGCTGGCTGCGCGCGAAAAGCATACGGACTGAGTGTCAGCCGAACCGCGCCCTGTCATGCGGCGCGGCGAAATCCTCGATGGGTCCCGCGGGCACGATGCAAGTGGGGTTTATCGTCTTGTGGCTGCCGTAATAGTGCTGCTTGATGTGATCCATGTTGACGGTCCCGGCGACGCCCGGCACCTGGTATAGCTCGCGCATATAGTTCGACAGGTTCGGATAATCCGCGATGCGGCGCAGATTGCACTTGAAGTGGCCGTGATAGACGGCATCGAAGCGGATGAGCGTGGTGAAGAGCCGCCAGTCCGCTTCCGTGATGCACGCGCCGGCGAGATAACGCTGGCGGCCGAGCCGCGCCTCGAGGCGGTCGAGTTCCTCGAAGAGCGCCGTGACTTCCTTGTCATAGACGGATTGCTCGGTGGCGAAGCCCGCCTTGTAGACGCCATTGTTGACGCGCTCATAGACGGCCTCGTTGACCGCGCCGATCTCGCCGCGCAACGCTTCCGGGTAGAAGTCGAGCGCCGTATTCACGCCCTCGATGCGATCGAAGGCCGAGTTGAACATGCGGATGATCTCGGCGGATTCGTTCGTGACGATGGTCTGGCGCTGCTTGTCCCAGAGCACGGGCACGGTGACGCGGCCGGTATATGTCCTGTCGGCCAGAAGATAGACCTCGTAAAGCCGCGTCTTGCGGTTCACGAAATCGGGCACCGTGGCTCGATCGGCGCCTTTCAGCGTCCAGCCTTCATCCAGCATCAGCGGATCGACAATGCTGACGCTGATCTTGTCCTCGAGCCCTTTCAGCTTGTGGAAGATGAGCGTGCGATGCGCCCAGGGACAGGCGAGCGAGACATAGAGGTGATAGCGGCCGGCCTCCGCCCTGAAGCCGCCATCGCCGGTGGGCCCCGCCGCGCCATCCGCTGTCACCCAGTTGCGGAACGAGGACTCCTGCCGCTTGAACGCGCCGCCGGTCGACCTGGTATCGTACCACTTGTCGGTCCATTTTCCTTCGATCAGAAGTCCCATCGTTCCGTCCTTTCGTTGCGGCTGGCTTATTCCTCCGGCGGGAGATCCACGAGCACGATCTCCGCATCGTCGAGCGCATGGATGGTGAGCAGCTCGACATCGCGGATCGCGGCACCGGACCGCTCGCCGACCTCGACGCCGTTCACCTCGATCCGGCCCCTTGCCGGCACGAGATAGGCAAGCCGCCCCTTCTCCATCGCGTGGATCACCGATGTGCCCTTGTCGAGCGTCGCGCCGAGCACTTCGGCATCCTGCGCGATCCAGAGGGCTTCGGCCGGTGCATCCTTGCGGCCGCTCGCAAGCGGCACGAGGCGGCCCTTGCGGCTGTCCTTCGGAAAGCGCGCCGTCTCCCAGCGCGGGCGAATGCCCTGCCGGTTCGGCTCGATCCAGATCTGGAAGAGGCGCGTATCCTCGTCCTCGAGGTTCCACTCCTCATGCTGGATGCCGCGCCCGGCCGACATCACCTGAACATCGCCCGCAACCGTGCGGCCTTCATTGTTGAGGTGATCGCGGTGCGTGATCGCGCCTTCGCGCACATAGGTGATGATTTCCATGTCGCGGTGCGGATGCGGCGGAAAGCCCGTCCCGGCGCGGATGAGATCGTCGTTCCAGACGCGCAGCGCGCCCCAGCCCATGCGCTTCGGATCGTAGTAGCGCGCAAAGGAGAAATGGTGTTTCGCATCGAGCCAGCCGTGATTGGCGCCGCCGAGCGAATTGAAATCGCGAACTTCGATCATGGTGGTCCTGCCTTTCATCAGGATAGGTGCCCGGCCGGCCCCCGCACCTGGGGAGGGGAGGGAGGGGAAAGCGGCCAGCCGGGCCCGAGGCTCCGTTACGCGGTACAGTCCAAACGAAGCCTCTCGAATTGTCATTCACCCTTACGCCGCAAGCTTGCCCGCGATCGCGGCGACATGGGCGCCCTGCTTCCGCGCAAGGCTCAGTTCTTTCTCCGTAGGCTGACGGCTGCCATCGCCGCCCGCAATCGTCGAGGCGCCATAGGGCGAGCCGCCGCGCACTTCGGAGACATCGAAAAGCTCGGTGCCGACGGAATAGGGCAGGCCGGCGATCACCATGCCGTGGTGAAGCAGCGTCGAGTGGAACGAGGTGATGGTGGTCTCGTTGCCCGCGCCCGTGCCGGTCGAGGTGAAGACGGAGCCCACCTTGCCCGCGAGCGCGCCCTTCGCCCAGAGCCCGCCGGTCTGGTCGAGGAAGGTCCGCATCTGCCCGGTCATGTTGCCGAAGCGCGTCGGCGTGCCGAAGATGATCGCGTCATAGTCGCCAAGCTCCTGCGGCGAGGCGACGGGCGCCGCCTGCGACACTTTCATGCCGGCATTCTTCATCGCCTCTTCGGACATGGTTTCGGGCACGCGCTTCAGCGCGACCTCCGCGCCGGGCACCGAGGCCGCACCTTCCGCGACCGCCTTCGCCAGCGTTTCGATATGGCCATAGGCGCTGTGATACAGCACCAGGATCTTCGTCTTTGCGCTCATTCTTCCCTCCATCGGGGCCCGTGCTCAGGGGCGGGGCGTTGCTGAATTCGATGGAATGGATGTAATTGATTTGCTGGGGAATATAATTCCCATATGATGAAACATATTGTTGCATTTTTGGGAACAATAAGGCCGGAACATGGCAGTCGATCTCAATGGCTTCGCGGTCTTCGTGAAAGTGGCGGAAACGGGCGGCTTCACCGCGGCGGCCGATGCGCTCGGCCTGTCGAAATCGATGGTGAGCCGGCAGGTATCGCAGCTTGAGGACGAACTTGGCGTGCGGCTGCTCAACCGCACCACGCGCCGCATCAGCCTCACGGAAGCGGGCACCGTCATCTTCGAGCGCGCAAGCCGCATCGTCGCCGAAGCGGCGGAGGCGGTGGAGGAGGCGAGCTGCGTCGAAGGCGCAGTGCGCGGCACGCTCCGGGTCAACGCGCCCATGACTTTCGGTATCCGCCAGCTCGGGCCCGTGCTGCCGGAATTTCTTGCCCGCCACCCGGAACTGACGGTGGACCTCGCGCTGAACGACCGCCGGGTCGATCTCATCGAGGAAGGCTTCGACGTCAGCTTGCGCATTTCGGCGCTGACGGATTCAAGCCTGATCGCCCGCCAGCTCGCGCCGGTGGAACGCCATGTCGTCGGCGCGCCTTCCTATTTCGAGAAACATGGGGTGCCGGAGCGGCCTGCCGATCTTGGCCGCCATCCCTTCCTGCTCTACACGCTGCTTGCGCGGCCGACGCATCTCGAAATGGAGAACGCCTCCGGCGAACGCGAACAGGTGGAGCTGAAGGCGCGTATGCTCTGCAACAATGCGGATGCGATGCTCGGCGCGCTGGAAGCGGGCGCGGGCCTTGCGCTGCTGCCGGACTTCATCGGCTGCGATCACCTGAAAAGCGGCACGCTGATGCGCGTGCTGGAAGGCTGGTCCATGCCACCCCTGACGCTCCACGCGATCTATCCCCACAGCCGCCACCTCTCCGCCAAAACCCGCGCCTTCGTGGATTTCACGGTGGAGAAGTTCGGGCCCGGCAAGGCGCCGTGGGGACTGGAACGTAACGGATAAAATCAGTTTGATTTTCTATAGCACTCAGTGCTACATATTTGCATGGCTAAAGCGGGCAAGTCCTGGCGTGCCTTCAAGACCGCCTGGTTTGCAAAGGCGGCGCGGAAATGCCGCATCAGCGACCACGAGCTTTGCGAGGCCATGCGCGAAGTTATGTCCGGGCAAGCCGATGATCTCGGCGGCGGGGTCTTCAAGAAGCGTCTCAACAAGAACATGCATAGAAGCATCGTTCTTGCGAAGGGAGGCCGACACTGGATATTCGCCTATCTCTTCGCAAAAAAAGATCGCGCGAATATCGATGACGACGAACTGAAGGATTTCCGGCTTCTGGCTAAAAGCTATGCGGAGTTGAGCAGCGCCCAACTGACGAAACTGCTCGAAGACGGCACCCTCTTGGAGATATGTGATGGTGAGTAAGAAAAAGTATAAGAGCGATATTTCCGAGGCCATTCACTCCGCGGCCGAAGGGCTGCACAAGGTCGGCGCGCTCGACAAGACGACGATGCGTGGTTTTGATGCGCGTCATCTCGAAGTTCCGTCGGAAATTGCACCCGCCGAAATCAAGCGTATCCGTGAACGGAACAAAGTGAGCCAGCCGGTCTTCGCGCGCTATCTCAATACGAGCGAGAGCACGGTCGAGAAATGGGAAACCGGCGCGAAGAAGCCGAGCGGCATGGCGCTCAAGCTGCTGACAGTCGTGCGCAAGCACGGACTTGAAGTGCTGAACTGACAGAGTAAGGGACAGACAAAAAAGGCGGGCCCTGAAGCCCGCCTTTCCATGAATTGCCGAAGCAATCGTAATGCTTATACCGGCTCCCAGGTGAACACCGAGCCCGTATTGCCGAGATCGGTATAGCCGCCTTCCATGGCCGGGAAGGCATGGGAGAGGATGGTTTCCGGCGTCCAGCCGTCGATCCGCGCGACGGACTTGACGGGACGGGGCTGCGAGAAGAGCACCAGCTCATTGCCGCGCACCGCGAAGATCTGGCCATTCGCCGTGCAGGCGGGCGAGGCGAGCGCGACCGCGAAATTGCCGACCTGCTCGGCGCGCATCGCATTCTTCATGCGCTCGACGCGCTTCGCGGAGGCTTCGTCCTTCACCGGAATGGTGGCGATCATGCGCGTCCAGGCGAAGGGCGCGATGATGTTGGAGCGGACGTTCTTTGCAGCGCCTTCCATCGCAATGATGCGCGAGAGGCCGGCAATGCCCATCTTCGCCGCGGCATAGTTCGCCTGACCGATATTGCCGATGAGACCCGATGTCGAGGTGAAGAGAACGAAATTGCCTTCTTCCTGCTCGCGGAAATGATTGATCGCGGCGCGGGTGATGTTGTAGCTGCCCTTCAGATGCACTTCGAGAACGGCGTCCCAGTCCTCGTCCGGCATCTTGTGGAACATGCCGTCACGCAGAATGCCCGCCGGGCTGATGATCGAGTGCAGCGCGCCATAGGTGTCGAGCGCCTGCGCGATCATGTTTTCCGCGCCGGACTTCAGCGACACGCTGTCGGAATTGGCGACCGCTTCGCCGCCCGCCGCCTTGATCTCGTTGACGGTCTTCTGCGCGGCGCTGGCATCGCCCGCATCGCCGCCCTTCACGCTGCCGCCAAGATCGTTCACGACGACCTTCGCGCCCTGCTTTGCCGCGATCAGCGCACATTCCTTGCCGATGCCGCCCGCCGCGCCGGTGACGAGTACGACCTTGCCTTCCAGAATTCCCATGACGTTTCCCTCTCGGTTGTCATTATTTGTGGGCAAGCTAGCGAAGGGCAGGGCGCCATTCCAGCCTTTTTAGCCCCGCCGCGGCACCGGCCCCGCCCCGCCAATCCCGCTTTACGGGAAAGACGCCCCGTGCTATCCGCCTGACCGTCCGGGGCATGACGCCCCGGCCCGAAAGGACCGCATCATGGCGCTGGGGCTCGCAGAGCAGCGACGACGAGAGAGGGAAGGGGCTGATCGCCGCCCCCGCCGCCTTTCCGCGCGCGCCATTCCGGTCCTCCTTTCCGCCTGAGCGGCGGGACGGGCCCCGCGAAGGGTGAGCGCACAGACCTCCATGACCCTTCGCCGAGCCCCGTGAGACACCCATGTTCGAGATAGAAGCCGAGCGGCCGGAACACCGGCCTGCCATCGAAGCCCTGCTGGACCTTTCCTTCGGCCCTGGCCGCTACGCGAAAACCGCGCAGCGCCTGCGCGAAGGCAATCACCCCATTCCCGAACTCTGCTATGTCGCCTTCACGGGCGAGGGGGCGGAACGGCGCATGGTGGGCTCGCTGAGTTTCTGGCCGGTCGTGATCGGCGGCGTGCCGGGGCTGATGCTCGGGCCGCTTGCCGTCGATCCCGCGCTGCGCGGCAAGGGCTGCGGCATCAAGCTGATGGAGAAGGGCCTCGCCGATGCGAAGAAGCTCGGCTACCGGCTGGTGATCCTGGTGGGCGATGCGCCCTATTACGCCAAGGTGGGCTTCGGCCCCGTGCCGCCCGGCCGCCTGACCATGCCGGGGCCTGTGGACCCTGCGCGGCTTCTCTACCGCGAACTCGACCTCGGCGCTTTCGGGCGCGCGAAGGGGCCGATCACGAAGCCGCAGGACGCGGCCGCGGCGGACAAGCACTAGTCATCCGGATTTCAGCCGCTCACCTCTCCCCGAAATCCGCTTCGCAAATTTCGACTCTCCCTCAAGGGGAGGGTGGGAGAGATGGTGGGGTGACAATACTCCGCCGGCTGACGGCCTCAATTCTTCTGCATTGCCTCGATCAGCACCGGCACATTATGCCGGAACATGGCCACATAGGTGGGCGCAGGGCCGCCCGGTGCCGACAGCGCGTCCGAATAGAGCGTGCCGCCATTCTCGATGCCGGTTTCGCGCGCGATGGTTTCCATCATGCGCGGATTGCCCATGTTCTCCATGAAGAGGGCGCGGATATTCTCGCGCCGCATCTGATCGACAAGCCGCGCCAGCGCCTCGGCGCTCGGATCGGCCGCATTGCCGATGCCGGCCGGCGAAAGGAACTCGACGCCATAGGCTTTCGAGAAATAGGCAAAGGCGTCATGCGTGGTGATGACCTTGCGCTTTTCCGCCGGAAGCCTGCCGATTTCAGCGCGCGCCCATTCATGGAGCTTCTTCAGCTCGGTGATGTAGCTCTCGGCATTGGCGAGATAGAGCGTGGCATTGGCCGGATCCTTGTCGGCCAGCGCATCGGCGATGTTGCGGACATAGATGACGCCATTGCGCAGATCCTGCCAGGCATGGGGATCGAAATCCTGCGGCACCTTCGGGTGGCCGTCCGCATCATGGCCGCGCGCATGTCCATGCGCATGGCCGTGATGATGCGCATCATCGAGATCGAGCGGATTGACGCCGAAACTCGCGGTGACGAATTTCGCCTTGCTCTTCGCGGAAGCGGCGAGCCGCACCAGCCAGGGCTCGAAGCCGAGCCCGTTGATGATGAGGATGTCGGCTTCGGCGAGGAGCGCCACGTCGGCGGGCCCCGGCTCGAAGACATGCGCATCCGCATCCGGCCCGACAAGCGATGTGACGGTGGCGCGGCTTCCGGCCACGTTCCGCGCCATGTCGGCAAGGATGCTGAAACTCGTGACGATGCGGAGCGGCGCCGGTTCCTCCGCGCGGGCGGGAAGGGCGGCAAGGCCGAGCGCGAGAGAGAGGCAGAGCGCGAGCAGACGGTTCATCGCTTTCTCCTTACTCATGGAAATGGGCGCGCGGGAAATAGCGCGTACGCAGGCTGTCGCGCGTCCCGAGCATGATCGAGCCGGTATAGAACAGGCCGGCCGTCAGCACGATGGCGGGCCCCGACGGCAGGTTGAAATTGTAGGAAATGAGAAGCCCGGCAAAGCCCGACAGAAAGGCCAGCGCCGAGGAGAGCGCCGCGAGCGACCAGACGGCGCCCGCCCAGAAACGCGCCGCGGCGGCGGGCAGGATGATGAGGCCGAGCGCCATCAGCGTGCCGAGCGCCTGAAAGCCGGCGACGAGGTTCACCACCACGAGCGACAGGAACAGGAAATGCCAGAGCGTGCCGCCGCCCGTCGTCGCGCGCAGGAAGGCCGGGTCGAAACATTCGATGACGAGCGGGCGGTAGATCACGGCGAGCGTCACCACGGTGAGCGTGGCGATGGACGCGATGAGGATCAGCGCATCGTCCGTTACCGAGAGAATGGTGCCGAAGAGGACATGCAGCAGGTCGATATTGGAGCCGCGCAGCGAGACGAGCAGCACGCCGAGCGCGAGGCTGATGAGATAGAAACCAGCAAGGCTCGCATCCTCGCGCAGCGCCGTGGTGCGGCTGATGAGGGCGGCGAGCAGCACGATGGCAAGTCCGGCGAGAAGCCCGCCGACGCTCATCCACCAGATCGATAGCCCGGCGGCGAGAAAGCCGATGGCGGCGCCCGGCAGGATGGCATGGCTCATCGCATCGCCCATCAGGCTCATGCGGCGCAGAATGAGAAAGGTGCCGATCGGCCCGCCGCCGATCGCAAGCGCAAGGCAGGCGACGAGCGCGCGGCGCATGAAGCCGTAATCGGCGAAGGGCGCGATCAGCGCGTCATAGATCATGCCGCATCGCTCCAGCCATCGGAGATGTAGCGCGCGCGGCGGAGATTTTCAGGCGCAAGGACGTCAGCGGTCGGGCCCCAGGCGACAGGCTCGCGCGCGAGGAGCAGCGATTGCGGGAAGGCCTCGCGCACGCGCTGAAGATCGTGCAGCACGGCGATCACCGTGCGGCCCTCGGCGTGCCATGTCCGGACCAGCGCCAGAAGATCGCCCGCCGTGCGCTCGTCCACCGCCGCCAGCGGCTCGTCGAGCAGCACGATCCCCGCATCCTGCAACATGAGCCGCGCGAAGAGCACGCGCTGCAACTGCCCGGCGGACAATGTGCCGACCTGCCGCGCATCGAAACCCTCGAGACCGACAGCGGCAAGCGCCGCGCGCGCCTTTGCCACATGGCCGCCGGTGATCGCGCGGAAGAGCCCCATGTCGCGCCAGAGCCCGAGCGAGACGGCGTCGATGACGCTGATCGGAAAGCTGCGGTCGATCTCCGCAAGCTGCGGCAGATAGGCGATGCGATCGCGCGCGCCGCCCTCGATGGCGATGCGGCCTTCGCTCGGGGAGACGAGCCCGGCGATGGATTTGAGAAGCGTCGACTTGCCCGCGCCGTTCGGCCCGACCACAGCGGTGAGACTGCCGGGCTCGAAACGCCCCGTCAGATGATGCACCGCCGGCTCGCGGTCATAGGCGACGGTGAGATCGGAAATGACGATGGCCGGAACGGCGTGGCGGCAGGCGTTCATTTGGCAAGTGCCCAGAGAACGGCGAGCCAGAGCAGGGCGGCCGCAGCCGCCGCCACGGCAAGCCGGCGCCCGATCCCGGCCGCAAAGGCGCTGGGCGCGTGGCGCTCTTCGGTATCGCGTTGACCCACGAAATCCGCTCCGGCTGGTAATTTGTAATATTATAACATCGCGAAACTAGGCGGCTTTCGGCGAAAAGGCAAGCCGCGCGGAAGGGCTCACCGCCCCTCGCGCCACCAGGCGAGCGCCAGCGTGCCGAGGAGAAGCAGCAGCGCCAGCGGACCGGCAAGAAGCGGCGCCTGATGCACGGCATGGACATGGAACTGCTCGTTACGGCGAAGGCCCATCCAGCCGCTGCCCGACGCATCCTGACCGGCGCGGACGGAACGGATCGAGGGCACGCCGCCCGCATCCTCGCCCGTCCACCAGATGCCGCCGCCGGTCTGGGCGGCGACCGGACCGATGACGGCATCGGTCGCGCGCATGTCGGCAATCTCGCGCGGGTTGAGGGGGCCCGCCGCCGCCACCGCAGACAGCTCGCCCTGCCGGATGCGATAGAGCCCAAGCTCGCTCGCCTCCATCACACCCTCGAAGCGGCCCGGCGCCACTTCCTGCATCCCGATCTCGCTTTCGGCGCCCGAAGGCAGCGTGACGCGGGCAGGCGGTACTTCGTCCTGCATCGTGCGGCGCTGCACGGTGAGCACGCCCGCCTGCGTCGAGGCGGAGAGATTTTCCTCCTCCAGATCGGGCTCCTTCATCAGCCAGTGCGCGAGGCGGCGCAGCAGCTCGGCCTGCGGCCCGCCGCCCTCATAGCCGCGCGACCAGAGCCAGATGTGATCGGAAAGGATTTGCGCCACCCGGCCTTCGCCCGCGCGGGAGAGAACCATGAGCGGCTTGCCGTCCGGCGATTGCATCAGCGTCTCGCCCGCTTCGGTATTTGTGTCGATGGTGCGGAACCAGCGGCCCCATGTGGGCGCCGTGCCGCCATCGCCCGCGCCGGGCAGGCTGGCGGTCACGGGATGGCGCAAACCTTTCGGCGTGACCTGCGGCCTGTAGCCGCCTTCGCTCGTCGTGCCGCTGGGCAGCGCGGGCAGGATCGCGGCGAGCGGCGTGCGGGCGATCGAGAAGGGCGTTGCGAAGGCCGGTCCCTCCGCCGCGAGGAAGGCGCCGCCCGCCTCCACATAGTCGACGATGTTGAGGAAGTAGGCCATCGACAACTCGCCGCGGCGCTTGTAGCGGTCGAAGATGATGAGATCGAACTGGTCGAGCTTCTCGTCGAACAGCTCATGTGTCGGGAAGGCGATCAGCGACAGCTCGTTGATCGGCGTATTGTCGTGCTTGTCCTGAGGCCGCAGGATCGTGAAATGCACGAGATCGACCGACGGGTCGGACTTGAGAAGGTTGCGCCAGGTCCGCTCGCCGGGATGCGGCTCGCCCGAGACCAGCAGCACCCGCAAACGGTCGCGCACGCCATTCGCAACGACAACGGCGCGGTTGTTGAGCAAAGTCAGCTCGTCCGGTCCCTTCTCGACCTCGATTTCGATCACGTTCGGACCGGCGCGCTCGAGCGACAGGGTTACGGTTTCGGTGGCGCCGATTGCCGCCACCGTTTCCGCCTTGCGCTCGCCGTCGATCGAGACGGTGACGCGCGCCGTCTGCCCGTCCGGCCCACCGCCGGGCGCCGTTTCCTCGACGCGGAAGGAAAGTTCCACCGGCTCGCCGACAATGCCGAAGCGCGGCGCTTCGAGAACATGCAGCCGCCTGTCGCGCTCGCCCGGCCGTCCGGTGATGAGGCCGTGCACCGGCGCATCGAAGCCGAGTTCGGTGGCGCTTTTCGGCACGTCATGCACCTGTCCGTCGGTGATGAGGATGGCACCGGCGATGCGCTCGCGCGGGACATCGGAGAGCGCCTCCTCCAGCGCGCGGAAAAGCGCGGTGCCGCTCTCGTCATTCGGATCGGTGCGCGCCTCGACGATCCGGGTTTCTATTCCGTCTTCGCGTGCAAGCCGCGCGGTGATGCGCTCAAGCGCCGCGTCGGTCTGGGCCGGCCGCGTGCCGATTTCCTGACTCTGCGAACGGTCGACGACGATCACGGCAACATCGGGCACGGCTTCGCGTTCCTCGCTGCGAATCGTCGGATTGAGCAATGCGATCACGAGCACCGCGAGGGCGATGCTGCGCAACGGCGCACCGCGCGCGCGGCGGAACAGGGAATAGACGAGCAGAACGGCGCCGGGCAGCGCCAGCGTGAGGATGAGGGCGACGGGAACAAGCGGTTCGAAGACGATATTCCAGGCCATGCGCGCTCCTACTGGCCAAGCCGTTCGAGGAGCGCCGGCACATGCACCTGATCCGCCTTGTAGTTGCCGGTGAGTGCATAGATCACGAGATTGATGCCGAAGCGATAGGCCATTTCGCGCTGGCGCTCGCCGCCGGGCGTCACCGCATAGATGGCGCGGCCGCCCGGCTCCCGCGCCCAGGCGGCGGCATAGTCATTCGAGCCGATGACGATGGTCGTGACGCCGTCATTGACGAGCAGTTCATCATCATGCGCGCGCGCTTCCACCCATAGCTCGCCATTGTCGAAACGGCCGGGAAAACTCTGGATCAGATAAAAGGACTTCGTCAGCACATGATCCGCAGGCACGGGCTCGAGCGGCGGCAGATCGAGCTGTCCGAGGAGGCGGCGCAGCGCCGCCGTGCCGGGCGGCACGTCGCCCGCAGAGGCGCGCCCGCCATCGCGCGTATCGAACAGGATCGTACCGCCATTCTTCATATAGGCGTTGATCTTGCCGAGCGCATGCGGCGAAAGGTCGGGCTGCATTTCCGACATCGGCCAGTAGAGCAGCGGGAAGAAGGCGAGTTCATCGCGCTCGACATCAACGCCCATCGGTTCCGCCGCCTCGAAGGCGGTGCGGGCCCGAAGCGCCTGACTGAGCGCAAGCAGACCGGACTCGCTTGTCGCGTCGAGTTCGCTGTCGCCGGTGATGACGAAGGCAAGCCTCGTATCGAGGGTAGCCCTGAGGGCGAATTCCTCACTGTCCTGCGCGAGCACGCCTGTCGCGGGAAGAATCAGCAGCACTGCGAGGAGTACGGGCGCCGCACGCCATGCGAACCGCACACGGCGGATTTTTTCCGTCTCGAAAAGGCCGGTGACCCAAAGCGCGGCAAGCGTGTCCAGCACGACGAGGAACAGCGCCAGCACCAGCAGCAAGGCAGCGAGGCGAATTTCCGGCACGCCTTCGAAATGGCGGCGCTCGCCTATGCCCGGCACATCGGCAAGCGGATTGAGTTCATAATCCGGTGTCGCAAGATTCAGGGCACGCGGCGCGCTTGCCAGCCCGTAAAAGCCCGGCGGATGGCGCGGACTGCGCTCCGCGCTCGACAGACGGTCGGCGGGAATGGGCGTGGCGGTGGCAGGCGGCGTGCCGAGGCGGCCGAAGCCGTTGAGCGTCATCAGTGGACTGAGCATCTGCCGCTCGCGCGCGCCGTCCCCATCGGTATTGCCGCCCTGAGATATCGTGCCTTGCGAGAGCTCGACGGCGCGGCGCAACATTTCGACGAAGAGGCCCGAGATCGGCAGGCTCGACCAGTCGCGGTTGGCGGTGACGTGAAAGAGGACGATCGCCCCCTTGCCGCGCTGCGTGGCGGTGACGAGCGGCGTTCCGTCGGCAAGCCGCGCCCAGGTGTGGCGCGCAAGATCGGGCACGGGCTCGGCCAGCACCTGCCGCGACACGGACACATCGTCCGGCACGTCGATGCCGAAGAAGGGGCTATCCTCCTCGAAAGGCGCAAGGCTTTGCGGCGTACTCCATGACAGCGCCCCGCCAAGTGCGCGCCCGCCCGTTCTCAGCGGCACGGGCACAAGCTCGTCGCCATGTTCGGCGAGGCGGGGGCCGGTAAAGCGGATCAACATGCCGCCGCCTTCGACCCAGGCCGAAATCCGCTCGCGCAGCGGCGCGGTGAGGTTGCCGATATCGGCGAGGATGAGGACGGAAAGCGGCGAGGAGAGAAGTTCCTCGATGGCCGCTTCCGCGTTTCGCTCGTTCGCCGTCTCGCGCAATTCGACATAAGGAGCAAGCGCGCGGCGCACATAATAGACATCGGAGAGAAGCGGCTGTGCTTCCTCGGCGGTTGCGCCCGAGACGATGCCGACATTGCGACGGCGCCAGCTTTCATCGGCCAGCACGATGGCGCCCGCCGATGCTTCGCCCGCGATTTCGAGGCGGGAAATGCGATTGCGAAGTTCGAGCGGCAGGTCGAAGGCGACGGGCGCTTGCGCTTCACCTTCGGCAAGCGCGAAACGGGTCTCGCCCAGAACATTGCCCTCGCCATCGAGCGCGCGGACGCTGCCCTCGCGCTGGCCGGCCGCCCCGGCGCGCAGCACACGCGGCACGATGCCGCTTGCATCGCGCGCCGGCGGCAGCAGCGCCAGGGCGCGCTTTTCCGGCAAAGGCTCGATCAGCGTCACGCCGCCATCGCCGGCCAGCGCGGCGATGCGGCGGGCGAATTGCGCCGCCGCGCCATAGTCGAGCCCGTCGCTGATCCAGACGATTTCGGCGCCCCGCGTGAGCACGGCCGCGCCTTCGAGGCGCTCGACAAGGGCAATGCGGTCAGGCTCGATTGGCCGCGGCTCAATGGCGCGCGCCCGCGCCTCCGCATCGCCCGCCGATTCGAAATTGAGTGCGGGCGGGTTGATCTCCGGCGCGGTGCTGGCGACGAGCACGGCGCGATCGGTGCGGCGCGCATCGGCGATGAGACCGTCCATCGCAAAGCGCCGGTCGCTCCAGCGCGATGCGGACGCCCAGCCATTGTCGACGATGATGACGAGCGGGCCCGATCCCGTGCCGGGCGCCGCCGGATTGAGAACCGGCCCGGCGAGCGCGAGCACGATCAGCGCCGCAATCGCCATGCGCAGGAGCAGCAGCCAGAGCGGCGTATGCGCCGGCGTGTCCTCCTCGCGCACAAGGCCGACCAGAAGGCGGATCGCCGGAAAGCGCACACGCTTCGGCAGCGGCGGGCTGATCCTGAGCAGCCACCAGATGGCAGGCAGCGCGGCAAGGCCAAGCAGCATCCACGGGGCGGCGAAGGAGAGGGGGCCGAGCGCGAGCATGATCTAGCGGCCTGCCATATTCAAAGTCCTGCCCGCGGCGCCTTGCGCGCCTGAAGCGCGCCGGAGAGCGCACTGTAAAGCGCGAGCAGCGCCGTCTGCGGGCCGCGGTCGGTGCGATGCGTGGCGAAGGTGAAATCCACGCGCCGCGCCATTTCGACGATGCGGTTGCGATGGATTTCGAGGCGCTGGTGATAGGCCTCGCGCAGATTCTGCGCGCGACCCACCATGAGGCGGAGTTCTTCCTCGATGCCTTCAAATTCGGTGCGGCCGGAAAAGGGCAGGTCCTCTTCCGCCGGATCGAGCACCTGGATCATGTGACCGCGAATACCGTCGGCGGCATAGGCCTTCATGCGCGCGACGATCTCATCGGCGGGGGAAAGGAAATCGCTGATGAGCACGACCTGCGCGAAGCGCGGGATGCGCTCGGCAGGGGGAAGGCTCGCGCTTCGCGCCTCGTCATCGCCGTCCTGCGGCGCGTCGAGCAGCGCATGGGCCATGCGCCGGAGCGCCGCCCGGCCGGGCGCCGGCGCAAAGCCGTGGCCGAGGGCCGCGACGCTTTCGCCGCCCTGCACGAGCAGCGAGGAAAGCGCGAGCGCGAGAACCGTGGCGCGGTCTTTCTTGCTGCAGGGGGCGAAGTCGGAGGCGTAATCCATCGAGGCCGAACCGTCGCGCCAGATCCAGATGCTTTCGGCGGCCTCGCGCTCCGTCTCGCGCACGAAGAGATGGCTCGAGCGCGCGGAGTGGCGCCAGTCGACGGAGGAGGCCGTATCGCCCTCACGGTAGCGGCGATATTGCCAGAAGGTTTCGCCCATGCCGGTGCGGCGGCGCCCATGAACGCCCTGCGCGATGGTGGAGGCAACATGCTCGGCTTCCGTCACGAGCGGCGGCATGGCTTCGGTCAGCGCCTCGGCCTGTTCGCGCAGACCGACAGCACCGGAAGGTGCCAGGTATGACCGTGTGGCAGCCATGTCCAACTTTCGTTCAGCCGATATTGCGGCAGAGCCGGTCGATGACGCCGCTCACCGTGACGCCTTCGGCGCGCGCGGAGAAGTTGAGCGCCATGCGGTGGCGAAGCACGGGCGCGGCGAGCGCCTTCACATCCTCGATCGAGGGCGAGAAGCGTCCGTCGATCAGGGCGCGGGCGCGCACGGCAAGCATCAGCGCCTGGCTCGCGCGCGGGCCGGGGCCCCAGGCAACATGGCGCTCGACTTCTTCCGACGCGCCCTCTTCGGGCCGTGCCGCGCGGACAAGCTCGAGAATGGCGTTCACCACCTTCTCGCCGACCGGAACGCGCCGCACGAGGCGCTGCGCCGCCATGAGATCGGCCGCCGACATCGCATTGCGCGCGCTGGCGACCGTTTCGCCCGTCGTCGAGAGCAGCATCCGCCGCTCGCTTTCGAGATCGGGATACATCACGTCGATCTGCATGAGAAAGCGGTCGAGCTGCGCTTCCGGCAGCGGATATGTGCCTTCCTGCTCAAGCGGGTTCTGCGTGGCGAGCACATGGAAGGGCTGGGGCAGCTCGTAGCGCACACCGGCCACCGTCACCTGTTTTTCCTGCATCGCCTGAAGGAGCGCCGACTGGGTGCGCGGGCTTGCGCGGTTGATTTCGTCCGCCATCAGGAGCTGGCAGAAGACCGGGCCCTTGATGAAGCGGAAGCTGCGCGTGCCCTTGTCGCTCTCTTCCAGCACCTCGGAACCGAGAATATCGGCGGGCATCAGGTCCGGCGTGAACTGCACGCGCTTGTCGTCGAGGCCGAGCACCTGGCCCATCGTGTGGACGAGGAGCGTCTTGGCGAGGCCCGGCACGCCGACCAGCAGCGCATGGCCGCCGGCGAGCACCGTCACCAGCGTCTGGTCGATGACCTGTTCCTGCCCGAAAATCACCTCGCCGATAGCCTCGCGGGCGGCGGCGATCTTCGCGCCTGTTTCCTCGATTTCCCGGACGGCGGCGGATTCGCTGCCCTTGTCGGCTTCACTGAGTGTCTGCATTGACCTACATATTGGAGACGGGGCGGGTTTCCACCCGCCGCCATGCCACATCCCTGTTTCGTTCTGCGCCGCCATTGGCGCGGGCCTTCGTGACGATAATATGGCCGGATTCCGGGACATTGGGCACGAAATCGAAGAGCAAATTCGCGCGAGGAGAGGAAATATGGCTGCCGTGACCGGAAAGACAGCCGCAAACGGCGGAAAGACCGGCGCCCCGGACAGCGCTTCCGGCAGCGCGCCGGGCGGGCTGAAGGGCCTTGCCGCCGCCGAGGAAGCGGGCCGCAAGGCAAAGGGCCTGCCGCCGGTTCACCTGTGGAATCCCGAATTCTGCGGCGATCTCGACATGCGCATCGCCCGCGACGGTACCTGGTTCTATATGGGAACGCCGATCGGCCGCGAGCGGCTGGTGCGCCTCTTTTCCACCGTGCTGCGCCATGACGAGGACGGGAAATTCTATCTCGTCACGCCGGTCGAGAAGGTCGGCATCAAGGTGGACGACGCGCCTTTTGTCGCCGTCGCCATGAAGGCGGAGGGCGAGGGCCGCGAGCAGGTGCTCACCTTCACCACCAATGTCGGCGACGAGACGGTGGCAGGCCCGGACCATCCGATGCGATTCGAAATCGACCGGGAGACCGGCGAACCCGCCCCTTACGTCCATGTCCGCGCCCGCCTCGAGGCGCTCATCAACCGCGCGGTGTTCTACGACCTCGTCGAACGCGGGGTCGAGGAGGAACATGAGGGCAGGCGCTGGTTCGGCATCTGGTCCGGCGGGGTGTTCTTCCCCATCCAGCCGGCGGAAGAAGTGGCGGGATGATGCCTCTGGACAACATTCCCTAGATGGAATACATTCCATAGATGGAATACCTGGTCGAATATACGGATGAATTCGGCTCCTGGTGGTCCTCGCTTGACGAAGGCGAGCAGGACGATGTCGCGGCGATGGTCGGGTTGCTGGAAGAGCGGGGCGTGACGCTCGGCTTTCCGTACTCCTCGGGAATTGAAAGGTCGCGGCACGGCCACATGCGCGAATTGCGCATCCAGAGCGGCGGCAGACCCATCCGTGTCTTCTATGCCTTCGACCCAAGGCGCATGGCCATTCTGTTGATCGGCGGCGACAAGACGGGAAACAACAGATTCTACGAAGAGTTCATACCTGTCGCCGATCGGCTTTATGACGAGCATCTGGAAGCGTTGAGGAAGGAAGGGTTGATCGAATGAGTGGACGCAGGAAATTCGGCGAGCTCGTCGGAACATTGCCGGCGGAACGCCGCGCGCGCATCAAGGCGAAAAAGGTTTTGCTCCGTGAGGAAATGGCGCTGCATGAACTGCGCGAGGCGTTGCAGATGACGCAAAGCTCGCTTGCCTCCTTGCTTGGCGTCGAACAGCCTGCGATTGCCAAGCTCGAGAAGCGCGATGATGCGCATATCAGCAAGATCAGACAGGTGATTGAAGGATTGGGCGGCGAACTGCGACTGGTCGCACATTTCCCATCGGGCGATGTGACCATTACCAATTTCAGCCGGACCGAAAACTGATTCCTTGAAATGAACGCCCATCGCCATCTCATTCTCTCCCGTACCGACAGGGAGCCGCCGCCTCTGGCCGCGCTTCTGGCGGCGGAGGGCCTGCCGGGGCTGAGGGGCGACCATGACCTGAACCCGCTGCCGGAAGGCAATGTCTGGGTCGAACCGGAGGAGCGCGTCTCGCTGCGCCCCGCCGCCGTGCTGGTGCCGATCATCGAACATGCGCATGGCCCCCATGTGCTGCTGACGCGCCGCGCCGATCATCTCGGCTCTCATTCCGGTCAGGTCGCCTTTCCCGGCGGCAAGATCGACCCCGGCGAAACCCCCGCCGAAGCGGCGCTGCGCGAGGCGGAGGAGGAGGTCGGCCTCGACCGTTCCTTCGTCGAGGTGGCGGGCTATCTCGATGCCTATGAGACGGGGACGGGCTTCCGCATCCTGCCGGTCGTGGCCTTTGTGCGGCCGGGCTTCAGCCTGACGATTTCGCCCGGCGAGGTGGCCGAGGCCTTCGAGGTGCCGTTCTCTTTCCTGATGAATCCGGCCAATCACGAGCGCCACAGCGCGGTATGGCGGGGCAGGCGTCGAGAATATTATGCGATGCCCTATAATGGGCATTATATCTGGGGCGCGACCGCCGGCATGTTGAAGAACATGTATGACCGGCTCTATGGCGACTGAATGCCTCAGGGGCCCCAGTGCCGCGTCTCTTTAATGTCGCGGTCAAAGATCAAGAACAGTGAGTGAGGAAGATCACCGATGAGCGCCGACAAGGAACTGGCCCGCGCGGCCTGGCTGAACGAAGCCGACACCAAGGCCGTGATGGGCGCACTCCAGGCGGATGGCGGCGTCGCGCGCTTCGCAGGCGGCTGCGTCCGCAATGCGCTGATCGGCGAGAAGGTGAGCGACATCGACATCGCCACCACCGAGACGCCGGAAAGGGCGAAGGCGCTGCTCGAGGCAAAGGGCATCAAGGTCGTGCCGACCGGCATCGAACATGGCACCATCACCGCAGTGACGTCGACCCGGCATTTCGAGATCACGACGCTGCGCGTCGATGTGAAGACGGATGGCCGCCGCGCCGATGTCGCCTTTACCGGCGACTGGCTGGAAGACGCAAAGCGCCGCGACTTCACCATCAACGCGCTTTACTGCGACGCCGACGGCACGGTGCATGATCCGCTGGGCGGCCGCGAGGATCTGAAGGCGCGGCGCGTCCGCTTCATCGGCGATGCGCATCAGCGCATCCGCGAGGACTATCTGCGCATCCTGCGCTTCTTCCGCTTCCATGCCTGGTATGGCAAGGGCGATCCCGATGCGCAGAGCCTGCGCGCCTGCGCGGAGGAACGCGAGGGGCTGCGCAAGCTGTCGGGCGAGCGTGTGCGCGACGAACTTCTGAAGATCGCCAAGGCGGACGAGGCGGGCGCCGCCTTCCGCCAGATGGCGGCCTCGGGCATCCTCGCCGTGGTGCTGCCCGAGGCGAGCCGCCTCGACCGTTTCGAAAAGCTCGTCGCCATCGAAGCGCAACAGCTTTTCGTGCTCGACGCCGATCCGATTCCCCGCCTCGGCGCCATGCTCGATCTCGACGCGGACGGCGTGAAGGCGCTGGCGGCGCGCCTCAAACTGTCCAACAAGGACCGCGACCGCCTCACCGCGATGCTCACCGACAAGACGAAGATCGTCTGCTACCTCTCCATGCGGGAGGTGCGCCGCGCGCTCTATCTGATGGGCCGCGATCTCTTCAAGGATCGCGTGCTGCTCGGCTGGGCGGAGGACCGCCCCGGCCACAATACCTTCCAGTGGCGTGCGCTGCTCGCCATGGCGGACAGCTGGCAGAAGCCCGAATTGCCGCTCACCGGCGACATGATCAAGGCCGCCGGCGTGCCGGAAGGCCCGGAAATCGGCCGTGTGCGGAAGGAAGTGGAGGAATGGTGGATTGACAGCGACTTCATCGACGATGAATTCTCGATCATTGAACGCCTGAAAGCGGTGGTGCAGGCGACCGTCTACTGAACGTCAGAGGGGAGGGAGCCCATGATCCGTAAAGCAGTCCTCGCGCTGTGCATCGCAGCGCCGCTTGCCGCCTGCGGCGAGACGGAACAGGAAGCGGACGCGACGCGCGCTGCCGCAACCTTCTACGACATCGTGCTGAGCGAACGCACGAGCGGTGTGCCGGAAGCGGAAATGCGGGCGAAGCTGCGTCCCGTCATCTCGCCCGATCTCGACAGTCTTCTCGCGCAGGCCGCCGAGGCCGAGCGCCGCCACACCGAGCGCGTCAACAATGAGGAGCCGCCCTATCTTCAGGGCGACATCTTCTCGTCGCTCTTCGAGGGCGCGACGGGCTACGAGATTTCCGGTTGCGACGAAAAGGGCGACAATCTCGTCGAATGCGACGTGCAGCTCGTGCATGACGCGGAAGAACCCTTGCAGTGGAAGGACACGGTCAGGCTCGTGCCGTCCGATGCCAAGACCTGGCTCGTCGACGACATCGCCTATGGCGGCGGCTGGGACTTCGCCCCGAAGGGGACGCTGAAGGAAATGCTCAGCGCGGTGATCGAAGCGGAGGGGTGAGGGGCGGTCCGCGCCTCACCACAACAACAGGTGTCATCCCGGCACTTGTTGCCGGGACCCAATCCACGTCTCGTGCCCCTCTTGCCCTTCGCTGGCGCTCCGGGCGTTCGGGGCTCGCAAAGGTCCACCGGACCTTTGCGCTCGCTCCGCGAGACGCCCCTCACCCCTGCGACAAATTTCCCTGCGGCATTTGTGGCTATAGGCGCGTGCCGGCGCGGGCCTTAGGCTTTTGACATGCGCGAGGAACTCATCAAGCGGTACGACGTCGCCGTGCCGCGTTACACATCCTATCCGACGGCGCCGCATTTCTCCCCTGCGGTGAACGGCGAGACTTATGCGCGCTGGCTCGCCGCGCTCGATCCGGCGGCACCCCTCTCGCTCTATCTTCACATCGCTTATTGCGCCGAAATGTGCTGGTTCTGCGGCTGCCATACCAAGGCGACGCGGAAATATGCACCCGTAGCGGATTATCTCGATGCGCTGCTCGCCGAGGCGCGGCTCGTTGCCCGTGCGCTGCCCGCCCGTATGCGCATCGACCATATCCATTTCGGCGGCGGCAGCCCGACGCTTCTGACGCCCGGCGATTTCGGCCGCACCCTCGCGCATCTTCGTGAGTTTTATAATGTGACGCTCGATGCCGAGATAGCCGTCGAACTCGATCCGCGCACGGCGGACGAAGCCTATGTGGCAGCGATGGCGCGGGCGGGCGTCACCCGCGCTTCCATCGGCGTGCAGGATTTCGATGCGCGGGTGCAGAAGGCGATCAACCGCATCCAGCCGCATGACGTGACGGCGCGCGTGATCCACTGGCTGCGCGGGCATGGCGTTTCAGCGATCAACATGGATCTCTGCTACGGCCTGCCCTATCAGAGCGTGGCGAGCCTTCTCGATACGGTGGACAAGGCGGCCGCGCTCCGGCCCTCGCGCATCGCGCTTTTCGGCTATGCGCATGTGCCCTGGATGAAGCCGCATCAGAAACTCATCCCGGAAGAAGCCTTGCCCGGCATCGAGGCGCGCTGGGAACAATATGAGGCGGCTGCCGCGCGGCTCGCGGCGCATGGCTATGTCGCCATCGGCCTCGATCATTTCGCGCTGCCGGACGATGCGATGGCGAAGGCCAAGGCCGGGCGTGCGCTTCACCGCAATTTCCAGGGCTACACGACGGATGAAGCGCCTGTGCTGATCGGCCTTGGTGCCTCGTCGATCGGCGCGCTGCCGCAGGGCTATGCCGCGAACGAAATCGCCATCGACCGCTACAAGGAAACGGTGCGCGAGGGCCGCCTGCCGGTGACGCGCGGCATTGCCGTGACGGGCGAGGACAGGCTCCGCCGCGCGATCATCGAGCGCCTCATGTGCGACATGTCCGTCGATCTCGAGGAAATCGCGCTGATGCACGATGTGGAAGCCGAAAGTTTCGATGCCGATCTTTCCCGCCTCGCGCCGCTCGAAGCTGACGGTATCGTGATCCGCTCGGGCCGGCGCCTCGAACTGACAGACGAAGGCCGCCCGCTGGTGCGTGCCGTCTGTGCCGTCTTCGACGAATATCTCGGCAAGGGCGCGGCGCGGCACTCGAAGGCAGTGTGAAAAATCAGATGTCATTGCCGGGCTTGACCCGGCAATCCAGTAGCCGCGTCAGCGGCGTCCTCTTCGCACCACTCCGGCTGACTTGCTTCTTGCCGTGAGCGCTGTGCCTGCCCGCTCTGGACCCCCAGGTCAAGCCCGGGGGTGACATGATTGGTGGGGAGGGGATGACGACCCGTCAGCAAATCGCCGCAAACTCAGCCCCCGCCGCGCGCGCGAGTTCCTCGGCCGCGATTTCCAGCTCAAGCCCGTAAGCACCGCCCGAAACGAAGATCTTGGCAAAACCCTTCGCGCTCTCGTCGATGAACATGGGGAGCCGTTTCGCCTGGCCGAGCGGGCTGCACGCGCCCATCTGATAGCCAGTCGCCTTCACGGCCTTGTCCATTGCGGCAAGGTCCACGCGCTTCGTGCCGATGACGCGCGCCAGCGCCTTCCGGTCGAGATCGCACGATGCAGGCACGACAGCTACCGCGAGCTTCTTCTCTTCCGTCTCAACGATAAGCGTCTTGAAAAGCTGCGCCGGATCAATCCCGCTCGCCGCCGCCATCTCGAGCGCCGAAGTCTTGCGGTCCTTCGGCACATCGATCTCGCGGAACGTGCCGGCAATCCTGTTCAGCCGCACATAGCGCTCTGCCGCCGTTTCGCCCTTCGCCATATCACGGCCACTTCACCGCCGGCGGCATGGACGAGAGGATCGAATTCACGTTGCCGCCGGTCTTGAGGCCGAACACCGTGCCGCGGTCATAGAGCAGGTTGAACTCGACATAGCGGCCGCGGCGGATGAGCTGTTCCTCGCGCTCCTCTTCCGTCCAGGCCTCGTTCATGTGGCGGCGCACCAGCGGCGGATAGGCTTCAAGAAAGGCGCGGCCGACATCCTGCGTGAAGGCGAAGTCGGCGTCCCAGTCGCCCGTGTTGAGGTGGTCGTAGAAAATGCCGCCCGTGCCGCGCGGCTCGTTGCGGTGGGGCAGGAAGAAATATTCATCGCACCATTTCTTGAAGCGCGGATAGTAGTCCGCATCGTGCTTGTCGCAGGCGCGCTTGTAGGCGGCGTGAAATGCCATCGTATCGGGATGGTCCGCGCGCCGCTGCACATCGAGCACGGGCGTCAGGTCGCCGCCGCCGCCGAACCAGCTCTTCGTCGTATAGACATGGCGCGTGTTCATGTGGACGGCGGGCACGCGCGGGTTCTGCATATGCGCGATGAGCGAAATGCCGCTTGCCCAGAAGCGCGGATCGTCCTCCGCGCCCTGCATCTGCTTGCGGAACTCCTCCGAGAACTCGCCATGAACGGTCGAGATGTGAACGCCGACCTTCTCGAAGACGCGGCCATGCATCACCGACATTTCGCCGCCGCCTTCGTCTTTGGTGCCGTCGCCGCGCTTCCAGGGCGTCCGCACGAAGCGCCCGGCCGGACGCTCCGCGAAGGTGCCTGTCAGCTCGTCCTCGAGGCGCTCGAACTCGGCGCAGATCATGTCGCGCAGCTCGCGGAACCAGGCCTCGGCCCGCGCCTTGCGGGCGGCAATCGTCGTCTCGTCGGTCATCTTGGCTTCTTCTTGTCTGGCGGAACCTGCCTCTATCTATCCGCCGCCGCCCCGCCCGGAAAGCCATTCGTCTGCCGAAGCGCCTCGGAAAGCACCATGGCGGCGGCAAGCGCGACATTGAGCGAGCGGGCAGGGGGCCGCATGGGCACGAGAAGGCGGGCATCCGCCGCCTCATGGACGGCCGCCGGCACCCCTGTGCTTTCGCGCCCGAGAAGGAGAATGTCGGAAGGACGGAAGGCAAAGCGGGTGAAGGGTTCGGCCACCTTCGTGGTCAAGAGCACGATCCGGCTGCCAGACGGGCGGCTTGTTGCGAATGACTCCCAACAATTATGGCGCCTAACCTCGCCAAGCGCCCCATAGTCCATGGCCGCGCGCTTCAGGTCGCGGTCGTCCCAGGGGAAGCCGCAAGGCTCGATCACATCGAGCGGTACACCGAGGCAGGCGCCGAGCCGGATCAGGGTGCCCAGATTGGGTGGAATATCGGGTTCATAGAGGGCAAGACGCATGGGCTTTTTCTGTTGGAAGGCGCTGCGGCGATGCGTCATCCTGCCACAGGTGCGGCAGGGCTGGACAACATGCCGATTGGATGCCACAAAACCACGCAATGCATGGGGCGAAAGCAGGGGATTCGCCGGTCTTTCGTGCCATGTGACGGTATGTTCGGCGCCGTGCCTGACTCCTCCATCCAAGGGGGAGGCCCCGTGGGGGGACATCGTTTCCAAAAGGCGATGATTGCGGCGTTCGGCCAATTCAACGAGGAGACCTGAACCGTGGCAGATACCCACGCGGACGAGCCCACACGGCGCGATTTCCTGTATGTGGCAACCGGATCCATGGCCGCCGTCGGCGCGGCTCTTGCCGTTTGGCCGCTGATCGACCAGATGAACCCCGACGCCTCGGTTCTGGCGCTCGCTTCCGCCGAATTCGACCTGAGCGGCATCCCCGTCGGTCAGGAGATCACGGTGAAATGGCGCGGCAAGCCGATCTTCATCCGTCACCGCACCGAAGAAGAAATCGCGGCGGCCGAAGCCGCTGACGTCAATTCGCTGCCCGATCCGCAGCCGGACGATGCTCGCGTCCGTCCCGGCCCGTCGGGCGAGCTGGAGCGCCAGTGGCTGGTGCTGATCGGCGTCTGCACGCATCTCGGCTGTGTGCCGCTGAAGTATCAGGGCGAATACAGCGGCTATTTCTGCCCCTGCCATGGCTCGGTCTTCGACACGTCAGGGCGCATTCGCCGCGGACCGGCCCCTCGCAATCTCGAGGTGCCGCCGTATCAATTCCTGTCCGATACGCGAATCCTGGTCGGCTGAGGGGGCACATAGATAATGAGCGGTCATAGCACCTATACGCCGTCAAACGGCTTCACCCGCTGGCTCGATGCGCGCCTTCCGGTCCTGCGCCTCGTCAACGACAGCTTCATCGACTATCCGACGCCGCGGAACCTCAACTACTGGTGGACCTTCGGCGGCATTCTGACCTTCTGCCTAGCGGTCCAGATCGTCACCGGTATCGTCCTTGCGATGCATTATGTGCCGACGACCGAACTCGCCTTCGCCAGCGTCGAGCACATCATGCGCGACGTGAACTACGGCTGGCTGATCCGCTATGTCCATTCCAACGGCGCGTCGATGTTCTTCATCGCCGTCTATATTCACATGTTCCGCGGTCTCTATTACGGATCGTACAAGGCCCCGCGCGAAGTGCTGTGGATCCTCGGCGTGCTCATCTATCTGCTGATGATGGCGACCGCCTTCTTCGGCTATGTGCTTCCCTGGGGCCAGATGAGCTTCTGGGGCGCGACCGTGATCACCAACCTGTTCGGCGCCATTCCGCTTGTCGGCGATGCGCTGCGTACCTGGCTA
>JAHBYK010000116.1 GCA_019635965.1 Parvibaculum sp. | reverse complement strand
AGCTGGCGCGCATCGGCGGCGATGTCCTCCGACGTTGCGCCGATGGCGGCGGTGCGGACGATGAAGCCCGCCGGCTCGCCGGTGACGCCCATCGGATTGAAGCGCTCGACCATTTCCTCGACAAGGGCGGTGAGCCTTGCGCGCTCCTCCTCATCCTCGATGCGGCGCGACAGCGCGACGCCCGACTGGTTCGGCACCAGCACGAGAAGGCGGCCGGGGATGGTGACATTCGCGGAAAGCCTCGCGCCCTTGTCGCCGATCGGGTCTTTCACGGCCTGCACGAGAATCGCCTGACCCTCATGGACACAGGCGCTGATGGGCGGCAGTGTGCCTTCATCGAGGCCCGTGAGTTCGCAGAGGCAGCGCGCCTCACGCGCGCCAAGAAAGCCCGCGCGCTCCAGCCCCACTTCGACGAAGGCGGCCTGCATGCCGGGCAGTACGCGCTGCACGCGGCCGAGAAAGATGTTGCCGATCAGCGAATGGCCGGCGCGGCCCGTCTTCGCCTTCAGGTCGTCTTCCATGGTCCGTTCAAGGAACAGTTCCACGGGACGTCCATCCTCGACGATTGCAACCCGCGTTTCGCCGGGGCCCACATTGATCAGCACTTCTTCGGACATAGAACCCCTGGCAACCCCTGGCCCGCCCCTGCCGCGCCCCCACGCGGCAAATACGCGCTCTTCACCCTTGATCGCTTCGGATCATCTCGTTGAAGGCTGATCCTAGAGCGTTTCACTGTTTCGAGGAAACAATGAAACACTCTGGATTCATTGTATTTGTCGCGTTTTCAGAAGGAAAACCGGAGTCCACTTTTCCTGAAAACGCTCCGGCACCGTTGTTTGCAACGATGATAGGTGCCTCAGCCCGCCGAAGCGAGGCTATATCCCGCGCCTGCGAGAAGCTGGCCGACCTCGAAGAGCGGCAGGCCCACAACGGCGGAGTGGGAGCCCGACAGCGCGCGGACGAAAAGCGCGGCACGGCCCTGAATGGCATAGCCGCCGGCCTTGCCCTGCCATTCGCCGCTTTCGAGATAGGCGGCGATTTCAGCCTCCGACAGGCGCTTGAAGGTGACGCGGGTTTCGCTGATGCGCGACATGGCGCGGCCGGGCGCCACGAGGTGAATGGCGGTATAGACGCGGTGCGCACGGCCGGAGAGCAGCGAGAGGCAGGCGCGGGCGTCTGCCTCCGTTTCCGTTTTCGGCAGGATGCGGCGGCCGCAGGCGACGACCGTATCCGCGCCGAGGACGAGCGCAGCCGGATGCGATGCGGCGACGGCCTCCGCCTTTTCACGGGCAAGCCGCGCGGCATGAAGGCGCGGCAGCTCGCCCTTCAGGGGCGTTTCGTCGATTTCACTTGCGACAACCTTATCCGGCTCGACGCCGATCTGGTGGAGCAGGGAGAGCCGGCGCGGCGAGGCGCTGGCGAGAATGAGGCGGGGATTTGCGCCCTTTACCGGCACAGGCGCGTCACTTGAACCGGTAGGTGATCCGGCCCTTTGTCAGGTCATAGGGCGTCATTTCGACAAGCACCTTGTCGCCCGCGAGCACGCGGATGCGGTTCTTGCGCATCTTGCCGGCAGTGTGGGCGATGATCTCGTGTTCGTTCTCGAGCTTCACGCGGAACGTGGCGTTGGGCAGCAGTTCCGTCACCACGCCCGGAAACTCGAGCATTTCTTCCTTGGCCATTCA
>JAHBYK010000115.1 GCA_019635965.1 Parvibaculum sp. | reverse complement strand
TCTCGCCGAGATCGACGCCTATGCCCGCGCGAAGGACGCCCGTGTGCAGCAGGTCTCCGCCTCGCTTGCGGGCGAGTGGCAGGCGGTCGAGATCATCCGCGCCGACGGCACGTCGCTCCGCGACATCCGCCCGCTCGTCCGCCTCAATGTCTCGATCGTGGCGGGCGAAGGCGACCGGCAGGAGACGGGTTCCTTCGGCGTCGGCGGCCGCATGGGCTATGACGTGTTCATCGACCCCGTGCGCTGGCAGGGCCAGGTGGACGAGGCGCTGCGCCAGGCGCTTGTGAACCTCGAAAGCGTGCCCGCCCCCGCCGGCGAAATGGATGTCGTACTCGGCCCCGGCTGGCCCGGCATCCTGCTCCATGAAGCGATCGGCCACGGGCTCGAGGGCGATTTCAACCGCAAGAAGACCTCCGCCTTCGCCGGCCTGATGGGCGAGCGCGTCGCCGCGCCCGGCATCACGGTCGTCGATGACGGCACGCTGGCAGACCGCCGCGGCTCGCTCACCATCGACGATGAAGGCACACCCACCTCGCGGACCGTGCTGATCGAGGACGGCATCCTCAAGGGCTATATGCAGGACCGGCTCAATGCGCGCCTCATGGGCATGGCGCCGACGGGCAATGGGCGGCGCGAGTCCTATGCGCATCAGCCCATGCCGCGCATGACCAATACCTACATGCTCTCCGGCAGCCACGAACCCGGCGAGATTCTTTCATCGGTGAAAAAGGGCCTCTATGCCGTCTCCTTCGGCGGCGGGCAGGTCGACATCACGTCGGGCAAGTTCGTCTTCACCTGCACCGAGGCCTATCTGATCGAGGATGGCCGCGTGACGCGCCCGGTGAAGGGCGCAACGCTGATCGGCAATGGGCCGGACGTTCTCACCCGCGTCACCATGATCGGCAACGACATGGCGCTCGATCCGGGCATCGGCACATGCGGCAAGGCGGGACAGGGCGTCCCCGTCGGCGTCGGCCAGCCGACGCTGCTGGTAAAGGGCCTTACCGTGGGCGGGACGGCGCGGGCGGCTTGAGAGATCAAGGCCCCGGCTGCGAGAATGACCTGTGCTGCGCGGCCTTGCGGTCGAAGGTCAGCGTCGTCGCGCAGCCTGCCGCCACATTCACCTCTGCAATGAGATAGTCCGTGAAATCGGCCTTGCCCTGAACGAAGGCGTCGAGCGCGCGGCGAACCGTGTCGTCGTCTTCCAGCTCGACATTTGCGCTGGCCATCAGCCGCGCAACGATCTGCTCGATCACCTTGCGGCTTTGTCCTGCCTTGTTCTTCAGTACCCAGACTGTCTCGGCAAGCACGATATTGTTGACGAAAAAAGTCTCGCCGCTTTCAAGGATGATCTCGGCGGCGCGTTCAGAATGCTTGTCCGCGCCGTCTTCCTCTATCAGCCAGCGCAGCAGGATATTGGCGTCGAGTCCGATCACCGCGCGCGCCTGCCTCTGGCTTCCGCGATCCAGCTTTCGATGTCACCGGGCTTCGCTTTCACGCCTTTGACGATGCCCCTGAGTGCGCCGAGCGAATCCGTCTTGGGTTCGAGATAGAAGCGCCCATCTTCGCCCCGCGCGAATGTCACGCGGTCGCCTTCCTGAAGGTTCAGCGCCTTCCGCATTTCGGCAGGCAAGGTGATCTGTCCCTTCGATGTGATCTTGGCATTATAGCCCATGACGGCCTCCTTACTTTCTTTCATTAAAGTAAGGAGGCAAGCCGCCGAAGTCAAACCG
>JAHBYK010000114.1 GCA_019635965.1 Parvibaculum sp. | reverse complement strand
CGAGCCCGAACCCGGCTCGGAATAGCCCTGGCACCACCAGTCGTCGCCGGAAAGGATGCCGGGCAGGAAGCGCTTCTTCTGCGCCTCATTGCCGAAGGTGTAGATCACCGGGCCGACCATGGCGAGGCCGAAGGGCAGCAGCGGCGTCGTTTCGGCGCGCGCGCTTTCCTCGTTCCAGATGTAGCGCTGGGTGATGGACCAGCCGCAGCCGCCATATTCCACCGGCCAGTGCGGCGCGACCCAGCCCTTCTTGTAGAGGATGCGGTGCCAGGCGAGGATTTCATCCTTCGTCATTTCACCGCGGCGGGCGCCACGCAGTTCCTGGGGATAGTTGTTGGCGATGAACTCGCGCACTTCGTCGCGGAAGGCGAGCTCCTCGGGGGAGAAGCGCATATCCATGGGTCAACCTCCATAGCGGCAGCCGCGCGGGCGGGTCATGCCTCCGCGCGATCATGCCGGATTTCCACTGCACTGGCCCGGTGCCGCTCCCCGTGCGGTTTACCCGCCGATCCCGCGTCCTGAAGCCTTTTATTTTGGCGGTGATAATAGTGCCAAGCGTCTGCGTTGCAAGGGCACCCACTTATAAGCAACGAACGGGGCGCTGAACGGATTTGAACGGCGCTGCCGCTTTCAAAGCATGTCGCGCGTGACGGTGCCGCCATGCACGGCGAGAGCGGATTTCACGAGACCGAGGGCGAGCGCGGCGCCCGCCCCTTCCTCGAGACGGATGCCGGATTCGATGAGCGGCGCCTTGCCGATAATGGCGAGAAGACGGGCATGTGCCGTGCCGCCGGAGACATGGGCGGCGAGGCAATGATCGATGGCGGAGGGTTTCAGTTTCCAGAGAAGCGCGCCCGCGGCACAGGTGACGAAACCGTCGAGCAGGACCGGGATGCGCTGATAGCGTGCGGCGAGGATGGCGCCGGCAATCGCCGCAAGTTCGCGCGAGCCGAGACGGCGCAGCGCCTCCAGCGGGTCGGCGAAATGACCCTCATGGGTAGCGAGCGCCGTTTCGACCGCTTCCTGCGCGAAGGCCGATCCATCGGTCCAGTCCGCCGCCGTGCCGCCGAAAAGCGCGGCCATGAGCGCGGCGGCGGCAATATGCCCGCCCTCGCCCGCCGCACCGAGGCAGAGGAGATCGGTGCCGCCCGCGATCGCCTCCATCCCGAAGGCCATGGTGGCGGCGCACCCCGCTTCCGACAGCGCCTCGCCCGTGCGGATGTCGGGGACCGGCATGTCGAGCGCGAGATCGAAGACCTTGAGGCCTGCTTCCGCGCCCAGGGCGAGCTGGTTCACCGGCGCGCCGCCCGCCGCGTAAAGCTCGACAAGGCGATGCGTCGCATCGGATGCGGCACCCGGCATGGCAAGGCCGAGTTCGCTGGTGCCGGCGAAGATCGCAATCAGCGGGCGGGAAATGGCGGGCTTCGTCATGCCGGCCCAGGCGGCCATCCATTCGGCGATCTCGGCGAGGCGGCCGAGCGCGCCCGGCGGCACGGCGAGCGCGGCGGTGCGGGCGGCAGCGGCCTCGCGCGCCTCCGCATCCTCGGGCGGCAGGCCCTCCAGCAGGTTCCTGATATCGTCGAAAGGCAGGCCGGTTGCCGCGCGGGACATTGACGCCTCGGTTGTCGCGTGAAAGGAAGCATGCGCTCTATACTCTTTCATATGCGTCCCGAGAACCCCGGAAAGGCGAGCCCTTGTCCTATACGAAGCCGATCAAGAGTCCCTGCCTTCGCGTCTGCGTG
>JAHBYK010000113.1 GCA_019635965.1 Parvibaculum sp. | reverse complement strand
CGCCTCCATGTATGACGGCTCGACGGGCTGCGGCGAGGCGGTGCTGATGGCGCATCGCGTGACCAAGCGGCGCAAGGCCGTGCTTTCCGGCGCGCTGCATCCGCAATATGCCGAAGTGGTGAAGAACCTTTCGGATTTCGCCGATTACGAACTCGAGATCATGCCGCCGGCGCTGCCGGGCAAGACCGAGGACATCATCTCGCGCATCTGCGACAAGACGAGCTGCGTCGTCGTGCAGACGCCGGACTTCTTCGGCGAATTGCACGACCTGCGCGCGATTGCCGATGCGGCGCACGCGAAAGGCGCACTGCTGATCGCGGTCGTGCCGGAAATCCTGTCGCTCGGCGCGGTGACGCCGCCCGGTGAAATGGGGGCGGACATTGTGGTGGGCGAGGGCCAGTCGATCGGCAACGGCCTCAATTTCGGCGGGCCCTATGTCGGGCTTTTTGCCACGCGCGAAAAATATGTCCGTCAGATGCCGGGCCGCCTCTGCGGCGAGACGGTGGATGCGGACGGCAATCGCGGCTTCGTGCTGACGCTCTCGACGCGCGAACAGCATATCCGCCGCGAAAAGGCGACCTCGAATATCTGCACCAATTCGGGGCTCTGCTGCCTTGCCTTCACGATCCACATGTCGCTGCTCGGCGAGGAAGGGTACAAGCGGCTGGCGCGCATCAACCATGCCGCCGCCTCGAAGCTCGCCGGCCGGCTCTCGAAAGTGCCGGGCGTCGAAATTCTCAACCGCAACTTCTTCAACGAATTCACGCTGCGCCTGCCGAAGCCGGCGGTGGAAGTCGTGGATGCGCTGGCGGACAAGGGCGTGATCGGCGGCGTGCGCGCCTCGCGCCTGCTGCCCGGCGTGAAGGAAGTGGAAAATCTGCTGATCGTCGCCTCGACCGAGATCAACACGGAAGAAGACCGCGCCGCCTATGAAGCCGCGCTGAAGGAGGTGCTGTGATGTCTGGCATGAACAAGCAAGGCCGCCCGACCTCGATTGCGAATACCGCGCATGGCGGCTCGCACAGCACATTCACCGGCAACAAGGCGCTGGAGCTTGAGGAGCCGCTGCTCTTCGAACTCGACAATCCGGGCGCCTGCGGCGTCGATCTCGACGAGCCGGAAGGCTACACATCGCATCTCGGCCCGCTTGCGCGGCAGGGCCGCATCGGCCTGCCCAGCGTGTCGGAGCCGGAAGTGGTGCGCCATTTCGTGCGCCTTTCCTCGAAGAACTATTCGATCGATGCCGGGCTCTATCCGCTCGGTTCCTGCACGATGAAGCACAATCCGCGCCTCAACGAGAAGATGGCGCGGCTGCCGGGCTTCGGCGACGTGCATCCCTTGCAGCCGCAAAAGACGGTGCAGGGCGCGCTCGAACTCATGTACGAGCTGGGCCACTGGCTGAAGGAACTGACGGGGATGCCGGGCGTGACGCTCTCGCCCAAGGCCGGTGCGCATGGCGAGCTGTGCGGCATGATGGCGATCCGCGCGGCGCTGATCGCGCGTGGCGAAGATGAACAGCGAAGCCGCGTGCTGGTGCCGGAATCGGCGCATGGCACGAACCCGGCAACCGCGGCGCTGCTCGGCTACAAGGTGGATGCGATCCCGGCAAATGCCGAAGGCCGCGTGGACCTCGAAGCCTTCAAGGCGAAGCTCGGGCCCGATGTGGCGGCGATCATGCTGACCAATCCGAACACCTGCGGACTCTTCGAGCGCGACATCGTGGAGATCGCCAAGGCGGTGCATGAAGCGGGCGCCTATTTCTATTGCGACGGTGCGAACTTCAACGCGATCGTCGGCCGCGTG
>JAHBYK010000112.1 GCA_019635965.1 Parvibaculum sp. | reverse complement strand
GATTCCGCGCTTCTGCTACCACGAGCGCCTGTCCATCGCGGGCAACTGCCGCATGTGCCTCGTCGAGGTCGAGAAGTCGCCGAAGCCCGTCGCCTCCTGCGCCATGCCGGCCGCTGATGGCATGGTCGTCCACACAAAGACCGAGCAGGTCAAGCGCGCCCGCGAAGGCGTGATGGAATTCCTGCTCATCAATCATCCGCTCGATTGCCCGATCTGCGATCAGGGCGGCGAATGCGATCTTCAGGACCAGTCGATGGCCTATGGCGTCGATGGCTCGCGCTTCCACGAGAACAAGCGCGCCGTCGAGGAAAAATACATGGGCCCGCTCGTCAAGACCGTGATGACGCGCTGCATCCATTGCACGCGCTGCATCCGCTTCTCGCAGGAAGTGGCTGGCGTCCCCGAACTCGGCGCCATCGGCCGCGGCGAGGACATGGAGATCACCACCTATCTCGAGCACGCCCTCACCTCGGAGCTGTCGGCGAATGTCGTCGATCTCTGCCCGGTCGGTGCGCTTACCTTCCGCCCCTTCGCCTATACCGCACGCCCCTGGGAACTGAAAAAGACCGAGTCGATCGACGTCATGGATGCGGTGGGTTCGAACATCCGCGTCGATGCGCGCGGTGCCGAAGTCATGCGCATCCTGCCGCGCCTCAATGACGAAGTGAACGAGGAGTGGATTTCCGACAAGTCGCGCTTCGTCTGGGATGGCCTCAAGACCCAGCGCCTCGACACGCCCTATGTCCGCGAAAACGGCAAGCTCCGCCCCGCAAGCTGGGATGAAGCCTTCGCCGCCATCGCCGCGAAGCTCAATGGCGCAAAGCCAGAAAGCGTCGCCGCCATTGCGGGCGATCTCGCCTGCGCGGAGAGCATGAAGGCGCTGAAGGATCTCTTCGCCGCGCTCGGCTCGCCCAATATCGATTGCCGCCAGGACGGCGCGAAGCTCGATGCCTCCCATCGCGCGAGCTACATCTTCAACGCGACGATTGCCGGCATTGAAGACGCGGACGCCATTCTGCTCATCGGCACCAATCCGCGCATCGAGGCGCCGATCATCAATGCCCGCATCCTGAAGCGCACCCGCATGGGAGGCGTGAAGGTCGGAGTCGTCGGCCCGCGTGCCGATCTCTCCTATGACTATGACTATCTCGGCGCCGGTCCCCAGTCCCTGAAGGATCTCGGCGGTTTTGCCGATGTGCTGAAGAACGCACAGCGTCCGCTGATCGTGGTCGGGCAGGGCGCGCTCGCCCGTGCCGATGGTGCGGCGGTTCTCGCCGAAGCGATCGCGCTGGCGAAATCCGTTGGCGCCGTCTCGGGCGAGTGGAACGGCTTCAGCGTGCTTCACACCGCTGCTGCGCGCGTCGGCGGCCTCGATCTCGGCTTCGTGCCGGGCGCAGGTGGCCGCGATGTCGCGGGCATTCTCGATGGCGCCTCGAAGGGCGAGATTTCCTTCGTCTATCTCCTCGGCGCCGACGAGATCGATATGGCGAAGCTCGGTTCCGCCTTTGTCGTCTATCAGGGCACGCATGGCGATGCCGGCGCCCACCGGGCAGACGTCATCCTGCCGGGCGCCGCCTATACCGAAAAACCCGCGACCTGGGTGAACACGGAAGGCCGTGTGCAGCTTGGCCGCCGCGCCGTCTTCCCGCCCGGTCAGGCGCGCGAGGACTGGGCGATCCTGCGCGCTCTTTCCGCCGTCATCGGCAAGACGCTGCCTTACGACAATCTCGAGGCGCTCCGCGCCGCCATGGCGGCCGCTGCGCCGCATTTCGCGGAAGTGGATGTGGCCGTACCGGCGGGCGCGCTCCCCGATCTGCCGAAAGGCGAGCTCGATGCCGCGCCCTTCGAAAGTGCGGTCAAGGACTTCTACATGAGCAATCCCGTCGCGCGCGCAAGCGCCGTCATGGCGGAATGTGCCGCGGGCCGCGTCGCGGCCTCGCGCATTCAGGCGGCGGAATGAGGATGGGCTGGACGCAATGATGGACTTTCTCGTCGCATATGGCATCCCGCTGGCGATCATCGTCGCCCAGTCGCTCGCCCTCATCGTGGCGATCCTGCTGGTCACCGCCTATGTGCTG
>JAHBYK010000111.1 GCA_019635965.1 Parvibaculum sp. | reverse complement strand
TAGAGCGTCATGACCTTGGTGAGCGAGGCGGGATAGCGCGGCTCGTCGGCATTACGGGAATAGAGGACCTGGCCGGTATGCGCGTCGATGACGAGCGCGGCGTATTTCGGATTGGCATGGGCGGGAAGGGCAATCAGGCAGGCCAGCAGCACGAGGCACAGAGCCCCCGCCATGCTGACAACCCTGGACCCAAGGTTGAAGGAAGTGCGCCGGATACTCGCGTGCGCAGACCCCTGCATATGGCTTAACCCCTCTTGCGGGCACGCTTTTTAGGGCGCGCCACCCCGAACCACATTCCCCGGACAAACTGTAGCGTCATATCCACAATTTGCGAAGACCCTAGTGTCTCAAAATGATGAAATCCCTCAGGTTTTTCGCTTTGCCGGGCGTATTCCCACGATATAGGGCGTTTATTACCAAAGTATTAACATGGTTAACAGAGGTTAAGATTTGCGCGTGGCGGAAGCCGGCCGTCCGGCCCGACGGGAGGCCGGCCGGGAGAGGCCAGGCCGCGCTTGCGGGCGGCGGCTCCGGCATTTCCGGCGTTTGTTGCGGCTGTCGCTTCAGCTTCAGCGAATCCGGCTAGGATTGGGCTGGTCTTTGAATTTCGATATGGTCGACTATCTAATGGTTGTGCGGCAAGCCGGAAAGGACCGGCGGCTCGCAAAGGATTACGGGAACGGAATGTCGGACGACAGGCGGCGCGGTGATGAGGACGGGGGCGTTGGTACCGGCGTCATCACGAAGACGAAGCCCAAAACCAAGAAGCCCTCGCTCTACAAGGTTCTGCTTCTAAACGACGACTACACTCCGATGGAGTTTGTCGTGCATGTGCTGGAGCGGTTCTTCAACAAGGGGCGGGATGAGGCGACTGTCATCATGCTCCATGTCCATCAGCATGGAGTGGGGATTTGCGGCCTCTATACTTATGAGGTCGCCGAGACGAAGGTGACGCAGGTGATGGATTTTGCGAGGCAGCACCAGCATCCGCTGCAATGCACGATGGAAAGAGAATAGTTGCGCGTAGAAGCTGTATAGTGGTTCAGCAGCAGAAGGGAAGGTTCGCACGTGCCGACGTTTTCACGCAGTCTGGAAGAGGGCCTTCACCGCGCACTGGCGCTCGCCAATGAGCGGCATCATGAATATGCGACGCTGGAGCATCTGCTCCTTTCCCTGATGGACGACCAGGACGCAGCCGCCGTGATGCGGGCCTGCAATGTCGATATGGATCTGCTGCGCCAGCAGCTCACCAATTATGTGGACAATGAACTGTCGAGCCTCGTGGTCGACAATGGCGAGGATTCGAAGCCGACCGCCGGCTTCCAGCGCGTGATCCAGCGCGCGGTGATCCATGTGCAGTCGTCGGGGCGCGAGGAAGTGACGGGCGCCAATGTGCTCGTCGCCATGTTCGCCGAACGCGAGAGCCATGCCGCCTATTTCCTGCAGGAGCAGGACATGACGCGCTATGACGCCGTGAACTACATCAGCCACGGCATCGCCAAGCGCGGCGACATGAGCGAGACGCGGCCGGTGCGCGGCGCGCAGGAGGAGGCCGAAGGCGGCAGCGAACGCGGGCGCAAGGAGCGCACGACCGAGGCGCTCGACAATTATTGCGTGAACCTCAACGAGAAGGCGAAGCAGGGCAAGATCGACCCGCTGATCGGGCGCGAGCGCGAGGTGGAACGGACGATCCAGATCCTGTGCCGCCGCTCGAAGAACAATCCGCTTTTCGTGGGCGATCCCGGCGTCGGCAAGACGGCGATCGCGGAAGGTCTTGCGCGGCGCATCGTCAAGGGCGAGGTGCCGGACATTCTGAAGAATGCGACGATCTTCTCGCTCGACATGGGTACGCTGCTTGCCGGCACGCGCTATCGCGGCGATTTCGAGGAACGCATCAAGGCGGTCATCAAGGAGATCGAAGCCTATCCGGGCGCGATCATGTTCATCGACGAGATCCACACGGTGATCGGTGCGGGCGCGACGAGCGGCGGGGCGATGGATGCATCGAACCTGCTGAAGCCGGCGCTTGCGAGCGGCTCCGTGCGCTGCATGGGCTCGACGACCTACAAGGAATATCGCCAGCACTTCGAAAAGGACCGAGCGCTGGTGCGCCGCTTCCAGAAGATCGATGTGGCCGAGCCTTCGGTGCCGGACACGATCAAGATCATCAAGGGGCTCAAGCCCTATTTCGAGGAGTTCCACAAGGTTCGCTACACCA
>JAHBYK010000110.1 GCA_019635965.1 Parvibaculum sp. | reverse complement strand
GGTGGAGCGCGGCAGCATCCCGTATTCGGCCGTCACCCAGCCCTGACCGCCGCCCTTGAGAAATGGCGGCACGCGCTCCTCGAGGCTTGCCGTGCAGAGGACATGGGTATCGCCGAAGCGGACAAGGCAGGAGCCTTCGGCGTGCTTGGCGACGCCGGGTTCGAAGCTGACGGCCCGCATTTCATGCGGGGCACGGCCGGAAGGACGCATATCGGAATTCCAGTGCTGGCTTGGGTTCGCTTTTCTGTTCGGGGCCTTGTTACATGGGGGCGGGCCTGCCGTAAAGGCAGGCAGGCGGTTGACGGCGCGCCCTGCCCTTCCTATCTCGCGCGACGCGGGCCGTTCGCCGATATACTGTTTTCAGCGGCGCTAAAGCGCATTAATTTATGTCCGATTTTCAGGGACTTAACAAAAAGCCGGAGGATGGCGCAAAGATGGTCGGGGTGATGGATCTCAACGAACGCTCGCGCGAAATCCTGCGCCGTGTCGTCGAGACCTATCTCGAAACCGGCGAGCCGGTGGGCTCGCGGTTTCTCTCGCGCCACCTGCCGATCCCGCTTTCGGCCGCCTCGATCCGCAATGTCATGTCGGATCTCGAGGCGCTGGGCCTCATCTTCTCGCCGCATACGAGTGCCGGCCGCGTGCCCACGGAGGCCGGGCTTCGCATGTTCGTGGACGGGCTCCTCGAAATCGGCGACCTCTCGGACGAGGAGCGCATCTCGATCGAGCGGCAGGTGGCCGGTTCCCACAAGAGCGTCGAGGACGTTCTGGACGAGGCCTCGAAGCTGCTTTCCGGCCTCAGCCATGCGGCGGGCTTCGTGGTGGCGCCGACCTATGATGCGGCGCTGAAACATATCGAATTCGTGCCGATCGATCAGGGCCGCGCGCTTGTCGTGATCGTCACGGAAGGCGGCGCGGTCGAGAACCGTGTGATCGGTATTCCCAAGGGGCTCACGCCCTCCGCCCTTGCCGAGGCGACGAACTATCTCAACGCGCGGCTGCGGGGCCGGACGCTCGAGGAAGCCAAGACGCTTGTCGCCCGCGAACTCGAAACCCAGAAGGCGGAGCTCAACGAGCTCACCGCCAAGGTGATCGAGGCGGGGCTTGCCACCTGGTCGGGCTCCAATGCCTCGAACGATCCGCTGGCGAAATCGCTGATCGTGCGCGGCCGTTCGCGGCTTCTCGAAGATGTCCACGCCGTCGAAGATCTTGAGCGCATCCGCCTGCTTTTCGACGAACTCGAAAACAAGCGCGATCTGGTGCAGCTTCTCGGTCTCGCCGAAGAGGCCGATGGCGTGCGCATCTTCATCGGTTCGGAGAACAAGCTCTTCTCGCTGTCGGGTTCGTCTCTGGTCGTGGCGCCCTACCGCGACAAGGACGCCCGCGTGGTGGGCGCGCTCGGCGTGATCGGCCCGACGCGGCTGAACTACGCCAGGATCGTGCCGATGGTGGACTACACCGCGCAGCTCATCAGCCGGATGCTGCGATAGGGCTCTCGCCCACCTTGATTTTTGGCCCCCAAGTCTCGATATCGGGCGCAAATCCCCAACCGATCAAAGACGGACATGAGCGATCAGTCGAAACAGGAAGCATTGGCGGAAGACGCCGCCGCCGTTGACGCCCCGCAGGGCCTGGAGGGCGACTATGAGGTCGTCGTCCGCCTGATGAAGGAGAACGAGGAACTCAAGGACCGCGCGCTGCGCGCCGCGGCCGAGATGGAAAATCTGCGCCGTCGCACCGCGCGCGAGCTGCAGGAGGCTCGCGCCTATTCGGTCGCCGGCTTTGCCCGCGACATGCTCTCGGTCTCCGACAATCTGCGCCGCGCGATCGAGGCCGTTCCGGCCGACCGGCGCGATGCCGGCGACGCCGCGCTCAACGCGCTGGTCGAGGGCGTCGGCATCACCGAGCGCGCCATGCTCGGCGCGCTGGAGCGCCATGGCGTGAAGAAGCTCGAGCCCAGGGGCGAGCGCTTCGACCCGAATTTCCACCAGGCGATCGCGCAGATCCCCGATGCCGCCGTCCCTGCCGGCACGGTGGTCGACGTGGTGCAGTCAGGCTATTCGATCGGCGAGCGCGTGCTGCGGCCCGCCATGGTCACGGTCTCGACCGGCGGCCCGAAGCCGGCCGCCGCCGCCCCGGCCGAGCCTGGCCCGGTCGCAGCCGGCGCCGAGGACGACGCCTGAGGGCGGCGAATGGTGAATGGTAAAATGGTGAATGGAAGAGGGCGCCGGTAGGCCGCTCCGCCCCGCCGGATTGACCATTCACCATTTTACCATTCACCATTCACCGGCATGAACCTCATCCTGTTCCTCGATTATGCCGGG
>JAHBYK010000011.1 GCA_019635965.1 Parvibaculum sp. | reverse complement strand
ATCGTTGAAATCCATTTTCGTTTCTCCCGAATGTCCTGATCAGGCCGCGTTCTTCGCTTCAAGGCGCGAGACGAGTTTTTCCTTCCACTGGATCGGCGCGCCGATCGTGAGGGCAAGGAGTTTCGCGCGGCGGTAGTGGAACTGGCAGTCCGACTCCCATGTGTAGCCGATGCCGCCATGCGTCTGGATGTTTTCCTGCGCGGCGAAAACATAGGCGTCCGATCCGGCGATACGCGAGGCAGCGGCGGCTTCGGTGAGCTCCGACCCCTCGTCGTTCAGCATCATGGCGCCGAAATAGGCGTTCGACTTCGCAAGTTCCTTCTTCACATACATGTCGGCGAGCTTGTGCTTGATCGCCTGATAGGAACCGATCTGACGGCCGAAGGCATAACGCTCGAGCGCATAGTCGCGCGCCATTTCGAGCGCCGCTTCGGTGCCGCCCACCTGTTCGAAGGAGAAGAGCACGGCCGCGCCGTCCATGATGCGCGAGAGCTGCGACCAGCCCTCGCCCTGCTTGTCGCCCAGAATCTCGGCAGGCGCGTCCTTCAGCGTCAGCGTGACATGCTGGCGCGACGGGTCGATCGTGCGAACCGGCTCGGACGAGACGCCACCAGCCTTGAGGTCGACGATTGCAAGCGAAATCGCCTGCTCGCCGGAACCGCCCGTATTGACCGCCACGACGGCGACGGAAGCCGCGGCACCGTCGGCGACAGGCTGCTTCACGCCATTGACTTTGCCGCCGGCAAACTTCGTCTGGATGTTGCGCGGATGAGCGGCCTGGAGGCCTTCCGAAACGGCAACCGTGCCGATGATCTCGCCGGAGGCGAGCTTCGGCAGCCAGGCTTCCTTCTGCTTCTGTGTGCCGAAGAGCTTGATCGCTTCGGCGGCGAGGTAGATCGAGGAGGAGAAGGGAACGGGCGCGGCGGAACGGCCGAGCTCTTCCGCAATCACGCAAAGCTCAAGCGCGCCGAGGCCGAGACCGCCGAACTCTTCGGGGATCGCCGTGCCGGTGAGGCCCATTTCCACGAGGCCCTTCCAGACCTCTTCGGCATAGGCTTCTTCCTTTTCGAGCACGCGCCGCGTCACCGTCATCGGGCACTTGTCCGCGAGGAACTTGCGCACCTGCTCCTTCAGCATTTTCTGGTCGTCGGAAAAATCGAAATTCATGATGTCTCCCTTTATGCCTTTCGGGCGTAAGTCATGCGTTTCTCGGGGCGCATCGGCGGCCCGGGCACGTTGTTTGGCGCGCATTCTCCCCGCATTGAGGGCATATGAAAAGCCCTGTGCATTTGACGCCGCGTCGGCTTGGGATGTGGCGATGCCGCAAGGCCGAATCCCCGCCGAGAAGCGGGGTTCCGATGTGATTTACGAGGATTTCGGGGTTTCGGATCGCCGCATCCGAAAGGCCATGATCACCGCCAAGGCGAGCAATAAGATCCAGCCGGCGATCACCGCCATTCCGGCCTGCGGTATCATATGGTCGAGCGTGCGCACATCCACACGGCCAGTGTGCCAATAGACCCATTCGCCACCCAGCGTCGCGGCGAGGCCGGGATTGCCCGTCGCAAGCACGATGATGCCATCGCCCGTCGCCGGGTCGAGCCGGGCGGTGGTCTCGATGGCGGGAAAGTTCATGCCGTCATGGCCGATGATAAGGCCACCGCCGGGCGCCCCGGCATAGACCATGATTCCGAGACCCCAGATCGGGATGCCATATTGCGAGGCATGAGGCGTCATCATCGCCGCCGCAATATCGGGCGGCAGGAACTCGCGGCCCGCGCCCCGCCTCTGCGCTTCGATGAACCGGACGAGATCGGCGGCGCTTGCTTGAAGCGACGCGGCGGCGGGCGCCGCAAATTCATGATAGGCACATGGCGCGCCCGCCTCATCGAAGCAGGGCGCAAGCCCCATCTTCTCCGCCTCCGCCAGATCGAAGGTCGAGTGCGACATGCCGAGCGGATCGAAAACCGCACGTTTCATATATACCCCGAAGGGCTCGCCCGAAATTTCCTCGATCAGAAGCTCAAGCAGCGCATAGCCGCCGCCGGAATAGCTCCAGGTTCTGCCGGGCTCGATGCCGACAAGCGTGCGTCCGTCGGCGCCAGGCATGGCGTCGGCCGCTTCCGTCAGCGATGCCTCAATTGTCTGGACAGGTGTGCCCGGCTCGAAGCCCAGATAGCCGAGACCATCCGTCAGGCCTGCCATATGAGAAAGTAGGCGCCGTGCGGTGACGCCTTCCGTTCCAAATTCGCTTTCGGGAAGCTGCCAGCGCGTCAGATAGCGCGAAACGGGTGCATCGAGATCGAGCTTTCCGTCCGCGGCGAGTTTCAGCACGCCGAGCGCCGTCACCCATTTGCTGAGCGAGGCAAGCTGAAACAGCGTGTCGCGCGTGACGGGCACGCCGGCGGAAAAATAATGTTCGCCTGCGATCTCGCCCTTCTCAAGCAGCACGAAAGCGACGGCCCCCTGCTCCGCTGCGCCGATCGCTTCCGCCGAGACGGCAAAGAACTCCGCAACGCCGCCGCGCGCGCCGGGATCGGTGCGCCACCAGCCATGGCTCAATCCGACGAAGATCAGGACGGTCCAGGCCGCCATCGCCGTCAGGGTGCCAATTGACAAGAGGATCAGTTTTCGCATGCGCGATGGTCGCCGATCACAGCGGCGGCCTCAAGCGTCAGATCGCGGCGGCTTGCCGGCCGTTCGTCGCCGCCGCCTGGCCAGCTTCGGCCGCCTCGAGATTTTCCTTGATGCGCTGGAGGAGGGTCAGGAGCGTCCGGTATTCCTCGGGCGTGAAGCCATCAAGCGCCACGTCGAACATGGCGAAGGCCGCGCCCCATAACGGGTCGTAGAGACGATCTATGGCATCGGTCAGATAGACACGGCGAACGCGGCGGTCGGCCGGATCGGGACGGCGGGTGACGAGCCCGATTTCCTCCATCCGGTCGATGATGCGCCCGAGCGGCGCCTTTTCCATCATCACATGGTCGGCGAGCTCGGTCTGGGTGAGCCCGTCGCAGCGGCGCAGTTCCGCGAGAATACGCGACTGGGGCACGGTAATCCCGGTTCCCGAGGCCTGGAGATGCCGGTCCCAGGCGCGCTGAAAGAGCCGGTACACGTCACGGTGCAACCAGCCAAAGTCCTGATCGGGGCTCGCCTTTGCCTTTCCGGCGGACATGAAGCGCCTCTCCTGAATCCGCTTCCTCTATATCGTAACCGAGGATACTATAACAAGGTACAAGTTCTTCCCGGCGGCGCCGGGCCCAGGTGAGGTTCGACATGCTTTTTCAGGCGATCCGTTTTCCCGTCCTTGCGCTGGCGGCGCTCGCGCTTGCCGCTTGCGGCGAGGACGCGCAAAAGCAGGCGGCCGATACGGAGCATGATGCGGTCGCCGTATTTGCCGAAGCGGTGACGGCGGAGGAGCTTGCCGAGCCTGTGACGGGCACGGGCACGATTGCCGCCCACAAGAAGACCCCGCTCGGGCCGCGGGTCGACGGCATCATCGAGGAAATCTTCGTGCGCGTCGGCGACCGGGTGACCGAAGGGCAGCCTCTTTTCCGTACCCGCGACGCGGAATGGAAACTCAAGGTCGCCGAGCTTGAAAATCAGGTGAAGCTCGCCGAGGCCGATGTGCTGAACGCACAGAAGGCGTTCAATCGCTCCTCAGAGCTTCATCAAAAAGGTTTCGTTTCGAGCGGCAATCTCGACGATGCGCGGCGCGGAAGGGACGCTGCCAATGCCCGGCTCGGCATGGCAAAGGCGCAACTTGCATCGGCGCAACAGATGCTTGACGACTGCGTCGTCACCGCGCCTTTCGATGGCGTCATCACCGCCCGCGATGTGGATGAAGGGAAATTCATGGCCACCCGCATGGGGGGCATGGGCGGGCCCGGCGGCGTGCTCGAGATCATGAAGATCGACATCGTGGCGGCGATCGTGAATGTGCCCGAAATCTATCTGTCGAAATTCGAGGTCGGCACCAAGGCCACGATCTATATCGACAGTATCGACCGCTCCTATGATTCCTATGTCGCGGTCATCAACGACCGTGTCGACCCCGTGACCCGGTCGGTCGAAATTCGCCTTCCGATCCGCAATGAAGACTACGAAGTGAAACCGGGGCTTTTCGCGCGGGTAGAGGTCCACCCCCGCCCGCGTCAGGTGCTGGTTCTGCCGCGGGCGGCGCTGCTCGGCACAGAGGCCGCGCGATATGTTTTCGTTTCGGAAAATGGCAAGGCAAGGCGCGTCGATGTGGCGGTGCGCCAGATCGACGCGACGCGCGTGGAAGTGCTGGATGGCCTCAAGGAAGGCGAAATGGCGCTGACGGGGCCGAACCTGCCGCTTCTTGTCGAAGGGATGCCGGTCCGCATCGAGATGCGTCCGGGCGCGGCCGACCTTACGGCGGCAGGCGGGGCCAATAACGAGACGGAAACGCGCTGAGGGCGCGAAAATCAGGATAAGGTTCCATGTGGATTTCCGACGTTTCGATACGCCGCCCCGTTTTCGCCGTCATGATCATCGGCGCACTCGTCGTGCTGGGCTGGATCTCCCTTGGACGCGTTGGCGTCGACCTCTTCCCGAAGGTCGAGTTTCCCGTCGTCTCCGTCACGACCAAACTCGACGGCTCGTCGCCGGAAGCCATTGAAAGCGATGTAACCGATCCGATCGAAGAACAGGTCAATACGACCTCGGGCATCGAAACACTGTCTTCCACCAGCGCGGAAGGCCTGTCGCAAGTCGTCATCACCTACAATCTCGACGAGAATGTCGACGTCAAGGCGCAGGACGTGCGCGACAAGGTGGCGCTCGCGCGCGCAAACCTGCCGCTCGATGCCGAGCAATCGATCGTTCAGAAGGTCGACCCGGACGCGCAGGCCATCATGTCGGTGATGATCGCGGGCGACCTGCCCATCCGCGACCTCACGCATTTCGCCGACAAGACGGTGAAGGAACGCCTGCAGCGCATTTCCGGTGTCGGCTCCATCGATCTTGTGGGCGGGCGCAACCGGGAAGTGCGCGTCTGGCTCGATGCGGTGAAGATGCGCGCCTATGGCGTGACCGCCGACGACGTGATTTCCGCGATCCGGCGCGAACATGCCGAAATTCCGGGCGGCCGGCTCGAAACGCAGGGCGGCCTCGCGGAATTCTCGATGAAGACCAAAGGCGAGGTCTCCACTGTCGAAGGCTTCCGCAGCATCCTCGTGGCTTTCCGGCAGGACGGTGCGCCCACGACCATCGGCGATGTGGCGCGCGTCGAGGACGGCATGGAGGACGAACGGTCCTATGCCGAGCTGAACGGCCAGCGCGGCGTCTCGCTCGAAATCCGCAAACAGTCCGGGCGTAATACCGTCGAAGTGGCACGCGCCGTGCGCCAGGAGCTCGACGAAATTCGCAAGATTGCGCCGGAGAGCGTGAATATCGTGACCGCGCGCGACACGGCCGTCTTCATCGAAGGGTCGGCGGCGGACGTGTTCGTCGACATTCAGCTCGGCATCGTGCTCGTCATCGCCGTCACGCTCGCCTTCCTTCTCTCGATCCGGGCAACACTGATTGTGGCCGTGGCAATGCCGACGGCGCTCGTTTCGACCTTCTTCGCCTTCTATGTGATGGATTTCACCATCAACATGATGACGCTGATGGCGCTTTCGCTCGCTGTCGGTCTTCTAGTGGACGATGCGATCGTGGTTCTCGAAAGCATCTACCGGAAGCTCGAGGAAGGTCTGCCGCCCATGCAGGCCGCCGCCGAGGGCACCAAGCAGGTCGGCCTTGCGGTTCTCGCCGCCACTTTCTCCATCTGCGCGGTTTTCGTCCCGATCGCATTCATGGAGGGCGTGGTCGGCCGCTTCTTCTTCCAGTACGGGCTTGCCATCACCTTCTCGGTGCTCGTGTCCCTGCTCGTTTCGCTGACGCTGACACCGATGCTCTGCTCGCGCATGCTGAAGCCCGGCGAGACGGACCCATCCAACTACAATCGCGTCGCCCGCTTCTTCAACGATGCCTACAATTCGCTCGACAGGTTCTACGGACGGGTTCTCGGCTGGGCGCTGGGTGCACGATGGATCGTGGTCATCGTGGCCATCTTCTCGCTTTTTCTTGCGGTCTTCGTCGCACGCACCATTCCCATGGCCTTCGACTCGCGCGCCGACCGCGCCGAATTCCTGGCCACGGTGGAACTCCCCTTCGGCGCAGGCATAGAGGAAACACGCATCGTCGCGTCACGCGTCGCACATGCCGTCGCCGGCGTCCGCGAGGTCAAGACGGTTTTCTACACGATCGGTTCCGATGCACAGCAGCGGGTCAACAAGGCCTCTTTCTATGTCGGTCTCACCGGCAAGGATGAACGCAAGGACAGCTTCATCCCCATCATGGACGAGGCGCGCATTGCCATGCAGCGCGCGGCGCCCGAGGCCAAGCATATCTCGCTGGCCGATGTGCCCTGGATTTCCGGCGGCGGCTTCGCGGACTACGCAATGATGTATGTGTTGCAGGGGCCGGACCTTGCGGTGCTGGAGGAAAACGCAAACCGCGTGGTCGCGCGGATGCGGCAAAGCCCGCTCTTTGCCGACACCAAGACAAGCTATGATTCCGGCAAGCCGGAAGTGCAGGTTCAGGTGGACCGCCGCCGCGCGGCCGATCTCGGCGTACCGGTGCGCGCCCTTGCCGAATCCGTCCGCGCGACGGTGGGCGGCATGAAGGCCGGCAGTTTTGAGGAATATGGCCAGCGATACGACGTTCGTGTGCGGCTTGAGGAGAACCAGCGCGACGACATTTCCAAGCTCTCGCTGATCCAGATCCGCGCCGCAAATGGCGGTCTGATCGACATTTCCAATGTGGCGCGCTTCGATGTGGCGGAAGGCCCGGCGCAGATCGAGCGCCAGAACCGGGCGCGCCGCATCGCCATCCTTGCCAACAATCCGCAGGGTGCCGCACTCGGGCCGGCATCGGCGGAGCTCGAGTCCTATCTCAAGGATCTCAACATGCCGGCCGGCTATTCCTGGAGCGCGGAGGGGCGTTCCAAGCGAATGAAGGAAACCGGCGCCGCGATCGGCTTTGCCTTCATGCTGGCGCTGATCGCGCTCTATATGATCCTCGCTTCGCAGTTCAACAGTTTCGCGCAGCCCGCGATCATCATGCTCTCGGCGCCGCTCTCATTTGCGGGGGCCTTCATCGCCCTGAAGATTTCCGGCCAGGAAATGACGATGTTCAGCCAGATATCGCTGCTGGCGCTGATGGGCCTCGTCATGAAGAACGGTATTCTGCTCGTCGACTACACGAACCAGCTGCGCGAGGCCGGGGCGTCGGCCCGTGAAGCCGCCCTGAAGGCCGGTCCGGTCCGGCTGCGGCCCGTGCTGATGACGCAGATTGCGACGATCTGCGGCCTGATCCCCGTTGCACTGTCGACGAGCCAGGGCGCCGAGTTCCGCAATGCGATGGGCATCCTCGTTATCGGCGGCCTCATCTCCTCCACGGCGCTCACGCTTGTCGTGGTGCCGGTTGCCTATACGCTGATGGAAGACGCCCGCGCCCGGGTGGGCCGGATCGGTGGCGCCTTCCGGCGGATCGGCGCGAAACTTGGCGGCAAGGCGCCGGGCGCGCCCGCGGAATAGAGCCGTTTTTCCGGCAATAGCTAGAAATCCGCCTATTTCCTTAAGCGAATGATTACCGCCTCAGGCGCATCATCCGCCCGGTTTCACCTATTCGGGCGGAGGCTCCTCGTCAGATGGCGAAAGCGCAGTTCCATAAAAACCAGCGGGTCTATGTTCGCCCGGTGGGCACCTGGGCGACGATCGAGCGGATCGTGCCGCAATGGGTGAAGGATATGGATGAGCCGCTCCGCATCCATTACGACGTGGGCCTTGGCCGCGATTTCGCGGCGAAGGAACTCGAAACCGAGGAAGTCGCCACCCTGTCCCATCTCGATCCCGAGATGGAGGAATGGCATGTGGTGCGCGTCGCCAACAAGTGGCGCTCGGCGGAGGACTGTTCCAACCATCCCGTTCCGGGCACGCATCCTGTCGTCGTGACGGGAAGCCACGAGGGCGGCGGCTGGCGCGTGCCGGGCGTGGAATACGACCTGACGCCGGATCGCATCGAACTCCAGGCCAAGGTGATCGCGGCCTCGCCGAAATTCCTCGTCCTGCTGCGGCGCCTTGCCGATTATGCGCGTCACAATCCGGAAAACCTGCCCGACGAGGTCATGGCGATCGCAAACGACGCCGATGCCATCGTGACCAGCATCATGGGCCCGGCGACCTAGGCCATACGCCCCAATTCCGCCATTCCTCTCGCGAAAATGACGGCCTTGAGCTATCAAGGCCGCAAGCCCTTCTTCGTGAGTAACGAGCCCCATGCGCACCGACGAACCCCGCCCGATCCGCCTCAAGGACTATACGCCGCCCGCCTTTGCCATTGCCGAGGTGACGCTCGATATCGAGCTCGACCCCAAGGCAACGCGCATCCACACGACGCTGAAAATGGCGCGCAACCCGAAAGCGGCGGATTCAACGGCACCGCTCGTCCTCGACGGCGAGAAGCTGCAACTGCATGAAGTGAAGATTGACGGCGAAACGCTTGGCAAGAACCGCTACATGGTGAGCGACACGCAGCTCGTGATCCATGATGTGCCGGCGGGCGCTTTCACGCTCGAAACGGTTACAACCTGTGCGCCGGAGGAAAACACGGCGCTTGAGGGCCTGTACCTCTCGAACGGCATCTATTGCACACAATGCGAGGCCGAGGGCTTTCGCCGCATCACCTATTATATCGACAGGCCGGACGTCATGTCCGTGTTCCGCACACGCATCACGGGCGACCGCAAGGCAACGCCCGTACTGCTGTCGAACGGCAATCCGGTGAAAAGCGGCAAGACGAAGGACGGGCGGCATTTCGTCGAATGGCACGACCCCTTCCCCAAGCCGTCCTATCTCTTCGCGCTTGTCGCCGGCGATCTGGCGGCGGTGGAAGACAGGTTCATCACGATGTCGGGCCGCGAGGTGGCGCTGCGCATCTTCGTCGAAAAGGGTAACGAAGACCGCTGCGCCTATGCGATGGATGCGCTGAAGCGCGCCATGAAGTGGGACGAGGAACGCTTCGGCCGCGAATACGACCTCGACATCTTCATGATTGTCGCGGTGAGCGCCTTCAACATGGGCGCGATGGAAAACAAGGGCCTCAACGTCTTCAACGACAAATACATCCTTGCGCGCCCGGACACGGCGACGGATGCAGACTATGCCGCGATCGAGGCGATCATCGCACATGAATATTTCCACAACTGGACGGGCAACCGCATCACCTGCCGCGACTGGTTCCAGCTCTGCCTGAAGGAAGGTCTGACCGTTTTCCGCGATCAGGAATTCACGAGCGACATGCGCTCGCGCGCGGTGAAGCGGATTTCGGATGTGCGCCTTCTGCGCGCTCACCAGTTTCCCGAGGATGGCGGGCCGCTCGCGCATCCCGTGCGGCCGGACAGCTATATCGAGATCAACAATTTCTATACGGCGACCGTCTATGAGAAGGGCGCCGAGCTTTGCCGGATGATCCACACCATGGCGGGGCCGAAGCGTTTCCGCAAAGGTATGGATCTCTATTTCGAGCGTCATGATGGCGAAGCGGCGACGGTGGAGAATTTCCTCGATGCACTCGCCGATGGCGCAAAGCTCGATCTATCGCAGTTCAGGCGCTGGTACGAACAGTCGGGAACGCCCGAAGTTCTCGCCTCCGGCCGCTACGATGCGGCACGCAAGACCTATACGTTGAAAATGAGTCAGGTCTGCGCACCGACGCCCGGCCAGCGCGTGAAGGAGCCTTATCACATTCCCGTCGCCATCGGCCTTGTCGGGCCGGACGGCAAGGATATGCCGCTGACGCTCGATGGCGAGGACAAGCCGGGGCCGAAGACACGGGTGCTCCACCTCACGGAGCGCGAGGCGACATGGCGCTTCCGCGATGTAAAGGAAAAGCCGGTTCCTTCGCTGCTTCGCGGCTTCACGGCGCCTGTAAAGCTCAACGCAAATCTGAAGGAACGCGATCTCGTTTTCCTGATGCGCCATGACAGCGACAGCTTCAACCGCTGGGAAGCGGCACAACGCTACGCAACGGGTCTCCTGCTCGGCATGGTGGAAACGCTGAAAGCAGGCGGCATTCCGCGCAAGGGGGCCGGCTTTGCGGAGATGGTTCGCGACATCGTGAGCGCGAAGAAGGCCGATCCGGAGTTTGCGGCGCAGATCGTTCTGCTGCCCAGCGAGCAGACGATCGCACAGATCATCGGCCATGATGTCGATGTCGATGCCATCCACGAAGCGCGCGAATTCCTGCGCACTTCGATCGCCACCGAAGCAAGGGATGCGCTCCTCGCTTGCTATCATTGCATGACGGTAAAGGCGCCCTACAGTCCCGATGCGGAGCAGGCGGGACGGCGGGCGCTGCGCAATGCCTGCCTTGCGTATCTTGCCGCGGCGCCAGGCAATGATGGCGTCGCGCTTGCAGCGGAACAGTTCCGCCATGCCGACAACATGACCGACAAGATCGCCGCGCTTACCGTTCTGTCGAATATCGACTGCAAGGAACGCGAAGAGGCGCTCTCGGCCTTCCATGACCAATGGAAGGGCGACCATCTCGTCATGGACAAGTGGTTCACCATTCAGGCGCTTTCATATCTGCCGGCGACGCTTGCGGAGGTGAAGCGCCTCACGGACCATCCGGCTTTCACGATGAAGAACCCCAACAAGGTTCGCGCACTGATCGGCAGCTTTGCCAATGCAAACCAGCTTCGCTTCCACGAGCCGAAAGGCGCTGGATACCGCTTCGTTGCCGACAAGGTACTGGAGCTCGACCGGCTCAATCCGCAGGTTGCCGCGCGGATGCTCGGCGCCTTCAAGAGCTGGCGGCAGATGGAGCCGAAGCGCCGCAAGCTCATGCAGGCCGAATTGAAGCGGATTGCGGGGAGCGAGGGCCTCTCGCGGGATGTCTTCGAGATTGCGAGCAAAACGCTCGCCTGATCCGTCCCGCGGCGGGACAGGCTGGCCTGCTGCCATTAACCCTCTCTTCAGGTTAACTGCCTATTAGGAATGAATAGGGCCGTGCCCTGTGAGTCCCCTTTGCATCGGTTAACAAAAAGTTAACGCGAGCTATGGACAGCGGGACTCCAAGGCCGAATCATCGTTTCCAGTTCGGTGATTCGTTCCGGCCATGAGACGCGCCACATATCTATCGGGGTGTGGCGCATGGTAGAGTACGGGGCGGCACCGAAAGTGAGTATCAAACGGGGCCAAGGCCCAGAGCGGACGGACGAGCGCATGAGCGATGCGACGACGACACGCGAGGAAGCAGCCCGGTGGCAGGAAGAAGCTGCACCGAAGCGGCGCACACTGCCGGCCGGATTTCTGCCGCGCCTCGCCCTTGGCCTTTCAGCAGTTGCGCTCGGCGCGCTGAATGTTGCGCTCTTCACACAGGACGGTTTCTCGCGGGCGCTCGCCTTTTCCTCGCTGCTGTCGGGCGGCTATATCGTCATTGCCTACATGCTGGTGCGGCTGCGCGAGTCCAAGCTCGATGCGGAAGCTGCCCTTGTCGAAAACCAGCATCGCTTCGACATGGCCTTCGCCGGCGCGCGTTGCGGGATATGGGACTGGGACATCAGCGAAAACCGGATCTACTGGTCGTCCGCCATGTTCGACATGGTGGGACTGAAGCAGCCGTCGAAGCGGCTCTCGGCGGCCGAAATCAAGGCGCTCGCCCATCCCGACGATGCGGACGCGATCGACGAGATTGCAAACGCCGTCAATCGCCCTTCCCGCTCCTACGACACCACGTTCCGCCTGCGCCATGCGGATGGAAGCTGGGTCTGGATGCATGCCAAGGGACAGGTCTGGAGCGGCGGCCGCTCGGCCGGTTTCCGGCGCGGCGGCGCATCGGCGCTGCAGGCAGGCGACCGTCTTGTCGGCATCACCATCGACATTACCGAACAGAAACTGGCCGAAGAGCGGGTTTCGGAAGCGAATGATCGGCTGCGCGATGCGATCGAAAGCGTCGGCGAGGCTTTCGTGCTCTGGGATGCGGAAGGCCGGCTCGTCACCGCGAATAGCAAGTTCAGCGAGTTCCTGAACATCCATGAACCCGAGGCCGGGACGCCGCGCGGCGTGCTGATGGCGCGGGCCGGCATCGGCGATGCCTGGCCGGTTGCAGGCGAAAGCGACGGCGACCAGGCCGTTACGGAAATCCGGCTGCCGGGCGGGCGCTGGCTCCAGATCAGCGAGCGGCGCACCAAGAATGGCGGCCATGTGAATGTCGGCACCGACATCACCGGCATCAAGGAGCAGGAAGCGGCGCTGACCGACAACAAGCTTGCCCTGGAAAAAACGGTGCGCGACCTCGAAGCATCGCGGCGGAAGTTGCAGGAGCAGGCGCGTCAGCTTGTCGATCTTGCGGAGAAATACGCTTCCGAAAAGACGCGCGCCGAAGCGGCGAACCGTTCCAAGTCGGAGTTCCTCGCCAATATGAGCCACGAGCTTCGCACACCGCTGAACGCCATTATCGGCTTTTCGGAAATCATGGGTTCGGGTCTCTTCGGCGAACTCGGATCGCCGAAATACAAGGAATATGCTTCCGACATTCATGCGAGCGGCACGCATCTCCTCGAACTCATCAACGACATTCTCGACATGTCGAAGATCGAGGCGGGGCGCATGACGCTGGAAACGCAGGAGCTCGATGTGGCCGAAGTCGCCGACGAGTCTCTCCGTCTCGTCTCGGGCCGTGCCGAGCTTGCCAGCGTGAAGATCGAGAATCTGCTGCCGGCGCTGCCCGCCGTGAACGCCGACAAGCGCGCCGTGAAGCAGGTACTGCTCAACCTCCTGTCGAATGCGGTGAAGTTCACGCCGGCAGGCGGTTCCATCTATCTCAAGGGCGCAACGAAGGACGGCTTCGTCACCATCGCCGTCAAAGATACCGGCATCGGCATCCCGGCGAGTGCCCTGCCCAAGATCGGCCGCCCCTTCGAGCAGGTGGAGAGCCAGCATTCGAAGTCGCACAAGGGCACGGGCCTCGGCCTTGCGCTATCGCGCTCGCTCGTCGAGCTTCATGGCGGAACGCTCACCATCGAAAGCACCGAAGGCGTCGGCACGACGGTGAGCTTCACGCTGCCAGTGGCGAAGGCCTAGAGGTACCAGTCGTATTCCAGCGGCGAGATTGCCTGCTGGAATTTGTCGAATTCAAGCATCTTTGTTTCGGCATAGACGTCGACATAGAGGTCGGTGAAATACTGCCTCATGATCTCCGAGTTGCGGAACCGCTTCAGCGCGCTTGGCAGATAGAAGGGGATGCTTTCGTCCATGTTCTCGCAGGCATTGCCCTCGGCCGGGTCGCCCGGATCAATCTCGTTGACAATGCCGTAATGGATGCCCGCAAGGATCGCAGCAAGCACCAGATAGGGATTGGCATCGGCGCCCGTCACGCGGTGTTCGATCCGGCGCGAATCCGGTGAGCCATTCGGCACGCGGAAAGCGACCGAGCGGTTGTTGTAGCCCCAGCTTCCGTTCACGGGCACGAAGAGATTTGGCCCGAAGCGCCGGTAGGAATTGAGGTTCGGCGCGAAGATTGCCATGGCCTCCGGCAAGGTCGCCTGCAAGCCGCCAATCGCATGGCGCAGGCGCACCGATCCCTCGTCCGTACCGTCGTCGAAAATATTGTTGCCCTTCTCGTCCATCACCGAGCAATGAACATGCATGCCATTGCCGGTCTGGTTGACGAAGGGTTTGGCCATGAAGCTGGCAAGGAAATTGTGCTTGCGCGCCACGGCGCCGATCAGATGGCGGAGCATGATCGCATGGTCGCCGGCAAGCACCACATCATCCTCATGCTTGAGGTTGATCTCGTACTGGCCGGGGGCGAATTCCGCCGTCGCGCCGGAAGCGGGTACGCCCTGCGCCGCTGCCGCCTCATCGATGTCCTTCAGCAACGACATGAAGCCGTCGAGTTCGGTGATGCCATAGACTTCATGCGCCGTTTCGCGCACACCCGTCGCCGGATTGATGGGCGGCTGCGGCCGGCCCTTCCTGTCCAGTTCCTTGTCGAGCAGATAGAACTCGAATTCACAGGCAACGGTGGCGCGCAGCCCGATGCTCGAGAGTTTGCTCGCGACATTGGCGAGTATGTTGCGCGGCTCGAGCATGTGCGGCGCACCGTCATGATCGAGCATGGTCATGAGAACCTGGGCCTGTTTCATCGATGCCCAGGGAACGGGAACGATGGAACCGGCGACCGGCCGCGACTGCCTGTCCGGGTCGCCGTCTGAGAAGCCCATGCCGAGCACATCTTCGTTGACGCCCGTGACATCGAAGAAATAGATCGACTGCGGCATCTGCACGCCGGAGGTGAAAACCTTGTCCGCTTCTTCGGACGGAAAACGCTTGCCGCGCACCGTGCCGCACATGTCGACAAAAACGGCGTCGAGATAATCGATGTCGCCATTCTCGGCGAGGAAGGCGTTGAATTCACCCAGTGTGGCCCAGCCCCTTGGGCCCTGTCTTTCCCGGTCGCTCATGATTTCCCGCATGTCTGGTACGCGCAGTCCACACCGGCGGGTACATCGCCCGCCCGCGTTTGAAACTGCTTTTGCGCCCTATAGATCCATGACGCGATAGTAGCCGAGGGCTGCACGAAGATACCAGCCACGCAATGCCGGAAACGGAATGGCCGCAGGAAGGCCTCGCATAGGCGCTGGAATGGCCGAAAAATCCTCTTTCCTACCAATGACTTGCGCCAGCATACGGCCGGACCAGGGCGCGGCCGCAACGCCGTTTCCATGATAACCCAAGGCATAAAAGACCGAGGGATCGTCCGGCAAGGCGCCGATCGAGGGTGTCCGGCCAAGGCTCATGCAAACGAAGCCGCGCCATGAATGGGTGATGTCCACATGCGCCCAGCCTGGAAAAACCTCGCCGAGACGCCGCTCCATGTAGCGGCGCATCCGCGCCCCGTCTTCCGGCTTGCCCGTCGTATCACCCCGTGCACCGAAGAGAAAACGGCGGCCCGGCAGCATCCGGTAATAGAAGAGCAGATTGCGCGTATTGGCGCATGGCGTTTCCGTTTGCCAGTTCTGTGCTGCAAGCTCGTCATCCGTGAGCGGTCGCGTCACCACGATATTCGACATCACGGGAATGATACGGTCGGCCAGGAGGGAAGGCATCGGCGCACGGGTGAAGCCATTGGTTGCAACGACAACGCGCCGTGCACGGATCGTACCCGAAGGTGTCGTAAGGAGATGGTCCGGCCCTTCCCTCTCCCAGCGTGTGACCGGCGAATTGCCGTGGAGCTTTGCGCCCCCGCGCGCTGCCGCTTCGGCAAGTCCTCTCGCAAGGCGGAGCGGATGAAGGCCGAAACTTGCTGGCATCAGCAGCGCCCCGAATTGCTCACGGGAGTCGTAGAAGCGTTCGGCCACCGCTTCGCGCGGCATTAGCTGCGCGGCGATTCCGAATACGTCCTTCAATAATTGCGCGTCTTCTGCGAGCCCTGCAAAGCGCGACGGCGCATGGGCGACGTGAAGTTCGCCTTCGCCTTGCGGCTCGATGTCAAAACCTTCGGCTTCGGCAAAGGAGCGCACAAAAGCGATGGCCTCGATCTGCGAGGCGACAAAGCGTTTTGCTTCCGACTCGCCATAGCGGGAGAGAAGCTCACGAAGCGACAGAGCGGAAGGCGGCAGGGTGCAGAAGCCGCCATTCCGGCCCGATGCGCCCCAGCCGAGTGGCCCAGCCTCCAGCACACGAACATCCAATGAAAAGTCCCGTGTGAGATGAAAGGCACAGGAAAGCCCGGTATAGCCGCCACCGATGATGGCGACATCGCATGTTTCGTTGGCGTTCGGGCCGAGATCGGTGCCGGCAGCAAGAGGCGGCGCGGTTTCTTCCCAGAGGCTGCCGGCGGGCTTTGCCGCATCGTACATGCCGGGGTGGTACCAGGTCATTCCGCGTCGTCTCCCTGAAATCGCGCCGGGAGATTATAGAGCCTCAACCACCCTTCATTCCATCGGTGGCGGCGGCATATCGCCGGGACCGCCATCCCGGCCGTCCTTGCGCCAGCGCATCATCATTCGGTCGCGATCCTTTCGCATGGCATCGGCGACGCGCTTGCGCTGTTCGGGTGTCAGTTTTGCGAAGGTTTCCAGCATCACATCGCGTCCCATCTCGCTCATCACGATCATGGATGCAGACATGCTGTCGAAAGCCGCACGAGCGGCAGCTTCATCATAGGGTTCCGCCGCCAGCGCATCGGCGAGGGCATTGCGCGCCTCATGCATTTCACGGAAATGGGGCCGGATTTCGCGGAACCTCTCGCGCATCGCCTGACGAAGCGCCTGCCGGTCCTCCTCCGGCAATTCACGGAAGGCACCATGCATCAGACCGGCGCCAGGGCCACGCGGCATCGGTCCAAAGCCGTCATCCGGCGGCCCCTTGAAGAAGGGAACCAAAATCAGCGCAACGAGGAAAAGATTGAAGGCCACCGAAATCAGCAATGCCGGACCGAGCCAGCGGCGGGCAGGCTTTCCGGCGGGCGTCGAAGTCAGGTCACTCATTGAATCCACTCCTCGGGCCAGTCGATATCGGCAAGGGCAAGCGCAATCAGACGTTCATCGGCTTCGGACTCGCCTGAGGCCGCCGCAATCTGACTGCCGTTCAGAACCGCAATTTCGGAAACGGAGCCAAGCGCAATTCCGAGCATGATGGATGCGGCAAGCGCACCGGCCGGTATGGCGGGCGAACCATAGGGCCATATGGCCGAAATCAGCTCACGGAAGATGCTACGCGGCTTTCCGGCAGGGACAGGCGTAGCCGGGCGCGGGCGGGCTGCCATCAGACGGGCAACAAGCGCATCGGAAGGCACCTCGACCGGCGCCGCGGCCAGAACGCCATCCAGCATCCGGGCTTCGTCGAGCAGGGCGCGTGCATCCGCGGAGAAGGCGAGCAGCGCCTCGGCGGCGCCGCGCTCGTCAGCCGGCCAACGCATCGGCGACGCCCCATAGGCATCGACAATCGCCGCAAATCTCTCCAGAGAAATTTCCCTGTTCATCGTCTTCAATTCCATTCAAAGCGCGTTCAGGCGCTCGTTTCCCTTGAACGCAACAGACCGTCCTTTTCCGTCGCCAGCAGCGTCCGCAACTGCCGGCGGCCGCGCGACAGGAGCGATTCAACGGCCTCGACGCTCACTTCCAGAATTTCTGCCGTCTCGATGTTGCTCAATCCCTGATAATGCGAAAGCGCGATCGCGGCCCTCTGCCGCTCCGGCAGTTGCTGCAGCGCCGCCTCGACGCGGGCGGCCAGCTCGTCCGCTTCGAGCCGCTGGTCCGGCGCCGGATCGCCACTCACCAGATCGGGCATTTCGTCTATATCGACGGTATTGCGCTGGCGGCGCAAGCGGTCGAGACAGAGATTGGCGGCAACCCGGTGAAGCCAGGTGCCGAATTGCGCCCGGCCCGGTTCCCACTTTTCCGCGTTGGTCCAGACACGGAGAAATACCTCCTGCGCCACTTCCTCGGCATCTGCCTGATTGCCCATCATGCGCCGCGCCAGCGCGACGATGCGCCCCAGATGACGCTGCATCAGCACGGCGCAGGCCTGCCCGTCGCCCCTGGCGACAGCCGCAACCAGTTCGTCGTCCGACGCCTCCTGCACGCGCGCGCTTCCTCCCTCACCTGCTAAAACCTGCACAGGCAAAGGGTCCCGGAGAATTCCGGCACCCTTCACCCGTTCGGATATCTCCGGCCACAGCCTAGCGGCCTTCGGCTGGCGTTTCATCTCCGCTTTGTCAGTCGCCTTTCCGGCCTTCACCGCGTTCGATCTTGCCGTCGCCATTCCGGTCGAGGCGCTCGAACATCCGGTCGGCGCCTGCAAGAAATTCCGCCTTGGAAATCTTGCCATCACCATCCGTATCGAGACGCGCAAAACGGTCGCCGTGCCGGTCTTCGGACTTCCCGCCATGGGCCGCATCGTCCTTGCCGCCATGCATCTTCCTGGCGGCCTGCATTTCCTCGAGCGTCACGGCGCCATCGCCATTGGCATCCATGCGGGCGAAGCGTTCAGCCGGGTCGCCACGGCGCTCCTCATATTTGGAGCGCATTTCGGCCCGCGCCGCCTGCATTTCGTCCTTGGATACGAAGCCGTCGCCATTCTTGTCCATGGCGGCAAAGCGCGCCTCGGCGGCGGCCCGGAACTCATCCTTCGTAACGTCGCCGCTTTTGTCCTTATCGGCCATGGCAAAGATATGACCACCGTAACCATGCTTTCCGGGCTCGGCATGAGAAAGCACCGGCAGCGTCATCGCCACGGCAAGAGCCGCCGCCGTGCCGAGCAATCCATATTTGAGTTTCTTCATCTCGATCGTCCTTTTTCCAGTTTCCGTCCCCCGGATGCTGAACAAGGAAACGCTGCCGTTTGCCGGAAGCGCCAGCGGCCAATGCCGCCATCCTTAAAAGTAAAACGGGCGGAAGCTGCAATTCCGTCGGCTGGGCAGAAGGAATTAGGCGCGCGAGGGCGCGGGAACCATCATGCGGCGGGGATGGGAAAAGGCCGGTTCCGCCAGAATCCGGGCAGGAAGGCGCGTTTCCACGATGGAAAGCCCGTCCCGGCGTTCCGCCAGCACCGCAAGGCCAGCGGGCGCCAGCGCCCCGGTATCCAGGATCGCAAGGGCGATATTTGCCCCAAGGGCAGGCGAAAAGCCGGTGCTTGTGGCAATACCAGCCACCTTGCCGCCAAGCGAAACCGCGGCAAATCTCACCGGCTCCAGCCCCTCGACGGCGAGGCGAACGACACGGCGCGAAGGCGCAATATGGGCCGCCGCCCGAAGGGCCGCACCGCCATTGAACAGCCCTTTGGATGCGGCGATCGAGAAATCCGGCCAGATGGCGGCAGGCGGCAGCATGTCGCGCGGCTCAATGGCCGCGAATGCCGATAGATAGTCATGGCCGGCACGCGGATGACCGGCCTCGAGCCTTGCGAGTTCTCTCAGTGCGAAGCCGGCTGGCCGAAGGCCGAAGGGCTGCCCCGTGGACATCACCGCCCGCCAGACATGCGGCGCATCTTCCGCATCGCACCAGAGTTCATAGCCGAGATCGCCCGTTGCCCCGGTGCGGCTCAGATAGACCGGCATGCCGCCAATCGAGACCCAGCGGGCGGCGCCCGGCTCGAGCGCAGCCGCCTCATCGACGCCGATTTCCGTCAGCATGAAACAGGAAAGGGGCCCCTGAAGCGAGAGCACACCGAGAGTCGCACTGACATCCTCGACGCGGACCCGGAAGCCTTCCGCGCTGTCGGCAAGCCAGGCGAGATGGGTTTCTTCGGTCACGAGACGGTATTCGTCATCCGCGAGGCGGAACAACATGCCGTCACCGAGAACGAAACCTCCGCCTTCGCAGAAAATCACATGCTGCGCATGGCCGGCGGCAAGCGGTGCGACAGGCTGGGCGGCCAACCGTTCGAGATAGGCGAGCGCATCGCGGCCGGCGATACGATATTTGACGAGAGGCGAGACATCCATCAGCACCGCAGAGCCGCGCAAGGCGCGATATTCGTCGGTGAGATCGCTAAGCACCTCCGGTACGGTGTAGCCGTTCCATGTCACCCAGCGGTTGGTGTGACTTTCGCCAGCCGTTTCGAGGTGAAGCGGTGTCGCAGTGACCGCGCGTGTGAAAGGCGGCTCGGCAGCGACCTGCTCGAAAAGCGCCGGATCGACAGGCGCGCGCTCATCGGCGGGATCAGTGATCTCCGGCCGCGGCACGGCTTGTTCGTCATCCTGTTTCGGGAGGCTGTCGGGCGTCATTTGCGGCTCCCCTCAGGGTGCATCGCCGCTTCGGCTGCAAGCCAGCCCGGCAGCCCGGTGACACCGCCGCCCGGATGGCTTCCCGCGCCGCAAAGGTAGAGCCCCGCGACAGGCGTCCGATAACGGCCAAATGAAGGTGACGGACGGAATCCGAGCAGCCGGTCGAGACGCAGGTCGCCCTGGTGCCAGTCGCCAGCCGCGAGGCCATATTTCCGCTCGATATCCGGCGGCGTCAGAATTTCGCCTGCAATCATCGCGTCCTCGATGCCCGGTGCAAATGCGGCAATGGTCCGCACGATCTTCTGCACGAAGGCTTCGCGCTTCATGGTCCAGCCGCCCTCGGCCTCATAGGGTACATAATGCACGATGACGGATAGAATGTGCTGCCCCTCCGGCGCAAGCGTTCGATCGGCGATGCTCGGCACATGAATTTCCAATGCCGGTTCACAGGAAAACCTGCCTTCGCGGCAAGCGTTTGCGGCGTCATCCAGTGCCTGAAGCGCCGGTACGACGAGAAGTCTTGCGCCATAATGCTCGGCGGCCAGACGCGGAAAGACAGGCGCCCGTTCGAGCGCAAGATTGAGCTTTGCGGTGCTGCCCGGGCGAGGCGCATGGCACAGTTCCATGGCCTGCTGGGTTTCAAGTTTCTCCGCCCCCATCAATCCGATCAGCGTCGCGCGCGGGTTGATCGCGGAGAGAACGAGCGGCGCGTGCATCGCCATGCCATCGGCGAGTTCGACACCGGCAACCGATTCCCCCTCGACCAGAATGCGCTCGACCGGCGTATTGAGGCGTATGTCGCCGCCCTGCGAATTGACGACCGATGCAAGCGCATCGCAAAGCGCGCCCGTGCCCCCTTCAAACTGACGCAGTCCCTGCCCCTGCATTCGCAAGGCTTCGCGCCAGACGGCGCGGAACGAAGTGCCGGGGGCATACGGTCCTTCTGCGCTGCCCAGAGTTGCGTCGAAGGCAAGCGCGCCTTTCAACAATGGAGATTCGAATTCGCCGTCCAGCCTGTCACCGATGCTTTCGGGCAATGTCTGCATCAGCCCCTCGAGCATGGCGCGGCCGGAAAATGCCGTCCGCCAGACGATGCGGCGGAGAAAGCGGCGCATCGCCGCTACATCCTGCATGTCCGGCGGAAGTTCGCCGAGCATCGGCTCGATCAAGGCGGCCTGCGACCTCAGAAGCGCGACACGATCACGATAGGCGTCGGCATCGCGCGGAAGAATCTTGCTGAAGCGGGCAAATTCCTTTCGATTGCGAGGCAACTGCAGATGTTCGCCTTCCGGGTTGAGAATGACAGTCGGCACGTCGCGCGCGGCATAGCGCAGTCCGTGACGGCCAAGTTTCAGCCCGCGCTCAATCCGCTTCGGAAATCCCTCGATGAGATGGGCGACGGCCGGACCGACATATCCCGGCACAATCTCGGACGTTGCGGCGGCGCCGCCGATCGAATCCGAGGCTTCCAGCACAAGCACCCGGCGGCCCGAACGGGCAAGACGCGCGGCCGCGACAAGGCCGTTATGGCCTGCGCCGATCACGATCACGTCATAGGTGTTGCCGCTGCGGCGCATGGCTCAGCCCCTTCCCTTCCGGGTGGAGAGAACTTCTGCGGCTGCGTTGGCGCCGGGGCCACCCATGACGAAGGGACCGGGATGCGCGCTTGGCGAGCAGAGATAGAAGTTGCGCAAGGGTGTTGCAGCGCCGCCCGCGCCGGGAAAGGGCCGGTTCGCAAACAGCTGATCGAGCGTCGTTTCGCCATAGGCGAGATCGCCGCCGGTGAGACCGATTTCGTTTTCGATATCGCCGGGCAACAGCACCTCGCAAGCGAGGATTCGCGTTTCGATCCCCGGACTCACCGAAGCAAGCCTCGCTGTGACGAGATCGCGCAATGCATCGCGGCTTTCATCGGTCCAGGGCCCGTCGTGCAATTCTTCGGGGACGAATTGCACAAATGCCGAGAGAAGATGTTTGCCGGGCGGCGCCAGCGAAGGATCCGCAATCGACGGGATCAGAACGTCAATCAAGGGATCGCGCGGAGGAATACGATCACGCCAATCGGCAAAGGCGCGCTCCATCGCCGGAATCGTGCCTGCGAGGCGCAGGCCGCCGCCAATCGAAGGACAGCCTTCGGGCAAACCGGGAAACTCCGGCAAAGCGTCGAGCGCCATGTTGACCTTGGCCGCAACGCCCCTCATGCGCACACGCCCGACACGCTCAACAAGACCGGCCGGCAAATCCTTCCAGCGGAAAAGGCTGAGAAAGCTCCGCTTCACATCAAGACCGGAGATAACCACGTCCGCGGCGATCGCTTCGCCATTTGCGAGCTCGACGCCACGCACCTTGCGATCCTTGACGAGAATGTCGGTCACTTCCGCTTCGAGACGGATCGCACTGCCTTCGGCGCGAATGGCCGTCATCAGTGCCGCCACGAGCGCCGCGGTGCCGCCTTGCGGCATCAGCGTATCCGGCGCACCGCCCATCGCGCCGCCTGCTTCGGAAAGCCAAGGCCATACAAGACGCGATGCACTCATCGGCGAGAATGGTCCGAGCGTTCCGCCCATCAGCGCGGCTGCGCACAGATGCGCCTTCACATGCGGCGACTCGAAATATTGATCGAGAAATTCGGCAGCGGGCAGCGTCCATAGCCGGAGCATATCCGCCATGCCGGAGGGTGCGAGCTCAGCAAGCCGGTCGGCCAGCGAAAGGCGCGCCCGCAGTCCGGCGAACAAGCCCCTCGCGGGGCCTGTGGCCGGCCGCGCCAGAAGCGGTGCCAGACCACGCGCCGCACGCAGCATGTCGCGGCGGTAGCGCGTCCAGGCATCGGCATCGCGGCGCGAATGACGCGCGAGTTCGCGGCGATGGACCACGCCATCGCGGTAATTCGCAACATAGTGCCCATCGGCAAAGCAGGTGACGCCGCCATCGGCACGGATGAAACGAAGACCATGACGTCCGAGGTCGAGATCGGCGGCAATGCGCGGCGGCAGGCCGCCGCTGCCCAAGGCATAGCGCGGCAGCAGAAATCCCGGGGCAATCTCGTAGGGCATGGCTATGCCGCCCGGCGCGGAGGCGCGATCGAGGACGAGCACATCGAGGCCAGCGCGCGCCAGATAGGCGGCGGCAACGAGCCCATTCAGCCCCGCTCCGATCACGATTGCGTCGTGACGCTCCATGCGTCCAAACCCCACACACTACCCGCGCTGGGACACGCCCAGGCTCTGCCCCCTGCGAAGCGTATCGAATTGACACGTTTCGCGCCGGGCAAACGCACATCCTTGCCGGAAGGAGGCGCGCGTTAACCACGAAAGGCCGGGAATTGTCGCGATTTCAACGCGCATTCCCGAACAGGGTTAACGCACCGCATCCCGGCCGGCATGGCAGCGGTGCAAATAATCAGCCAGCGGCGGCGGAGACAATCGTTTCGAAGGCTTCGAATACGCGGCGCTGGCTATCCAGCAGCTCGGCTTCGAGCGTTGCGAAATCCGGCACATCGCCAGCTCTGGCGAGACGGAACTTCAAGCCGGTCGGCGCCTCGACCGGATCGAAAACCCCTTCGACGCAAACACGGATGACCTGCGTCAGATTGTGATTGAGCGAAATCGCCCGCACCAGCATGTCTGCCGTTTCGGCTGGAAGGAGTCTTTCCTCGGCAATCCGGACCAGCGCCGTGCGCGTATGCGTGTGGCGGATGGCGGGATGCCGGTTTGCATGGATGAGCTGAAGGTACTGGCAGATGAACTCGATGTCGACGAGGCCACCGCGAACATGCTTCAGCTCCCAGGGATTCTGGCTGTGGCGCTCCTTGGCCAGCCTGTCGCGCATGTCGGCGACATCCTTTGCGATCAGCGCGGCGTCGCGTTCCTTCAGGATCGTCCTTGCAATCGCATCCTCGATCCGCATTCGCAGATCCTGCGGGCCGGAGATCACGCGGGCGCGCGTCAGCGCCATATGTTCCCAGGTCCATGCCTCCGCTTCCTGATAGGTCACGAAACTGTCGAAGGCCGTTGCAATCGGTCCGGCATTGCCTGACGGACGCAGACGCATGTCGACTTCGTAGAGTTTTCCTTCCGCGGTCGGCGCGGTCAGCGCGTTGATGAGCTGCTGACAGACACGGGCATAGTATTGCGAAGCATAGAGCGGCCGCTCGCCATTGGATTGCGCATCGGCGTCGGGAACGTCATAGATGACGATGAGATCGAGGTCGGAGCTTGCGCTCATTTCCTCGCTTCCCAGTTTTCCCATGGCCACGACACAGAAGCGTCCGCCTTCGATCCGGCCATGCCGTTCGGCAACCTTGTCTTCGGCGGCCGGCGCAAGAGCGGCCACGAGCTCGGATGCAAGCGCGGCATAGGCCGGGCCCGCCTCTTCCGCATCGGCGCTGCCCGAGAGCACACGAACTCCGAGACGGAAGCGATATTCGCGCGCCCATACGCGCGCGAAATCGAGCATGTCCTGATAGTCCTCGGCATGAACGAGTGCGTCCTTCAGGCTGCGGTTCAGTTCCTCACGTCCCGGCAATACCTTGAAGAAATCGGGATCGACAACCGCCTCCAGCACACGCGGATTCTGGCTCAGATAGGCGGCAAGGCGCGGGGCCGTACCACAGATACCGGCCAGCAGGTCGAGAAGATGCGGATTGGAATAGAACATCGAGAAGAGCTGAACGCCCGCCGGAAGGCCCGTCAGGAACTTGTCGAAACGGTCGAAGGCGGTGTCCGGGTTCGCCGTGCGCGAGAGAGCGCGCAGGAGTGCCGGCATGAGGCTCGTCAGCAATTCGCGCGAGCGCGTGGCACGCGTTGCCGGAAAGCGGCCCGTATGCCAGCCGCGAATGGCCTCCGACATTTCCGACGGCCGCGTGAAACCGAGACCGCGCAGCGTTTCCAGCGTTTCGGGATCGTCTTCCGTGCCCGTGAAAACCAGACTGCCGCCCTCCTCGCCAAGCGGCGGCGCGGTTTCAAAAAGCTTCGCATAGTGATCGCGGACACATTCGAGGCGCCGCGTCAGGGCTTCGGCAAACTCGGCCCTGTTTGCAAAGCCCATGAAACAGGCGACATGATCGAGATCGGCATCGGAAACCGGCAGGGAATGGGTCTGCTCGTCGTCGATCATTTGCAGGCGATGTTCGAGCGTGCGCAGGAAGCGATAGGCTTCCTTCATCTCTTCCGCAGTCTCTGGCGCAATCCATTTCTTGGCGGCCAGCTCATCGAGCATCGGGCAGGTCTGCTTGCCGCGAAGATCATGATCGCGGCCGCCGGCGATCAGTTGCTGGGTCTGCACGAAGAACTCGATCTCGCGGATACCGCCACGGCCGAGCTTGATGTTGTGACCTGCCACCGCCACCACGCCATGCCCCCCTGCCGCATGGATCTGGCGTTTCATCGAATGAATATCGTCGATGGCGGCGAAGTCGAGATTCTTGCGCCAGACATAGGGCGTCAGCGTTTTCAGCAGTCGCTCGCCCGCCGCCATGTCGCCCGCCACGGGCCGCGCCTTGATGAAGGCCGCGCGCTCCCAGTTCTGGCCGCGGCTTTCGTAATAGCTTTCGGCCGCGGGCAAGGAAACGGCAACCGGCGTACCGCCGGGATCCGGACGCAGGCGAAGATCGGTGCGGAACACATAGCCTTCCGCCGTGCGCTCCTGCAGCATCTTCACGAGGTCCTTCGTCATGCGAACGAAAAGCTCGCCATCGTCGAGCCCTACTTTCAGCGGCAACTGGCCAGGCTCGTAAAAGACGACCATGTCGATGTCGCTCGAATAGTTCAGCTCGCGCGAGCCGTACTTTCCCATGCCGAGCAGTACGAGACCGGACCCCGCAGGTGACACATCTTCGGGCGCTCGCAGAATCTGTCCGCGCGCGGCGGCATTGCGCAGCAGCCAGACGATCGAACTGTCGACGGCGGTGTCGGCAAAATCTGTGAGCGCACCCGTCACCTTCTCAAGCGGCCAGATGCCGGTTATGTCGGCCATGGCAATCAGAAGCGCGGCTTCTGCCTTGGCAAGCCGGAGCGCAGCCATGACGTCCGCCTGCTTTTCCAGATCGCGCGCGGCCACGGCGCGGGCGATCAGATCGTCCATCGCCTCCTCCGGCGTCCTGTTCAGAAGCCGCGGCAGCCAGTCTGGATGGAGGCGGATGATCCGGCCGAGAAAGGGCGAATTGCCAAAGATGGAACGAATGAGATGCAACGCGCCGGCGTCACCGATCAGTGCGGACAGCGCCGGATCGTCCTTGGCGCTTGCCGCAGCCTTCAGGTCTTCCATTTCGCGGGCAACACGCGCCTCGTCATATGGCTGAGGCGCCTTCAATCCGTTCTCGCGAAGTGTCGTCATCCTGATCCCGCACGGCGCTGCCGCCGCCTCAAGCCTCGAAACGGCGCGCAGCCTAGCAGATTCCCGCGAGACTCAACGCCCGGAAACCGGCAGCGACAGGGATACCCGCAAGCCGGGCGCGTTGTCGCCAAGCTCGATCGCACCGCCATGCAGCCGCGCGACGGCCGCGACCAAGCTGAGGCCGAGGCCTGAACCCGGCGTATTGCGGCTTGCCTCCAGACGTACAAACCGTTCCAGCACATGCTGGCGTTCGCCCGGCGGAATGCCGGGGCCCCGGTCCGCCACGGACAGCACGGCGCCGCGTCCGGCCCTTGCCGTGTCCGTCCTCGCGGAAACCTCGATCGTCCGTTCATTGTCCGCATCCTCGGGCAGGCCGTGCTTGATCGCATTGTCGAGCAGGTTCGCCACAGCCTGAGACAGCAGCTCACGGTTGCCCCAGATCATCAAACCCTCTTCCGTCTCGACCTTCAGCTGGAGGCCGTTTTCCTCGGCCAGCGGCTCGTAGAGTTCGGCGACGTCCTGCACCGTGGCGCCGAGATCAACCCACGACATGGCATCGCGGAGCGATCCGGCCTCGGCCCGCGCGATCATCAGCAACGCATTGAAGGTGCCGAGAAGATTGTCGGCTTCGGCGATCGTCTTTTCGAGCGCAAGCTTGTAGTCCTCTTTCGAGGCATCCTGCATCAGCGTCACTTCGAGACGGTTGCGCAGGCGGTTGAGCGGGCTTCTGAGGTCATGCGCGATATTGTCCGTCACCTGCCGCATGCCGATCATCAGCGCCTCGATCTGTTCCAGCATGGCATTGAGATTCTGACCCAGCTGATCGAGTTCGTCGCCGGTTCCTGCAATGGGCAGGCGTTGCGAAAGGTCGCCGCCCATGATTTCGAGGCTCGAGCGGTTGATCTCGTCCACGCGCGCCAGCATGTTGCGGCTCATGAAGAGCCCGCCCGCAAGACCAAGCGCGACGGTAAGACCGATGGCCCAGATCAGGGCGTTGGTGATGAGACTTTCGATCTCGCGCCGTTCCTGCACGTCGCGGCCAACGAGCAAATAGAAGCCTTCCTGCAGGTAGAAGGCGCGGGCACGGGCGGCCTTCACCTCGATGCCGTCCAGCGTCTTCCGGTTGTAGCTGAAATCGAACCAGCCGTCGGGACCGGCTTCGACCTGCGGCCTTGCGTCGAGCGTTCCCGCGAGCACCCGGCCCGCCGGGTCGAGCACGAGATAGAGGCTTTGTCCGGGATCGCGCGAGCGCTGGATGACGGTGTGAACAAGAAGCGGCAAGCCGCCCTGCCGGTACTGTTCGGCAAGACCCGTGATTTCCGCCTCAACCGCTTCATCCGTCTGCCGGGCGAGAAAGCCTGCCGTGTTCCAGTAGACATAGGCCAGCAGCGTGATCGCCGAGGCGGCGAACAGGGCGAGGTAAATGACCGCGAGCCGGAAGGTCGAGGTCTTGAGGAGTTCAATCAGCGGCACGGAGCGAGTATCCCGCACCCCGCACGGTGTGCAAGAGCGGTTGCTCGAAATTCTTGTCGATCTTGGCCCTGAGCCGCGAAATATGGACGTCGATCACGTTCGTTTGCGGATCGAAATGATATTCCCAGACATTTTCGAGCAGCATTGTCCGGGTGACGACCTGGCCGGCATGTTTCATCAGATACTCCAGGAGCCGGAATTCACGCGGCTGGAGGTCGATTTCCTGCCCCTCCCGGACGACCTTGCGGGCGAGAAGGTCGATTTCGAGGCTGCCGACCTGGAGCCTCGTGCGAACCTGGTCCGGGTTGGCGCGCCGCACCAGCACCTCGATGCGCGCCAGCAATTCGGCAAAGGCATAGGGCTTCGTCAGGTAGTCGTCGCCGCCCGCCTTGAGTCCCTTGATGCGGTCATCCACCTCGCCGAGCGCGGAGAGGAACAGTACGGGCGTCCGGACGCCTTCCTCGCGCAGCGTCTGAACGACGGAGAGTCCATCGCGTTTCGGCAACATGCGATCGACGATGAGAACGTCAAAGGTGCTGGACAGGGCGAGCGTCAGCCCTTCCTCGCCATCCGCGGCGTGATCGACGATATGGCCGCTTTCGCGCAGACCTTTCACCGCATAGGCGGCAGCCTCCAGATCGTCCTCAATCACAAGAATACGCATTGCTTCACCAGTTCCTCATCTTGGGCGGCGGACAACGCCGCCGATGCCGCGGGGGATGAGCATCGGCGGCGCGCCTTTGCGATCCCTCCTCCGGAAAGGCGGGGACCGCGCGTTCCGCGCGGACACCCGTCCCCCGACGGTGTCCGTCCGTTACGACTTCTCGAGCGTCAGCGCCACGAAGCGCTGCTGGTCATTGCTGCGAAGGAGCAGGAGCACGGAGCTCTTCTTCGCCTTAGTGGCTTCATCGACACCGGCAACAACATCCGCCGGCGATTTCACATCCTTGCCGGAAACCTTCAAGATCACGTCGCCGGGACGAACACCCTTCTCGGCGGCATCGCTGTTTGGATCGACGCTTTGAACCACGACGCCATCCGGCGACGAGGTGAACGACAGCCCAAGGCTTTCCGTCGCGCTCTGCGCCGGCGCCGTTTCGGCCGGGCCGCCCGCCGCCATTTCCAGGTTGTCCGGGAAGACGCCGATCCGCGCACGGATCGAACGGCGGCGCTCGTCGCGCCAGACCACGATTTCGGCCCGCGTGTCGGGCTGAAGGTCGGCAACCGTGCGGCTCACCGCGCGCACATCTTCCATTTCCTTGCCGTTGATGTTCACGATCACATCACCGGCACGGATGCCTGAATTTTCGGCGGGGCTATCCTTTGCCACCTGCGCAACGAGCGCGCCGCGTGCCTTGTCGAGACCCAGCGAAGCGGCAAGTTCATCGTCAACCTGCTGGATGGTCACGCCCAGCCAGCCGCGCGTCACCTTGCCATCGTTCTTGAGCTGCGAAATGACGCGCTCCGCGATGGAAGAAGGGATGGCGAAGCCGATGCCAACGCTGCCGCCCGTCGGCGAATAGATGGCCGTATTCACGCCGACGACATTGCCGTGCACGTCGAAAGTCGGACCGCCGGAATTGCCGCGATTGATCGAAGCGTCGATCTGGATGAAATCGTCATAAGGACCTGCGCCGATCTCGCGGCCACGCGCCGAAACGATGCCCGTCGTCACCGTGCCGCCGAGACCGAAGGGATTGCCGACCGCCAGCACCCAGTCGCCAACGCGCAGATTGTCGGAGTTGCCGAAGGCGACATAGGGCATGGGCGTCTTGGCTTCGACCTTGACGAGCGCAAGATCGGTCTTCGGGTCACGGCCGATCAGCTTGGCAGGCATTTCGGTGCCGTCGTTGCGAACGACCGTTATGTCCTTGCCTTCGCCAACCACATGGTTGTTGGTCACGACATAGCCATCCGCCGAAATCACGAAGCCTGAGCCGAGCGAGGTTGCCTGCCGGCGGCGCGGCGCGCCGTCACGGCCTTGCGGCTGCATATCGCGGAAGAAGCGTTCGAAAGGGCTGCCGGGCGGGAAAGGCAATTCGGGAATACCGGCCTGAGCGGCGACTTCCTCGTTGACGCGGATCGAGACCACGGCAGGGCTCACCTTTTCGACCAGATCGGCAAAACTCGGCAATCGCTCGAGGTCATTGGCGGAGGGCGCTGCGGAGCGCGTATCGAGGGGCTGAGTGTTCGCCACCACGCTGGCCGAGCCGAGGCCAAGTGCAACGACGCTCGCCAGCACGAGGGTCAGCGCCGGGCGGCGCAGATTGCCGTTTCGACCGTTCCGCATCTTTCAAACTCCCGTTACGTTGTTCAGGCCTGCCCGCCCCGGCGGGGCGTGGGTCGCGGCATGGTTGAGGATCAGGATCATGTCCTGATCCTTTCCAAATCATGTCCGAAACATTACATCGATGTAAGGCGAAATATTGGCGGAGTTCCGGCGTCAATCGCGCGGGTTTCCGTCCTTTTCAAGAAGGGCGGCCAGCTTCGCTGCCTCAACGGGGCTCAGCCTGGGTTCTGCCGGGCGCGCCGCCTGCCGGCGCGTGACGGCGATGACGATGCCGCCTCCGAGCACAAGCACCAGCAAGGGCCCGAGCCAGAGAAGCAGCGTTGCCGGACCGAAGCGCGGCGTCATCAGCACGAAATCGCCATATCGCGCGACCACGAAATCATAGACCTCGGCATCCGTGTCGCCGGCCGCAATCCGCTCGCGCACGACACGGCGCAGATCGCCCGCAAGCTCGGCATCGGAATCGTCGATCGACTGGTTCTGGCAGACCATGCAGCGCAGGTTCTTCGAAATGGCGCGGGCCCGCTGCTCCTGCACGGGGTCGGCGAGCCGCTCCGAGGGGTCCACCAGCGCAAGGGAAGGCGCGGCCATTGCGAACAACAGAACCAGCGCGGCAAGGAGGCTCCGCATCGGCCTATTCCGCCGGCTGCGGCGCAAGGCGCACGCGCGCGCCCGTCGGCGCACCGACGCGGAGCCTGCGGTCCATCAGCGAAAAGACGCCCCCGAGGGCCATGATGCAGCCGCCGATCCAGATCAGCGGCGCGAGATTGTTGTGATAGGCGCGCAGCACCCACTTGCCATCGCCCGCCTGCTCACCGAGCACGACATAAAGGTCGGAAATGCCATTGGTGCGGATTGCGGGCTCGGTCTTTTCCTGACGCTCGGCGGCGAAGCGGCGCTTCTCCGGCGTCAACACGCCGAGGTCGCGGCCATCGCGCGCAACGCGAACGACGCCGACCATTGCATCGAAATTCGGTCCATCGCGGAGCGCGACGCCTTCAAGCGTCAGCGTGTACCCGCCGATTTCCGCACTTTCGCCCGGCGCGACGGAGGTGATGAGCTCCTCGCTCCATGCCGTGACGCCGATGACACCGGCAAGGCAGATGCCGAGCCCGCCATGGGCGAGCGCCGTGCCCCATGCCGCGCGCGGCAACCGGCGCGCGCGGGCCATGCTTTCGTCGAGCGGCATCGAGAACAGCTTGATACGCCAGGCAATCTCGGAAAGCGCGCCGGCGACCAGCCAGACGGCCAGCGCCATGCCGAAGGGAGCGAGGAACGGCCCGCCATAGAAGAAGGCGAATGAGGTGAGCAAGGCGAGGAAGGCGAGTCCGGCCGCCACATAAAGCCGTTCGGCTGCCGCGGCAATATCGGCGCGTTTCCAGCCAAGAAACGGTCCGAGCGGCACGAGCAGGAAAAGCAGCACGAAGATCGGCGCGAACGTGTAGTTGAAGAACGGCGGTCCCACCGTGATCTTCGCGCCCGTGAGCGCATCGAGGAACAGGGGGTAGAGCGTGCCGATGAACACGGAAGCCGTTGCGGCCGCGAGCAGCAGATTGTTGACGAGCAGCGCACCTTCACGGCTCACCGGGGCGAAAATGCCGCCCGTCTTGAGCATCGGCGCACGCCAGGCATAAAGCGCGAGCGAACCGCCGACGAAGAAGATCAGGATACCGAGAATGACGCTGCCGCGCGCCGGGTCCACCGCAAAGGCGTGCACCGAGGTCAGTACGCCAGAGCGCACAAGGAAAGTGCCGAGAAGCGACAGCGAGAAGGCGAGGATCGCCAGCAGGATGGTCCAGCTTTTCAACGCCCCGCGCTTTTCGGCAACGATGGCGGAGTGCAGCAGCGCCGTGCCGGCGATCCAGGGCATGAGCGAGGCGTTTTCCACCGGGTCCCAGAACCAGAAGCCGCCCCAGCCGAGCGTGTAATAGGCCCACCACGAGCCCATGGCGATGCCGATGGTCAGTGAAAGCCAGGCCATCAGCGTCCAGGGCCTCACCCAGCGCGCCCAGCTCGCATCGACGCGGCCTTCGATCAGCGCGGCAACGGCGAAGGAAAATGTCATCGAGAAGCCGACATAGCCCGCATAGAGCCAAGGCGGATGGAAGGCGAGCGCGCGGTCCTGCAAGAGCGGATTGAGCCCCGTTCCCTCGAAAGGCGCCGGATCGAGACGGGCAAACGGGTTCGACGTGAAAACCACGAACAACAGGAAGGCGACGGCGATCGAAGCCTGCACCGCCAGTACGCGGGCGCGCAATGTGTCGGGCAGGTTCTTGCCAAAGAGAGCGACCATGGCGCCAAACAGCGCGAGGATCAGCACCCAGAGCAGCATCGAACCTTCATGATTTCCCCAGACGCCGCTGATCTTGAAGATCATCGGCTTCAGGGAATGAGAATAGTCGTAGACGAGCTTCACCGAGAAGTCCGACACGACAAAAGCCCAGGTGAGCGCGCCGAAGGAGAATGCGATCAGCGCAAGTTGCAGGATCGCGGCAGGCTCGCCAACCCGCATGAGCTGCGCGTCGCGGCGATGCGCGCCGATGGCCGGCACGAATGTCTGCACGATGGAAACGGCAAGCGCGAGGATCAGCGCGAAATGGCCAAGCTCGACGATCATGGATAGGCGCCCTGCCCGTAGGTTTCGGCATGGGGCGCTGCCGCGCCTTCGCCCTGCCATTGACCGGAACGCTTCAGCGCATCGGCGACTTCGGGCGGCATGTAAAATTCATCATGCTTGGCAAGCACATTGGTCGCGGTGAAATTGCCGTCCTCGCCAAACGCTCCCTCGGTGACGACGCCCTGCCCCTCGCGGAAGAGATCGGGCAGAACGCCGCGATAGGTGACGGTTACGGTCTCCACGAAATCGGTGACATTGAAACGCAGCGTCGCATCTCCGAGATCTTCCAGCGAGCCCTGTTCGACAAGGCCGCCAAGCCGGATTCGCTGGCCGGGTTCGACACCGCGCTCCACGACATCGCTCGGGCTGTAGAAGAAGACGATGTTGTCGCGCATCGCAAAGAGCATGAGGCCCACGGCAAGTCCGAGAATGCCAAGGCTGACGGCGATGAAAGTGGCGCGGCGCTGCTTGCGCGTCATGTCGGTTCCGTTTGTCTTGCGGCCGGCATGGGCCGGTGCAACGAGATATAGCCCGGAGGCCCCGGCCCGCCAAACCGCTAAATCGTCGCGGGGCCGCCGTTTTTTCCCGGAATCGGCGTCAAATCCCCAGCATGAGCCTTGTCGCCGGACCGGCGATCCCGTCATCGACAAGCCCGTATTCGCGCTGGAAGGCTTTGAGGGCTGCCTCAAGCCCGGCGTCGAAAACACCGTCCTGGTTGATCGCATAGCCTTCCCTGACCAGCGCAGCTTCCAGGGCACGCACATCATTGCCGGTCATGGGCGGGTTGGTGAGGCGGAGATTTCGCGTGGCCGCGTCGATGGCCGAGGCGGTGACAGGGGGGCGGACACCGAGAATTTCCGCATCTATCCTGACGCCTCGCACCACCATCGGCAGGTCGAGTTTCCAGTTCCCGGCGGCGGCAAGCGCCTTCAGCGTATCCATGCGATAGACGGTCTTGCGCAGCAGCGTGTTCGGATGGCTGGAAAGCCAGTCGCGCCGCGTGTCGAGATAGGCAACGGCCCATTTGCGTTCGCCCGCGCGTGAGGCATCGCCGATCCTGGCGATGGTGCGGTCGCGCATGGCACCCCATGAGCCGTGCACCACGCTGTCATATACGATCGCAACCGAAAGCGGTTCGGACAATCCGGCGCGGTTTGCCGCCGCCACGGCGGGCGCCCAGAAAACACGATCGAAAAAGGCGTCCTGCGTTTCCTGCATGACGGGATCGCCGCCCGCTTCCTTCAGCAGGTTGCGAAAAGCCCAGTCCGTATCGAGACGGAGATCGATATCGGCAAGACGCGGCAGGTAGGGCCTGAGCGCCCGGGCGCAGAGCGCGCCCGGCGCGTCGCAATAGGCCTTGATGAGGAGATAGAGATTGCCGCTGCCAAGCGTCGTCTGCGCACGGCCATAGGTCAGGTGGCCACTGTCGCCGGTCAGCAGCGTGACGCGGGCATAATCGCCGCGCGCCGAGCCCGTCTCGAAAATATTGACGATGGCCTTGGCCGTTTCCTTCTGAAGATCGCTCAGCATCTCGCCCTGCCCTCCTCACGAGTCGGGCTCATACTAGCGCGGCGCGGCTCCCCCCGGGGATAAGTTGTCGAGACGGGCGAGCGCCTCGGGATCGCCCGCGAAAGTTTTCCGGGCCGTTTCCAGCGCAGCAAGCGCCTTTTCGCGGTCCTGAAGCACATTGTAGGAATGGATCAGGCGAAGCCAGCCTTCGAGGTCGTCCGGATTGTCTTGCAGCCTGCTGGCCAGCCTCTCGACCATGCCCCGGATCATCGGTTCGTTTTCGGCGGCAATCGCAGGCCCGCTTTCAATGGCGGCGATCCGGGCACGAACGGCCGGGGCCCAGGCCGCGTCGGCAGGGGCACCGGCCAGAAGCGCCTTCCAGCGATTGAGCCCCGCCTCGCGCTCGCCGGCATCCAGTTCGGCCAGTCCGAGCAGGAATTGCGCGCGAGGTTCCTTCGGGTCGAGTTCCACCGCCTTTTCGAGATCAGCCTTGGCGCCGGGGCCGACCGTGCCGTCATTCGCCAGCACCCGTGCCTCGCCGCGCGCGGCCAGCCGCTCCGCGGTCACGCCGCCCGCGATCATTGCCCGCGTCCAGGCGCGCACCGCCTCGTCGTAGCGGCCGAGCATCACATAGGCCGGCGCAATCGTCTCCCAGCCCGCCACATCGTCCGGATTGTCCTTCAGGCGGCGTTCGATACGGACGATCAGGGCTTCGGCGGGCAATTCGTCGGCGGGTTTTGCCAGCCGTTCCTCGATCGGCTGTCCTTCGAGACCGGGAGTACCCTCGCCGAGATAGATGAAGAGCGTCAGCATCGGCAGAGCGAGCGCCAGCGCAACGGCAACGGCACGGCGAAGGCGCGGATCGCCCTTGCCCTGCGGAACGCGCGCGGCCTCGGCCTGCGCCTCGCCCGCCGCGATGAGGCGGCGCGAGACTTCGACGCGGGCCGCCTCGGCCTCCGCCTCGCCGATCGTGCCGCGTTCAAGATCGCGGGCGATTTCGGCAAGCTGGTCGCGGTAAATGGCGACTTCGCTTTCACCCACATCCTGCGGCGCTGCAGCGGCATCCGCGCGAAGCGGCCGTAGCAGCAGCCAGAGAACAATCCCCGTCAGCCCCGCAAAGGCGAGGAAGAGCCCAATGTCGTTCGCGGAAAGCAGCAAGGAATTCGCCTGTCGCCGGGTTTCAATTGGCTCCCTGTATAGAGGGTAAGCTCCTCCCCGAAAAGCGGCGCAGGGACGCAGGCAGAGGCGCGGCCCGATTGACGGCGCGGGAACTGCCGCTAGGCTTCGCGCAAACGGAATGAGGATCGCCGCGTGCTTCGCATCGCCAAAACCGGCCTTTTCGGCCTTGTCGCCATCGCCATGGCTGTCGTTGCCATCATCCTTGCCCGCGGGGCGATCGAAGCGCCGCCCGCCGCCGATCCGGCGCCGCTCATCGCCCGCGCGGCCGATTTTGACGTCACCATAAAGCGCGACGAATGGGGTGTGCCGCATGTCTATGGCCGGCGCGATGCCGATGTCGCCTTCGGCATTGGCTATGCCCATTCGGAGGACGACTTTGCGACCATTCAGGACGTGCTGATTGCAACGCGCGGCCAGCTTGCCGCCGTCAAGGGAGAGCGCGCGGCGGTCAGCGACTATCTCGTCAATCTCATGGGTATCTGGCAGACGATCGAAGCCAATTACGAGAGCGGTCTCACGCCCGAAGTGCGTGCGGTGATCGAGGCCTATGCCGACGGCGTGAACTATTATGCCGCCCTTCATCCCGGCAAGGTGATTGCCGGCACGCTGCCCGTCACCGGCAAGGACATCGCCGCGGGCTTCATGTTCAAGGCGCCCTTCTTCTATGGGCTCGACAAGACGCTGATCGCCGTATTCGAGGGACGCATCGGAAAGAGCGAAGGCCTGTCGAAGGAAGGCGTCGACGCCTTTCTGCCTGCGGCGCGGGCACTCCATGTCGGTTCAAATGCCGTCGCGGTGAGTCCAGCGCGTTCCGCCGACGGGGCGACACGGCTGCTCGTGAATTCGCATCAGCCCTTTACCGGCCCTGTTGCCTGGTATGAGGCGGTGCTGCACAGCGACGAAGGCTGGCATGTGGCGGGCGGCTTCTTTCCCGGCTCACCCTTCATGCTGCATGGCCACAATGCCCATCTGGGCTGGGCCAATACGGTGAACGAGCCCGATCTCGTCGATATCTACCGTCTCACGCTCAATCCCGACAACGACAACCAGTACATGCTCGACGGCGAATGGCGGGACTTCGACAAGAGTATCGCCACCATCCGTGTCGATCTCTGGGGTCCGTTCTGGTGGACGGTGGAACGCGAAGTATTGCGCTCCGAGCATGGTCCGGTCCTGCGCACACCGAACGGCGCCTTTGCCTTGCGCTTTGCCGGACTCGGCGAGTTCCGTCAGGTCGAGCAATATTTCGCTCTCGACAAGGCGCGCAATCTCGCCGAATGGATCGAGGCGATGAAAATGCAGGCCCTGCCCAGCATCAACTACGTCTATGCCGACAAGCAGGGCAATATTGCCTATGTCTACAACGCACAATTTCCGGACAGGCCGGAGGGGCCGGACTGGGCGGAGGTTCTGCCGGGGGATGATTCATCGCTGATCTGGAAGAGCTATGTGCCTTTCGATCTGGTGCCGAAACTCTACAACCCGAATTCCGGCTTTGTCTTCAACGCGAACAACACACCGTTCCGCGCGACGGCCGCGAACGACAATCTCAAACCTGCGGATTTTCCCATCCGCATGGGCATACAGACAGACATGACGAACCGCGCCATGCGGATCGAGGAAACCTATGGCGCGGACCGTTCGATCACGCGCGATGCCTTTCACGCCTATAAATACGACCTCGCCTATAGCGAGAATTCGCGCATGGCGGAAATCATCACGGAACTTCTCGCACTGAACCCGGAAGGCGATGCGGACGTCGCAGGAGCGCAGGATATTCTTCGCAACTGGGATCGCCGCACGGATGTGGCCAATCGCGGCGCCGCGCTCGCCGTGCGCACCGCCGAACCTGTCATCAGCGCAGAAATCCGGCGCGAGACGCCACCCGTCCTTGCGGACCAGTTCAAGGAAACGATCTCGCAACTGAAAATGACGTTCGGCCGTCTCGATCCCGAATGGGGCGAGGTCAACCGCTTCCGGCGCGGCGAGGTCGATATGCCGGTCGATGGCGGCCCGGACATCGTTCGCGCGATCTACGGATTTCCCGATCAAGACGGCACATTGACGGCGCGCGGTGGCGATACGCTCATCATGTTCGTCGAATGGGACCGCGCCGGAAATCTGCGCTCGGAAAGCATCCACCCCTTCGGCTCGGCAACGCTCGATGCGTCGTCGCCGCATTATGCCGATCAGTCACCTCTTTTTGCCGGCATGAAGACGAAACCCGTCCGCTTCACGCAGGAAGAACTCGAGCCGCATGTGAAGGAGAGTTATCGTCCGGGCGAGAGGTAGGGGCTAGAGCGCGGCGCGCTCTTCGCCCGTGCCGTCCGTATCCGATCCTATGATCCGATCAAGCGGCAGATCGACGTGAACGGCCGTTCCCGCCCCGACCTGGCTTTCGATCCGAAGCGTACCGCCGTGAAGCTCCGCCAGGTGCTTTGCGAGCGGCAGGCCGAGGCCCGTGCCTTCGTGAGCGCGTGAAAGTGAGCCGTCGAGCTGCGTGAACGGGGTCAGGGCACGGGGGATGTCTTCGGGCGCCATGCCGGCACCTTCATCAATCACCGAGATGCGCAGGCAATCCGGCCTGACATGGGCTTCGATCCGGACCAGACTTCCATCCGGGCTGAACTTCACCGCATTCGAAACGAGATTGATGAGAACCTGTTTCAACGCGCGTTCGTCCGCGACCAGCGCGATCGGCGGTTCGGGCAGCGACAATTCGATGGCGATATTCGCCTGCTGTGCGCGGTGACGCACGATGCGTGTGGCTGCGCCGATGATGTGATTGAGGTCGGTATCGTCCTCATGAAGTTTGAAATGCCCCGCCTCGATTTTCGACAGGTCCAGAATGTCATTGATGAGACTCAGCAGATGCACGCCGCTGTCATGAATATCCTCGGCATATTCGCGGTAGCGCGGGCTGCCGATGGGCCCGAAAAGCTCGCGCTCGAGCGCCTCCGAGAATCCGATGATCGCATTGAGCGGCGTGCGAAGCTCATGGCTCATATTTGCGAGGAATTCAGATTTCGAGCGGCTTGCGGCGGTCGCCTGGTCGCGTGCATCGCGTAGCGCCTCGGCTTCCTTGCGCTTCGCCGTTATGTCCTGCAAGCCAATCAGCAGGGCGCGGCGCCCCTGGAAATGAACACCTGCCGCCGACACAAGGACGTGGATGCCGATACCGTCCTTCCGCTTCATGCGGAACTCGACAGGCTCGCCCATGCGGCTGCTGGCGATAACGTCCTCCATGCGCGCAGGAAGATCCGCATCGTCGAACAGGGAGCGCACGTCGAAACCCCTCCGGTCCTCTTCTGACAGGCCGAACAGCTTGAGGGCCGCCGAATTGGCTTGCATGACGCGGTAGTTGGCAGGTTCGATCAGGGCGATGGGCGTCGGTGCGGCGTGGAAGATGCTCTGGAAGCTCTCTTCCGTGTTGCGCACATTGGCTTCTGCTTCCTGCCGGCTTTCCACTTCCTGTTTCAGCCTGTCATAGAGTTCCTGCTGGTGGATCAGGGTCAGGAAGCCATCGCGCCGTAGCCGGTTGGCGGCACGCACCATCTCGACGCCGATCGCATTGACGACCGCGAAGAGAAGGCAGATCTGGATCAGCGTGAAAGTGTCGATCCGTGTCAGCGCGGGCGCGATGATGACGAAGCCCAGGCACAGAACGGACGACAGAACGACATTCGCAGCAAGCCGCGTCGGCACGCCAATATAGAAGGCAAAGAGAATGACGACGATGCTGAGCAGTGCCGCGGCAAAATTCACGTCACCGAGATAGAGCGAGACCGGCGATACAATGACAACGCAAAGCTGCGTGGCGAAAGCTGCCAGCATGAAGCCGCGCTGCTGGTCGGCGGTCCTGAATACCTTGAGCGCAAGCAGAATGGCGGCGAGCGAACCGAGGCGGCCGAGCAGCAAGCCGGCAAAAGCCCAGCTCACGCCCAGAGCCATGAAATCGAAGGCCGCCCAGGCCACGAAAATGTAAACCGCAATCAGAACGGCATTGAGCCGCGAGCGAACCTCGTCCCAGCTCGCGCGGATATAGCTGTCCTCGAGCTGCGCATCGGCAAACTCTCCGGTCCAACGATATGCATGCGTCTCTGAGGGCGGTTGCGGCGTTTGATGCAGCAATGCCCCGACCGCGTCTTGCGATCCCCTCACCCGGCCTCCGAACTGCGCCTCCGCGCTTCTCCCATTCCCCACGGGCGCCAAGACTAGGGGGCAAGCCTAAATAAAATGCAAAACTTGCATTGCAGGCTTTCTCGGGGCCGGGACAGCCCTTATCGTTTGCTGACCTGTCCGATGTACCAAAAAGAGACAGGAAATCTTGCCGGGGAGACTGAAGACATGACGGAACAGGGTGGCACCACCAAGGGCATTCTGGCGGGTATTCGCGTGCTCGATTTCGGGCGCTATATCGCCGGGCCCTATTGCGCGGCGCTGCTGGGCGACATGGGTGCCGATGTGATCCGCATCGAAAAGCGCGAGGGCAGCGAAGACCGTTTCGTGCAGCCCATCGTTCCGGGCGCGGCCGCCGGCGAGGGCGGCGAAGGCGCGATGTTCCTTCAGATGAACCGCAACAAGCGCGGGCTGACGCTCGATCCGATGACGGAGACCGGCCGCAAGATCGTGCGCCGTCTCGTTGCAACCGCAGATGTCGTCGTCGCCAACCTGCCGCCCTCGACGCTGAAGGCCATGGGCCTCGACTATGAAAGCCTTGCCGCAGCAAAGCCCGACATCATCCTCACCACCGTTTCCGCCTTCGGACATGGCGGACCCTACAGCGAGCGCACGGGATTTGACGGCGTGGCGCAGTCCATGGTCGGCGCGGCCTATCTGACCGGCCACCCGGACGAGCCGGTCAAAAGCTATGCGCCCTGGGTCGATTTCGGAACGGCCTCCCTTTCCGCCTTCGGCACGATGGCTGCGCTGATGGAGAGGGCGCGGTCCGGCAAGGGCCAGGTCGTCGAAGGGTCCCTCCTTTCCACGGCACTCGCCTATTTCAATTTCCATCTCATCGAACAGCAGCTTCGCCAGACGAACCGCGTCGCGATCGGCAATCGCTCGCCCTATGCGGGGCCAGCCGACATTGTCCGCACCAAGGATGGCTGGATACTGGTGCAGGTGATCGGTATGCCGCTATTCAAGCGTTGGGCCAAACTCATGGGCGAGGATCACTGGCTCACCGATCCGCGCTTCAAGGATGATCTCTCGCGCGGCGATCATGGCGAGATTCTCTCCGAGCGCACGGCGCGCTGGGCGGCGGAGCGGACGAGCGAGGAGGCGCTCGCCGAACTCGAAAAGGCGCGCATTCCGGCGGGGCCCGTCTATTCACCGCAGCAGGCGCTCGACGACCCGCACATCAAGGCGATGAATTATCTGAAGCCCGTCGATTTTCCGGGACTCCCCGGCCCCGCGCCGATCATGGAGACGCCGCTGCGCCTCTCGCGTTCGCCCGGCACCCTGCGCGAGCGTGCGCCAGTGCTTGGCGAGCACACGGAGTCCATTCTCGGCGAGCTGGGATATTCGGCCGCCGAAATCGCGGCATTCCGCGAAGAAGGGATCATCTGATCCATGCCCGATCCATTTGGCAATTTCCCGCGTCTTACTCTCGCTCATCTGCCGACGCCGCTCGTCGAGATGAAGCGGTTGCGCGAGGCGCTGTCGCGCGAGACGGGGCAAACTCTCCCCCGCCTGTTCATCAAGCGCGATGACTGCACGGGCCTTGCCGGCGGCGGCAACAAGACACGCAAGCTCGAATTCCTGATCGGCGAGGCACTGGCCGGTGGCGCCGATACGGTGGTGACGACCGGTGCCGTTCAGTCGAACCATGCGCGCCAGACCGCAGCGGCTGCGGCTGCGGCGGGGCTTTCCTCCGTACTCGTTCTTTTCGACACCGTGCCCTATCGGGGCCACGCCTACCGGCGGTCCGGCAATCTGCTGCTCGATGCCGTGCTTGGTGCCGAGGTGCGGATCATGCCGGCGGATGCGGATGCGGGCGCGGTCTTTGCCGCGGTGATGGATGAGCTCCGGGCCGCCGGACGCAACCCCTATTTCGTGCCCGTGGGCGGGTCGAGCGCGGTTGGATCGCTCGGTTATGCCAATGCCTATCTCGAACTTGCCGCCCAGCTCGACGGCGCGGGCATAGCCGATGCCGTGCTCGTTCACGCCTCGTCGAGTGGCGGGACGCAGGCCGGGCTCATTGCCGGCGCATGTCATCTCGGACGCGGGCCGGAGATTCAGGCGGTGAATGTCTATCGCACCGATAGCGGCGCAATGGCAGACGGCATTCATGCTCTGGCCTGCAAGACGGCCGCTTTGATCGACGCGCCCGCACCAGCGCCCGGCGCCGTCATTCTCGACAACCATCATCTCGGCGAGCGTTACGGCATGCCGACGGAAGCCATGCGCCGCGCGGTTGAACTGATCGCGCGGACCGAAGGTGTGCTGCTCGATCCGGTCTATACCGGCAAGGGAATGGCGGGTTTCATTGCCCAGTTGCTTGCGGGCGCCCATTCGCTGCGCGAAGCGGCGGTGTTCCTGCATACCGGCGGAATGCCCGGTCTTTTCGCTTATGAAGAGGAATTTGCCGTCTCGTGACGCGCCTCAGCCGCGCGCGGCGACCTGGCCCCGGCGGCGAAGCACTTCTGCCTGCTTCACCTCGCCAAGCGCCTCCCGGAAATCCGCCGCAACGCCGACGAATTCTTCCGCATTGTTGCGCGCGGCGCCCTTCGCGGCACGCAGCTCCTCGAGGAGCCTGTCTTCATAGGCTGCCAGATAGGTCTCGATCTGCTGGCGAATGCTGCGGCTGTGGCTCTGCACACCGACGGACTCGCAAATTGTCGAAAGCCCGTTCACGAAGCGCAGGCAATTCTTCATACGCTCAACGCGCGTGCGGTCCGGCGCCTTTGCGAGATCGGGCTTCATGGGACCGCCGCGGCCAAACTGCCCGATCTGGTGGAAGGGCAAGGCGCGGATAAGCTCGGTCTCGAAGCGCGACATCTCCTGCGAGATCGCGGCCGAAACCCGGCCGCGCGCCGCCAGCAGGCGCTGCCCCCATTCGCCATTCCGCCGCAGGTCGATCTCCGCTGTGACGCCCTTCGAGAGATGCGCGAAACGGCGGATGTCGAGCAGCATGGCGTCGAGATCGGCATGGCCGGGGCGCTGGGTATCGACACGGCGTGCAATATCTTCCATTTCGGCAAGGAGAACCTCGCCGAATACGGCCAGCTCGCACCGGCTGATCATCATATCGTTGCGCTGGTGGGCCACCTTGCGCACGAAGCGCAGGATCTGCGAGGGCTCGGCGAGACGGCGCATCACGGCGAAGGGCAGATAGATTGCCTCGTTCGGCGCATATTCGTGGGTCTCGTCGTAGATGGTCTTGAGCGCCGTCACCATTTCTTCATCGAAATTCAGGATCGGCTTGGGCAGTGCCGCCTGCATTTTCAGCATTGAAGGTGCGATGGACAGAATGGCGCCGATTTCTCTCGCATCCTCAAGACCGCCATCGCCACCGATGCGCTTCTCGAGCTGCTTGCGCCGGTCCGGGTTGCTCCGGGCTTCGTCAATCGCGGCAAGGATGGCCTTGCCCGCCGAGGCGTGCAGCACGGCAACCGCCGCTTCGAGCGCCGGCCGGTCGTTCTTCAGGGTATGATCGGCGATGCGCTGTTTCAGGTCGGGCAGCGCATCGGGCAGCAATTCCTCGCCAAGCCAGTCCCAGACGCGCATCATGGTGCTGCGTGGAATGGCGCCCTGACAGCGGCCGTCATCTTCGCCATCGACCAGCAAATCTTCGAATGGATAGCAGAACTGGCGAAGCGCATCGGGCATGCCCGGCCGTTCGCCCTGAAAGCGCGCGAGCAGAGGCCGCAGGCCCGAGAGGATCAATTCATAGGGAAGGCCGGTCGTGCCGCGCAGCTTTTCGCGCTCGAGGCCGGAGGCAAGCTTGATGACAGCCGGCGGCGGCAGCTGCGCCAGGTAAATGGCGAGCTTCTGTCGGATCGAGGCTTGCGGTTCGGTCGTCATCACAACTCCGGCGCACCGGGACCGTTTGGCGCTGCCGCACACAATCAGCGGCGGGAGCCTTGGCGGTTTCCCTTCCCTGCCAAAGCTAGCCAGCCGTGCTTAATATTTGGTTCCGGGGGCGGCAAACCGCCCGATTTGTCCGTAAATCAGACGTTAATTCTACACGCCACAGCCTCGATTTTCGATATGCCGCAGGAAAATTCGGTGATAGCGTTTTCAGCCGGATGGCAGCCTCCAAGCTGATATCCGTTCTTTTTCTCTACACGAGGCATTCAAGGCACTATGGCTAGCGGAGTCGTGAAGTGGTTCAACGCCACTAAGGGTTATGGTTTCATCGCACCGGCGGATGGCGGAAAGGACGTCTTCGTCCATATCTCGGCCGTCGAGCGCGCTGGCCAGAAATCCCTGCAGGAGGGTCAGCAGATCCAGTATGAACTCGTCGAGGGGCGCAATGGCCGCTTCTCCGCCGAAAATCTGGTTCTTGGCTAAAACCGGCATCAAGCGGATCGGGCGCGCACCCGTATTCGAGACGATCGAGGCCCTCCACCTTCCCGGCGGAGGGCCTTTTCATTCTGGGACGCGGCTGGCCGAAGCGCCCGCAGGCCGTTAGCATAGGATCATGTTCGGTCCGGCATCTCTTCTGGAACGCGCCCATGCTCTGATCTGGGCGCCCGTCATCGACGAATTGCCCTTGTGGCAGCGGGCACTTTATCTCGCGGCGCGCATCGGTTGGGCGGTGGTGCGCGACCTCCTGAGCGGAACGCTGAGCCTTCGGGCGATGAGCCTCGTCTATACGACGCTGCTGTCCATCGTGCCCGCCCTGGCCATCGGCTTTGCCATATTCCGCGCCTTTGGCTTCGATGCCTATCTCCAGACGATGGTCACGGATTTTCTCGCGCCGCTCGGCGACGAGGGCACGGCGATCACGCGGCAGATCATGGAGTTCGTGCAGCGGGTGAACGCGAATATTCTCGGTACGGTCGGCTTCTTCTTCCTGCTCTATACAGTGATCTCGCTCATCAACAAGGTGGAAGCCGCTTTCAACGCCATCTGGCGGGTGGAGTCGAACCGCTCCTTCGCGCGTCAATTCACCGAAATCGTCAGCATGAGCGTGCTCGGGCCGCTGCTCGTTCTGTCGGCATTCGGGATCATGGCCGGTGCGCTCTCGAACTCCTATTTCGGCTCGCTCGCGGAATATGAAGCCGTGCATTTCGTGCTGGAACAATCCAGCCGCCTGCTGCCCTACGCGGTCCTGATCGCAGCCTTCGGCTACATCTATGTGATGATCCCGAATACGAGGGTGACGCTTGCCGCCGCGGCGGTCGGTGCAACGGTCGCCGGCATTGCATGGGGTGCGGCCGGCTGGACCTTCGCCACCTTCGTCGTGAAGTCCGCCCAGTATGTTGCGATCTATTCCGCCTTTGCGACGCTCGTCTTCTTCATGATCTGGCTCTATGCGGCCTGGATCATCCTGCTTGGCGGCTGCGCCATCGCCTTCTACTACCAGAACCGCGCCTATCTCTCGCCCTATGCGGGCGTGAGCCTGCTCACGCTCCGCCAGCTCGACCGCATGTCGGTTCAGGCTCTGCTGCTCATTCATGAAGCCTTCGAAAAGGGCCAGACCCCCTGGACGGCGGAAACACTCGCCAAACGCCTGCATGTGCCGATGGAAGCGATGAGCGAGATTTCAGCCGCGCTCTCGAAGGCAGGGCTCATTTCCCATTCTTCCGGCACGCCGAGCCGCTATGTGCCGGGCCGTCCGGCGGACAAGACCGCCATATCGGATGTTTTCCGGGCCATCCGGGCGCATCGCTACGACCGCAGCGTGACGGATGACACGCTGGCTCATGAACCGCGCGTCGAAGCCTTTTTCGAGAAGCTTGCCGAGCAGGAAGCATCGCTCGCGGAACCGGCCACCATCGCTTCGCTGATGGAGCCGGAAGAGGACAAGGCGGAAAGCCGGGCACCCGCCCGCGATTGATTCGCCGGGAATTGCCTTTCTCGCGCCGCGGTGGCCGCGCTTCACGGCCTTCTCGTGCCTCACAATCGCCCCTGGTCGCCTGCCGAAAAGCGCACAAATGTGCGGAATGCCTACACTGGATGCAGTAGGCATCCATCTTTCACATACATTTCCTTGACGCAGACAGCGCGCGGATTCACGCTGAAGTTCCTAGGTTCAACATTTGAAAGGAGGTGATCCGATGTCTAACGGTCTGGTGACACCGTTTGCCATCGCCAAAGTTTCGATCTCGACAGAGGGTCGTGTGGCGAGGCGGGTTTGGTCGGATACTTCCAGGGACCTTCCTGCCTGAGCCTTAACCTATTTCGCCACGCGGGCATGCCTCGCGCGGTGACTCTGCGGATGAAACGGATTGGTGCAAACGGGGCGGTCCCGTAAAACACATAAGGCGACCGCGTCGCTGCCGTTCCGAACTGGCCGCCGCCTTCCAGCAGGAAAGCGGCGGCCTTTTCACTTTTCACATTTGCCTTTTCAGGGGCGGTCTCGAAAAAGGTGGCCTCACCCAGGCGCTGGTCGGGGGACGGATTTCACCAGGGGTGAGGCCGAACGGCCTTTTGGGCCGTTCATCTCGGTATGCGTGACGTCAGTTCACGATCTGCCAGCTTCCATCGGGCTGGCGGCAGGCAGTGCCATAGGCGTTCTGCGGCTGGCCGCCGATATAGACGGTCTGGGAATATTCGCGGCAGTAAGAGCCCGCCGTCTGGTAGGAGCGGCCCGGCTCGACATAGCCGTAATTGCCGCTCTGCGGGTTGTGCCAACGCTGCGGCTGGCCGGTCTGGAAGGCGCCATAGGACGCCTGCTGCAGATAGGCCTGGTCAGCGCGGTCGAGGCTGCGGCCGATATTGTTGCCGACAAGCGCACCGACGAGCACACCCGCGCCCGTTGCCCAGAGACGGCCCGAGCCGGAGCCGAACTGCGAACCGGCGAGACCGCCGGCAACCGCGCCGGCCACCGTGCCGATGCCCTGCTTCGGTCCGCCGCTATAGCCATAGGGGTTGCCGGTCTGGCAGCCCGCGAGCGCAATGGCGAGTGCGCCGACAATGAGTGCTGATTTGATCTTCATGACACGTACCCCGTTTCCCGATGGGTTGATCCGATGGTCATGAAGATAGGCCATCGCCCTTGAGCGAGGCCTGAATGCGCCGTTCATATGGCGTTCAGCTAAAAGGGCGGGAAAGGCCGGTTTTCAGGCCGTAGTCGCCGATGCGGGCAGGTAAAGCGCCGCCTTGAGGCCGCCGAGGGACGACGTTTCGAGCTTCAGCTCGCCGCCATAGAGTTCGGCGATCTCGGTGACGATGGAGAGGCCGAGGCCGGAGCCGGGCTTCGATTCATCGAGCCTTGCGCCGCGCTTGAGCGCGGTCTTGCGTGCCTCTTCCGGCAGGCCCGGACCGTCATCTTCCACCGCGATGAGAATATAGGGCCTGTTGCGCCGCTCAATCCCCGCCGCCGTAACGGTGACGCGGACATTCTCCTCGGCCCACTTGCAGGCATTGTCGATCAGGTTGCCTGCGACTTCCTCCAGATCCTGCGCTTCGCCGCGAAAGCCGGTTTCGTCGGCACAATCGATTTCGATTGCGATGCCGCGTTCGGCGTGTATGCGCTCAAGCGCATTGGCAATCCGCTTCAGCACCGGCTTTACCGGCGTATTTGCACCAAGCACATTGGCGGAAGCGGCCATGCGCGCGCGGGCGAGGTGACGGTCGATCTGCTCGCGCATCTGCATGGTGGTCCGCCGTACTGTCTCACCAAAGGGCCCGTCATGGCTGCGGGCCTCGTTGGTCAGCACACTGAGCGGCGTTTTCAGCGCATGGGCCAGATTGCCGACATGCGTGCGCGCCCGTTCCAGAACCTCGCGGTTGCCTTCCAGCAGACCGTTCAGCTCTTCTGCCAGCGGCTCGATCTCGGCCGGAAATTCGCCTTCGAGTTTCGTTGCCCGGCCGCTTCTGATTTCGGCAAGCGCCTTGCGCACCCGCTCCAGCGGGCGCAGGCCGTAGCGCACCTGAATCAGCAGCGCGATGAGAAGTCCCACGCCCATGGCCGCCATGGAACCGAAGACCCAGGTGTTGAAGCTCTGGATTTCCTCGTTCATCTCCGAGCGGTCGGCCGCGACGGCAAAGGAAACCGGCACATCATAACCGGGCAGCGTCACACGGCGCTCGACGACGCGCAGCGGCTGGTCCTCCGGTCCCACCGTATCGAAAACCTTGAGACCGACCTCGTTGCGATTGACCTTCTCCGCTGGCGACAGATCGAGCGACTGGTCGAACAGCGAACGCGAGCGGAGTGCGGGCCGCTGGGCGACCGGCCAGATCTGCCAGTACCAGCCGGAATAGGCGAGATCGAAGCGCGTTTCGGAGAGGCCGCGGCCCCTTTCGATTTCGCCTCTTTCGTTGATTTCGGTGGTGGCGATAAGGCTGTGCAGCAGCACATTGAGGCGGCCATCGAAACTGCGTTCGACGGAACTGCGGAAGATGGCCGAGAGAATGAGCCCGCCTGCCAGAAGCGCAATGGCGCTCCATAGCGCCGCGCCCGCGATCAGGCGGAAGGCAAGGCTGTCACGCCGCATCTTCCGCCGCCGTCAGCCTGTAACCGAGGCCGCGCACGGTCTCGATCACATCCTTTCCGAGCTTGCGGCGGAGACGCCCGACGAAAACCTCGATGGTGTTTGAATCGCGGTCGAAATCCTGGTCGTAAAGATGTTCCACGAGCTCGGTGCGCGAAATCACCCGGCCCTGGTGATGCATCATATAGGCGAGCAACCGGTATTCGAGCGAGGTCAGCTTTATGGCGCGGCCATTCACCGTGACGCGCGAGCTTTTCGTATCGACGCGCACCGGACCACATTCGAGTTCGCTGGTCGCATGGCCGGTGGCGCGCCGCAGCAGCGCCCTGAGCCGGGCCAGCACTTCCTCCATGTAGAAGGGCTTGGCCACATAGTCGTCGGCGCCGGCATCGAAGCCCGCCACCTTGTCGCTCCAGCGGTCGCGGGCAGTGAGGATCAGGACCGGCATGGTCTTGCCGTCACGGCGCCATTTCTCCAGCACCGTCACGCCGTCCATTTCGGGCAGGCCGAGATCGAGCACCACCGCATCATAGGGCTCGGTATCGCCGAGAAAATGGCCTTCCTCGCCGTCCGTCGCGCTGTCCACCACATAACCCGCCTCCTCCAGCGCGGCGACGAGCTGGCGGTTGAGATCGGGATCGTCCTCGACGACAAGGAGCCGCATGTTCCTGTACCCCTGAGCTTAGTTCGCGCCGAGGACTTGGCCCGTGGCCGCATCGACCGTCACGACGACGACCCGGTTCTGGGCCGTCATGATCTTCACGTAATAGGCGTTGCCGCCAAAACTCATGTCGAGAAACTGGCCCGGATAGCGGGCAAGCGCCGCCTGCTTTGCCTGTCCGGGCGAAATCGCCTGGCCGGAGCGCACCGCGTCGCGCGCCCTGTCCTGCTCCGAATGGTAGCCCCACTGGGCCGGCACAAAAAGATCGTCTGCCCGCGAGGGGCCAAGGCCCGCCGCGAGGAAGAAGACGATCGTCAAGGCGATCCATGTGGTTTTCTGCGTCATGCCCCCGTACCTAAGCCATTGACGCTGAACCCGGGATGAACGATCCCAGCAAGGAACCTTCAGGAAGCGCCGTCAGAACCCGCTAAGCGTAGCAAATTCCTCCAGCGGTGCGCGATCCGTTCTCAACTGGTTAATCGGCGCGCTTTCATCCATGTATCCAAGCCCCAGCCCGCAGAACAGCATAAGCTCTTCGGGCATCTGCACAAACTCCGACACGGTCTTGTACCAGATCGCCCAGGCTTCCTGCGCCGCCGTGTGGAGACCGTGTTCGCGGGCGGCCAGCATCACCGACTGT
>JAHBYK010000109.1 GCA_019635965.1 Parvibaculum sp. | reverse complement strand
CAGGATCATGTTCGGAATGTCGTCTTCGCCCGGATGGCCGCCGCATTCGAAACCGTCGACGCTCACCGCATCGCAGCCGATGCGCTCGGCCTTCAGCGAGTGGCGGACGGAGGTGCATTTGTGGATCACCTTGATGCCCGCTTCCTTCATCTTGGGCATATAGGCCTCGGGGCTGCGGCCCGCTGTTTCGACGATCTTCACGCCGCCTGCGATGATGGCGTCGATATACTCGGGATAAGGCGGATTGGCGAAGCCTGGCAGAAAGGTGAGGTTCACGCCGAAAGGCTTGTCCGTCATTCCCTTGCACTTCGCGATTTCCTTCGCGAGCGCTTCCGGCGTCGGCTGCGTAAGGCCGGTAATGATGCCGAGGCCACCGGCATTCGAGACGGCGGCGGCCATCTCGGCGAGACCGACGAAATGCATGCCGCCCTGAATGACCGGATGCTTGATGCCGAAGAGTTCCGTTATGCGCGTCTTCATGGACGTCTCCCGATTGTCTGTCGCTGGCGCCGTGCTGCGCGGCGCTTTCCTGAAATTGAGGATAAACCTATCGATGCCATTCCGGAACTCACTCCGGCGTGAGAATCCGGCCCTATCGCCGTTCAGAGGCGAACACCCAGGTGACGATTTTCGAGTCCTGCGCCAAATGCGGCCTTGCCCTTCCGTCAGGGATTAATTTATGTCATTAATTGTGCCAATAGTTTCGAGCCGGGAGGGTGGCAGATGAAAAAGTGGCAGATCTATTCGCTGGCGGCGCTTGTCGTGCTCGCCGCGCTGGCCGGCACGGCCTACACTTTCCGTAAGGAGCTCGTCCTTTACGCGGTAGCCACGCGGGCGCGGGATGCGACACCCGTCGCGCCAAACCGCGAAATCGTTTGGCAGCAGGGCCCTGCGGAAGCACCGGAAGGTCAGCGACCGCCCAATATCGTGCTCATTCTCGCCGATGACCTCGGCTTCAACGATATCAGCCTCTATGGCGGCGGCATCATCGATACGCCAAACATCAATGCGCTGGCGCGCTCGGGGGCAAATTTCTCCACGGCCTATGCCGGCACTGCCGCCTGCGCGCCATCGCGCGCCATGATCATGACCGGACGTTACGGCACGCGCACGGGCTTCGAGTTCACGCCGACACCGCCCGGCATGACGCGCATCGTGCCCATGTTCTACAATGACGGCCGGCGGCTCCACGAAATGCTGGTCGACCGGGAAGCCGCGGCCAATGCCCCGCCCTTCCGGGAGCAGGGCCTGCCGGGCGAGGAAATCACGCTGGCCGAGGTGCTGAAGCCGGCCGGCTATCACAACATCCATATCGGCAAATGGCATCTCGGCAATTCGGAAGAATTCCTTCCCAATGCGCAGGGCTTCGATGAAAGCGTGATGCTGGAAAGCGGTCTCTTCCTGCCTGAAGACCACCCCGATGCCGTGAATGCGAAGCTCCCCTTCGATCCGATCGACCAGTTCCTCTGGGCGCGTATGCAATATGCAACGTCCTATAACGGCGGAGAGTGGTTCGAGCCGAAGGGATATCTCACCGACTTCTATACGGATGAGGCGGTGAAGGCGATCGAGGCCAACAAGAACCGGCCGTTCTTCCTCTATCTCGCACATTGGGCGGTGCATACGCCGCTCCAGGCCTCACGCGCGGATTACGATGCACTCTCGCATATCGAAGATCATCGCGAGCGTGTCTATGCCGCGATGATCCGCGCCCTTGATCGCAGCGTCGGCCGCGTGATGGAGGCACTGAAGGAGAACGGGCTCGACGACAACACCATCGTCATCTTCTCGAGCGATAATGGCGGTCCTGGCTATATCGGCCTGCCCGAGATCAACAAGCCGTTCCGCGGCTGGAAACTCACCTATTTCGAAGGCGGCATCCGCGTGCCGCTGTTCATCCGCTGGCCGGGACGGATCGAGGAAGGCGTTGAGCGCGACATGGCCGTTGCCCATCTCGACCTCTTCCCGACCATTGCTGCTGCGGCAGGCGCACCGATGCCCGATGACCGCGTGATCGACGGCGTCAACATTCTTCCGCTCGCCAAGGGCACGGAGACGGCGGAGCCAGACCGCGCGATCTTCTGGCGAGACGGGCACTATCACGCCATGCGCAAGGATGGCTGGAAGCTGCAATTCGCAGAGCGGCCAAACAAGGTCTGGCTTTATAACCTCAATGAAGATCCGACCGAACAGAACAATCTCGCCGAGGCAATGCCGGAGAAGGTGGCGGAGCTGCGTGCGCTGGTCGACGCACACAACGCGACGCAGCGCGACCCGCTCTTCCCCGCCGTCGCCGAAATGCCGGTGACGATCGACAAGACGCTGGAAGAGGAAGCAACGCCGGAAGACGAATATATCTACTGGCCAGGGTAAGCCGCTCTCCAGCCCGCCTTTTCCTCAAACGCCGCCTCGGGCCGGAAGCGTCCGAGGCGGCGCTTCTTTTCTGGACGCGCGCGGCCTGTGACGAGGTTCCTCACACAGCAGCGCGAGGGAAAACCCAATAGATCACCGTTGGAGGAGA
>JAHBYK010000108.1 GCA_019635965.1 Parvibaculum sp. | reverse complement strand
GTCAGAGACGAGGTAGACGCCGAATTCGCCCTTGGGCGCTTCGACGGCGGCATAAACCTCGCCAGCGGGGACGTGATAGCCCTCGGTGTAAAGTTTGAAGTGATGGATGAGCGCTTCCATGGAACGCTTCATCTCGGCGCGGGACGGCGGCACGACCTTGCCGTCCTCCGAATGCACCGGACCGCCGGGCATCTTTTCGATGCACTGCTTCATGATGCGCAGCGACTGGCGCATCTCTTCCATACGGATCAGATAGCGGTCGTAGCAATCGCCGTTCTTGCCGACCGGAATGTCGAAATCGAGTTCCGAATAGACTTCATAGGGCTGCGAGCGGCGCAGGTCCCAGGCCATGCCGGAGCCGCGCACCATGACGCCGGAGAAGCCCCATTCGAGCGCCTCCTGCTGCGACACGACGCCGATGTCGACGTTACGCTGCTTGAAGATGCGGTTGCCGGTCAGCAGACCTTCGAGATCGTCCAGCACCTGGGCGCAGGGATCGCAGAAATTGTAGATGTCTTCGAGGAGTTTCGGCGGCAGGTCACGATGCACACCGCCGACGCGGAAATAATTTGCGTGCATCCGCGCACCCGAGGCGCGCTCGTAGAAGATCATCAGCTTTTCGCGCTCTTCGAAGCCCCAGAGCGGCGGGGTGAGCGCGCCGACGTCCATCGCCTGCGTCGTGACGTTGAGCATATGGGCGAGGATGCGGCCGATCTCGGAATAGAGAACGCGGATGAACTGGCCGCGGCGCGGCACTTCGAGGCCGAGCAGCTTTTCGGCGGCGAGCACGAAGGCGTGCTCCTGATTCATCGGCGCCACATAGTCGAGGCGGTCGAAATAGGGCGTCGCCTGAAGATAGGTCTTGTGCTCGATGAGCTTTTCGGTGCCGCGATGGAGCAGGCCGATATGCGGATCGACGCGCTCGACGACTTCGCCGTCAAGCTCCAGCACGAGGCGGAGCACGCCGTGAGCGGCCGGATGCTGCGGCCCGAAATTCAAATGGTAGTTACGGAGTTCCTGTTCGGCCATCGGATCAGCCCTCCGCCTTTTCGTCGCCCGGCAGCAGATATTCCGCGCCTTCCCAGGGGCTCATGAAATCGAAGCTGCGGAACTCCTGTACGAGCTTCACGGGCTCATACACGACGCGCTTCAGGTCTTCGTCGTAGCGGACTTCGACATAGCCGGTGAGCGGGAAATCCTTGCGCAGCGGATAACCGTTGAAGCCGTAATCGGTCAGGATGCGGCGCAGGTCCGGGTGGTCCGAGAAGAGGACGCCATACATGTCGAAGGTTTCGCGCTCATACCAGTTGGCCGCCGGGAACACCGACACGACGCTCGGCACGGCGGCATCCTCGCTCGTCGTGACCGACACGCGGATGCGCTGGTTCTGGTACATCGAGAGCAGGTGATAGACGACATCGAAACGCGCGGCGCGGGCCGGATAATCGACGCCCGTGATGTCGATCAGCGTCGAGAAGCGGCAGGCCGGATCGTCGCGCAGGAATTTCAGCACGCGGGCGATCGACTGCGCATGGGCGCGGATCGTCAGCTCGCCATAGGCGACCTCGAAACCGAGCACCGAATCCCCAAGCATGCCGGAGATGTGCTCGCCAAGTTCTTTCAGACTTTCGTCCATCTATGCGGTCTCGAAACCCGGTAAGGACATGCGCGCGGCAATGCCCGTTCAATGGAAATCAGCGGTCGAGCGTGCCCGTCCGGCGAATCTTCTTCTGGAGCGCGAGGATGCCATAAAGCAGCGCCTCGGCGGTGGGAGGGCAGCCGGGCACATAGACGTCGACCGGGACGATCCGGTCGCAGCCGCGCACCACGGAATAGGAGTAGTGATAATAGCCGCCGCCATTGGCGCAGGAGCCCATGGAAATGACATAGCGCGGCTCCGGCATCTGGTCATAGACCTTGCGAAGCGCGGGGGCCATCTTGTTGGTCAGCGTACCGGCAACGATCATCACGTCGGACTGGCGGGGGCTTGCACGCGGCGCGACGCCGAAACGCTCGGCATCGTAGCGCGGCATCGAGGTCTGCATCATCTCGACGGCGCAGCAGGCCAGACCGAAGGTCATCCACATCAGCGAGCCGGTGCGCGACCAGGTGATGAGGTCATCGACCGTCGTCAGCACGAAGCCCTTGTCGGCAAGCTCGTCAGAGGCCTGCCGGAAAAAGTCATCGCCCTGCAGGGCGGGAACCGCCGCAGTTTGCGAAGCCGTCACTCCCATTCCAGCGCACCTTTCCGCCATTCATAGGTGAAGCCGATCGTCAGCACGCCCAGGAACACCATCATCGACCAGAAGCCGAACATGCCGACATCGCCGAGCGCGACCGCCCAGGGGAACAGGAAGGCGACTTCAAGATCGAAGATGATGAAGAGGATGGCGACGAGATAATATTTCACGTCGAACTTCATGCGCGCGTCATCGAAGGCATCGAAGCCGCACTCATAAGCCGCAAGTTTTTCGGGATCGGGCTTCGACGGCGCGACGACGAATGGCGCGATCAGAAGCGCAAGGCCGACAACGAGAGACAGGCCCATAAAGATCAGTATGGGCAAGTACTCGAGCAGCAGGTCTTCCATCGAACTTTCCTCACATGGTCCCGGTGCGAGACGCGCGGGCAAGGACTGCCGTTTCGTTCGCGCGGGCGCGCAAACCGGACGAGAGGTCGTCCTCAACAAGCCCCCAATTCGGCGCGCAGTATAGCCCTCGCATTTGCAAAATCAAAGGCTCGCCGACGATTTGTCAGAAGCAAAAAGCCGTTGATTTATCTGCCATTGCGAGACGCTCCGAACAATGCAAACGCCCGCCCCCGCAGCAGACGCGGACC
>JAHBYK010000107.1 GCA_019635965.1 Parvibaculum sp. | reverse complement strand
TCTCTCCGAGAATGGTCCCGCCACCGTCGATGCGGCAAAGGCGGCCGGTGTGCCGGTCATCGCCTATGGCCGTTTCATCAATGCGGTGATCCAGTTCACCATCGTCGCCTTCGCGCTCTTCCTCGTCATCAAGCAGATGAATGCGCTGAAGGCGCGCATTGCGAAGGGCGAGGCGCCCGCACCTTCCGCGCCGCCGCGCCAGGAAGTGCTGCTGGAGGAGATCCGCGACGCCATCAAGGCGCGCGGCTAGTCACTCCGCCGCATCACATAGAAGACATAGGCGTACTGGCCGGGATTGTTCTCGAAAAGGGCAATCTCGGCCTCCGCTTCGGCGAGCACGGGCTCCACCTCCTCGCCATGGGTCTCGCGCATCTCCGCGGCCTTCTTGCGCATCGGCGTGTAATAATCCGTCCACCAATCTTCCGGCGGCAGCACCTGCGTGCCGACCATTTCATAGCCCGCGCTTTCCGCCGCGGCGGTATTCGACGCGATCGTGCCCATGGCCGGATAGGCCGCATCCCAGAAGTCGCGTGCCTCCTGCGAGGGTGTGTCCGTGAGCCAGCTGCATTCCGTCACCGCCACATGCCCGCCCGGCTTCAGAAAGCGCCGCCAGAGTTTCAGGCCCCTGGCAAAGCCCACAAGATAGATCGCGCCCTCCGACCAGATGAGATCGAACGCGCGCTCATGAAAAGGCAATGCCTCCATATCCGCCCGCTTGATGACGAGACGTTCGTCGCCAATGTCTTCGCGCGAGGCGCGCTCATTCATCTTTTCGAGAAACACATCATAGAGATCGACGGCTGTGATACGCGCGTTCGTGAGCCGCAACAGATCGAAGCTCGAAGCGCCCTGCCCGCAACCCACATCGAGAATTTGCGCATCCTCCGCCAGTGGCGGCAGGAGCGCAAAGGCCGCCTCCGTCGCGCGGCGGCTGCCCGGCCCATTGCGCGGCAGGCCGAGCTGTAGTTCGAGAAAGACCTTGAAAAGATCGAGATCGCTCATTTCGTCTGCCGCCATTTCCTGAAATCGTCACCCGTGTCGATATCGGCAAGCGTTTCGATCACCGCAAGGCTCAATCCCTGCCTGCGAATGTTCCGCGCCGTATCGGCGAATGTATGTTCGCTCGACCAGCGTACATTGCCGAAAATCTCCGCAATGCGCGGGCGGCGGCGCAGCCCCACCAGCCAGTAGCCGCCATCCTCGGCCGGGCCGAGCACGGCATCATGCGCGCCCAGTGCCGCGAAGGCGGAGGCGATGTGGCGGCGCGTGATACCCGGAATGTCGGCCCCGATGATGACGGCGGGCCCCGGCGGCAATTCATCGAAGAGACGGCCCATGCGCGCGCCGAGATCGCCGCGCCCTTGCGGCACAAGTGGAATGTCCGAAGGCCAGATGCCGCGACCATGCGTGGCGCTGTCGGGCGAGACGGCGATCAGCGTCTGCCAGCGCGGATCGCGCGCGACGCGGCGGATGAGCGCCGCACTCTCGCTCCTGAAAAAGCGCAGCGCCTCCGCCTTGCCGATGCCGCGTGCAAGGCGCGTTTTCACGCGGCCGGTCTGCGGCCTTTTCGCCATGATGACAAGCTGGGGATCGAGCGCCACGCCGGGCCGCACCGGATGCTACTGATAAACCCGCGCGATGACGCGGGGCGGTACGCGCAAATAGTAGAGCGTGAGGCAGAACAGATTGCGCAGCGAGCGCATGAGAAAGCCGTCGCGGATATAGCGGTGGGGGCTCGTGACGGCGGCGCTGCGCAGCATGACGAGGCGGCGGCGCGGGATCCGGCGCACGAGATCGACATCCTCCATCAGCGGAATGTTCCTGAAGCCGCCAAGCCGCTCATAAAGCCTGCGGTTCACGAGCAGGCCCTGATCGCCATAGGGCAGGCGGAAGATCGCACAGCGCAGCGCCACCATGCGTTCGAGAAGCCGCGCCCAGCCGGAAAAATCGTCCAGCGCGAAGCGGAACGCCGCCGCCATCTCGCCATCGCGGAAGCGGCCCTTCTCGATCTGCTCGAAGAATTTTTCAACCTCGGAAATCCAGCCGGGTTCGAGCACCGTGTCGGCATGAAGAAAGAGCAGCCATTTGCCCTTTGCGGCGCGGGCACCGGCGGCAAGCTGCTCGCCGCGGCCCTTCGGCGCGCTGATCAGCTTCGCGCCCGCCGCCTCGACGATTTCCAGCGTCTCGTCGCTCGAGCCGCCATCCACCACGATCACTTCCTGCAAGAGCCCGCGCACGGCGGCAGGCACCAGCGGCGCGAGCGTCCGGGTAAGGGTCTCTTCGGCATTCAGGGTCGGAATAATGACGCTCAGCATGGCGGGCAAGATAGCCGCCGGGCGCGAAATCTCAAAATGCACTGCTAGCGCGGGCGCTGCTCCGTGCCAAGTCCGGTGGTGATGAAGACGGCGGTTGCCGATCCCTCAATATCGGCCGTGTGCCAGATACCGGGCGGATTGATCGCATACTGGCCCGGCTCGAGCGTGACCTTCCGTACGCCTTCTGGCAATTCCTGATACAGCTCCATCCGTCCCGCGACACAGAGCACGATCTCGTCTCCCGCCGGGTGCATTTCCCAGCTCTCCCAGGGCGCGGTGAAGGTGAACATCGAGACGAGCCTGCCCTCGACGCCATCATCGTCATGACGCTCGCCATAGGCCATGTACCAGTCCATGCCGCCGGTGAAGTCGGGCTGCACCACCGCCTTGCCGCCGGGGCCGAGATGGACCGGCTTCCTTTCCATTTCGAATGCGCTCATGGCTGCCTCCTGCCTCATCGAAGCTACGTTCCGGCGAGGGTAACGGCATGGGCGCCGGCAAACAATGTTCTTGTTATGTTCTCACTCTTGGCTATACTCGCGGCATGACGACGAGTCGCGAAACAGCGCCCCCCGGCCACCCCGCGCCCCATGCCGATTCCCCGGTCGGCTC
>JAHBYK010000106.1 GCA_019635965.1 Parvibaculum sp. | reverse complement strand
TCCTTTCCTGAAGGACTGGTTCGAGCGGGTTGGCGCCCGTCCGGCCGTCCAGAGGGGATTTGCCCTGGGGCGCGAATGGCGCCGGGGCTCCATCGGTGACAAGACAAAAGAGGCGGAGAGGGCCCGAAAGATCCTCTTCGGACAACGCGCACAATAGGACGGAGCAGGGCTTAACCGTTCCTCCGTCTATGCTAAGCTGGCAGCGTCCCCGGAAACGGGGGCGCTGTTTGCCTTTCAATGGCCCGGAGCGAGCGGATGCGCAGGTTCATGTTCTCTATCGCCGTTATCGGCCTGATCGCCATGGCGCTGCCCGTGTCGGCGGCAACGGTGACCGGCACCGGCAGCCGCGTCATGAAGGACAATTACAATTCCCAGACGAATTGGGGCAGGCCGCTCGTCCTGCCTTCGGATGGCAAGGTTGTGCGGGTGATGTATGGCACCTACGGCTTTTCCATCATCGACAGGAGCGGCAATACCGTCGGCGACTTCCTGCTGCCCGAGATGGCAATGGGCGCCGAGCTTCCGGCAGGCGAGTATCAGATCGTTCCGTATGTGTGTGCCAAGCACCGGCATCACCATGTCGAAGTGACGGTCGAGTATTGATTTTCCTTCGCTAAGGACATTCTCCCTTTACAGCGTTACGCTCCGCCACCATCTGCAACCAGCAGGAAAGGTGAGCGGCGCTTAGGCCATTGCACTTTCCGGCATGAAAAGGGAGGGCGCCTTGATCGATTTCTACACCTGGACGACACCGAACGGCCGCAAGGTCTCGATCATGCTTGAGGAGACGGGCCTGCCGTATGAAGTTCATCCTGTCGATCTCGGCAAGAACGAGCAGTTCGCGCCTGAATTTCTGAAGGTCAGTCCGAACAACCGGATACCCGCGATTGTCGATCGCGACGCGGATGGCGGCCCCGTTTCCGTGTTCGAGTCCGGTGCGATCCTGATTTATCTGGCGGAAAAGACCGGCAAGTTCCTTGCGCCGAAGGGAGAGCAGAGGGCCAAGGCGCTCGAATGGCTGATGTGGCAGATGGGTGGCGTCGGGCCGATGCTCGGACAGGCCAGTCACTTCTCCAATTCGGCGCCGGAAAAGATTCCCTATGCGATAGACCGCTACATCACCGAAGCGGCGCGGCTGATCAAGGTCCTCGATACGCGGCTCGGCGACGCGGCATTCATGGGCGGCGATTATTCCATTGCCGACATGGCGACCTATCCCTGGATCAAGATCGCCTTTCCGCTGATTGCGCAGGCAAAACCCGAGATCGTGGGCGAGGGCGCAAATGTGAAACGCTGGCTCGACGCGGTGGGAGCGCGGCCGGCGGTGCAGCGTGGAATGGCCGTGCCTCAAACTTGATACGCAGCGAAATCTGGCTGGGTGTATCGGCTGCGACACTTATGGTGGAGCAGCGTTAACCATTTTTTCAGCGGGGACATAGAAATTTGCATGCGGGGACGAAGTGCATGGCTTCGTCGATACGGCAACCGGGGCAGAAGGCCGCGATCTGAGGAGTGGGCAAATGGCTCGCATGCAACTCGAGAGTTTCGAGAAGAACGACCTTGCGGCGGAGGGCGGCAAGGGAGAGGCACTTTATAATCTCGGCCTGATGTACTCGACGGGCCATGGGGTGGAAGTCGATCTGGTCACCGCGCACAAGTGGTTCAACCTGGCGGCGATGAAGGGAAGCGACGCGGCAAGAAGCTGCCGGGCGGAACTGGCGGCCGAAATGTCCCCGGCGCAGATCGCCGAGGCGCAGCGCCAGGCCCGCGAATGGCTGGCCAGCCAGTAACTCATTGAAATAATTTTATAAATCCGGCTTTCCGCAGGTGCCGTCCGCACCGCGATGTGCCTGATTTGACGGCATCCGCCTATCGGCGGACAGGGCCCCGGCCACCGCCCGCAGCTTCTTTCGCGCCTGCGAAATCGTGGCATCGACTCCGCTGCAAAATGTTCTATGTTCCCGCGATCCGCGAAGCCGATTTGCGCCGCTGCCGCGACGGAAAATCGCTTCGCCATGTTCCTTTCCCTGTCTGGAGTGGCCATGAGCGACACGTCCCCCAAAGAGGATGAGAAGTCCGTCGAGGATCTGGTCGATCTGCTCGATCTGGAGCGGATCGAGGAAAATCTGTTCCGCGGCCATAGCCCCGATGTGAGCTGGCAGCGAGTCTTCGGCGGCCAGGTGATCGGACAGGCGCTTGTAGCCGCCTACCGGACGGTCGAGGAACGGGTCTGCCACTCGCTGCATGCCTATTTCATCCGTCCGGGCGATCCGAAAGTGCCGATCGTCTATGAGGTGGACCGCTCGCGCGACGGCAAGAGCTTCACCACGCGGCGCGTGGTTGCGATCCAGCACGGCAAGCAGATTTTCAATCTGGCGGCATCATTCCAGGTACCGGAGCAAGGTTTCGAACATCAGTTCGACATGCCGGATGTGCCGATGCCCGAGGATCTGGCGAGCGAACGGGAGTTGCGCAAGGCGATCGCCGACAAGCTGCCGCCAGAGATCGCCAAGCATTTCCAGCGGCCGCGGCCCATCGAGATCCGGCCGGTGAACCCGCAGGACTATATCGACCCGGCACCTATGGAGCCTTTGCAGCATGTCTGGTTCCGGGCACGGAAGAGCGTCGGCGACAATATCCCGCTGCATCAGTGCATTCTCGCCTATGCCTCGGACATGACGCTGCTCGATACCTGCATTCGTCCGCACGGCGTGAGCTGGGTTTCGGGGAAGCTCCAGTCGGCGAGCCTCGATCATGCGATGTGGTTTCACGGGCCGTTCAGCACCGACGACTGGCTGCTCTATACGCAGGACAGTCCGAGCGCCTCGGGCGCGCGCGGGCTGAACCGGGGCTCGATCTATACACGGGATGGCAAGCTCGTCGCCTCGGTAGCGCAGGAAGGGCTGATCCGCTATCACGGCAAGCCCAAGCCGAAGGGCTGACGGCTGAAAATTGCGGCGCGCGGCAGGGCAGGAACGGATATTGGCCTTGAAGCGCCCCGCAATCTTGGGCATACACGGGAAAGCT
>JAHBYK010000105.1 GCA_019635965.1 Parvibaculum sp. | reverse complement strand
ATGGCCCAAGGGGCCGGGTTCCGGTCTCTCCCGCAGAGTTCGTCTGTGTAGGGGGGATAATATGTCCCGCCCCGCGAGAGTCAAACGGGATCGCCCCGGAAAGGCCGGAAAACCGCCGATTTCCGGGGATAAAACCCTCAGCGGATCGGGGTGTAGGGCACGGTCCGGTTGTAGTCCAGTTGCTGCTGGGTGAGCTGGAAGCCGATCAGGATCTGGTAAATCCGGCCATCCGCCTCGCCGCCATAGGGGATCACCGTGCCGTCCACGGTTTTCACGAAGCGCATCCGGTTCATGCCCGGCTCGAATGTCACCGGCACCTGATAGACCTTCTTGTTGTCGAAGGCGTTGTAACGGCGCGTCACGGCAACGAAAGTATCGAGCACCAGGTCGCGTGAGGTGGCGGCCGGCCCGAGTTCGGCGATGCCATCAAAGGCAATATCGACCGTGATGGTCGAATCGCTGAGGTTGTATTCGCATCTCGAGGTGACGCGGCCGATTTCGGCCTTGGCCATCACATCCCTCGGATCGGTCCCCGCGCCGCGCACCAGCGTGATGTGATCCGTGCCCTGGAGCACCCCGACCTGCGGGCAGGGATACTGCGTCGTGCCGCCCTTCTGCGTATCGTCGCCGAACATGCCGCCGATCGAGCTGCATCCGGCAAGTGCGAGTGCGGCCATGGCCGCCACCACGGGCGCAACGGCACCCCGGAAACGGGAGCGGAAATTCGGCAGGCGGCAAAGCTCGGTCGGAAGCGGCATATGGGTCACTCGATCTGTTGGCTGGGCGGGGCCTCTTGGCGGCGGCAGGCTTTCTTGACTTTCCTTCGGCAGACCCCTCTATTACCGGTCGTGGATAGCCCCTAAAGCCTTGCAATTCATAGAGTTATGCAAGGTCAGGCAGCGCCTTTCCGGCGCCGAAACTCTATCGGAGCGGACCGGGACTCACAAGCTGGACAAGCGGGCCGCCGGCGCCTGCGAGCGAAAGACATGAGCGAGACAAAGCTGAAGCCCCCTCTCACGCTGCTGCTGGCAAGTCCGCGCGGCTTCTGCGCGGGCGTGGACCGGGCGATCCAGATCGTCGAACTCGCCATCGAGAAATACGGCCCGCCCGTCTATGTCCGTCACGAGATCGTGCATAACCGCTATGTCGTGGAGGAGCTGGAGCGCAAGGGCGCCGTTTTCGTCGAGGAACTGGACGAGGTGCCGCAAGGCGCGAAGGTCATCTTCTCCGCGCATGGCGTTCCGAAATCCGTGCCCGAGGATGCGAAGGCGCGCGACCTCTTCTATCTCGATGCCACCTGCCCGCTCGTTTCCAAGGTCCATGTCGAGGCCGAGCGGCTCCATGCGCGCGGCCTTGAAATCCTGCTGATCGGCCATGCCGGCCACCCCGAAGTGATCGGCACGATGGGACAGTTGCCGGACGGCGCGGTGAAGCTCATCGAAACGGTGGCGGATGCCGAAGCCTTCTCGCCCGCCGACCCGTCGAAACTCGCCTTCGTCACCCAGACCACGCTCTCCGTCGACGACACGGCGGAAATCGTTGCCGTCCTGCGCCGCCGCTTCCCCTCGATTGCCGGTCCGCACAAGGAAGACATCTGTTATGCAACGACGAACCGGCAGGAAGCGGTGAAGGCGATCGCGCCGCGCGCCGAGGCCGTGCTCGTCATCGGCGCGCCCAATTCGTCGAACTCGATGCGGCTTGTCGAAGTTGCCGAGCGCGCGGGCTGCCGCTACGCGGCGCTCGTTCAGCGTGCGAGCGACATCGACTGGGCCGCGCTTGGCGATGTGAAAAGCGTCGGCCTCACCGCCGGTGCCAGCGCGCCCGATGTGCTGGTCGAGGAAGTCATCGCCGCCTTCCGCGAGCGTTTCGAGGTGACGGTGGAGGAAACCTCCGCCGCCCGCGAATCCGTGCAGTTCAAGCTGCCGCGCGCGCTCGCAGGCTGACGGGGGAGAGATGGCCGTCTACACGGAAGTACCCGACGAAGAGCTTGAAGCCTTTCTCGCCAATTACGAGATCGGCAGCCTTCTCTCCTACAAGGGGATCGCGGAAGGCGTCGAGAACTCGAATTACATGCTGCACACCGGCAAGGGTATCTATTTCCTGACACTCTATGAAAAGCGCGTGGCGGCGGGCGACCTGCCCTTCTTTCTCGGGCTCATGAATCACCTCGCGGAACATGGCATCACCTGCCCGACGCCGATCCGCAACCGCAAGGGCGAGATGCTGGGCGAGCTTGCCGGGCGGCCCGCCGCCATTATCAGCTTTCTCGAAGGCGTGCATGTGCGCCGGCCGCAGCCGCGCCATTGCGTCGAGGTGGGCGCGGCGCTCGCGCGGATGCATCTGGCGGGCGAGGGCTTCGCGCTCACGCGCCCCAATGCGCTCAATGTCGATGGCTGGGGGCCGCTGTTCGATTCCTGCCGTTCGGGCATCGACGGCTACATGCCGGGGCTCGCGCAGGAGCTCGACCGCGAGCTTGCCGAACTGAAGCGCGACTGGCCGCGCAACCTGCCGTCCGGCGTCATCCATGCCGATCTCTTTCCCGACAATGTGTTCTTCATCGGCGACCGGCTGTCCGGCCTCATCGACTTCTATTTCGCCTGCAACGACGCCTTCGCCTATGACCTCGCCATCTGTCTTAATGCCTGGTGCTTCGAGATCGACGGCTCGTTCAACATCACCAAGGCGCGGGGGCTGCTTCAGGCCTATGCGCAGGTGCGGCCCCTCGGCGCGGCGGAGCTTGCGGCGCTGCCGCTTCTCGCGCGCGGCTCGGCGATGCGTTTCCTGCTGACGCGGCTCTATGACTGGATCAACCATCCGCCGGGCGCCTTCGTGCGGCCGAAGAATCCGAAGGAATATCTGATCCGGCTCCGCTTCCACCGCAGCGTCGCCTCGCCCGCCGGTTACGGGCTCGACGCATGAGCGACACGGTCGATCTTTATACGGACGGTGCCTGTTCGGGCAATCCGGGCCCCGGCGGCTGGGGCGTGCTCATGCGCTACAAGGGCAATGAGAAGGAGCTGTGCGGCGGCGAGCCCGCGACGACCAACAACCGCATGGAACTCATGGCCGCCATTCAGGGC
>JAHBYK010000104.1 GCA_019635965.1 Parvibaculum sp. | reverse complement strand
ACATGCCGTCCCGCGCCGCAACCGAGGTCGAGCGCGCGTTGGCCGTCCTTAAGCCCGAGCACGTTCAAGTCGATTGTCTGCATCTGCTATCGTCTGCCTGTAAACGTCCACACATTCGCGCGCCGCGCGTTCCCATTTGAATTTGGCGAGAATGCGCTCGCGGCCGGCCTGGCCATAGCGGGCGCGCATCTCGGGATCGTCGAGCATCGCGGCAATGGCTTGCGCCAGTGCCGGCGGATTGGAGTGCTGCACCACGATGCCCGCGTCGCCGACGACCTCGGGCAGCGAGCCGCCATTCGTCGCAATCACCGGCGTACCGCAGGACATCGCTTCGCCGCAGGGAAAGCCGAAGCCCTCATAGACCGACGGCGAAACGGCGATCGTCGCCTCATTGTAGATGCGGGTGATGTCGTCATCGGTGATGCCGCCGACGAATTCAACCTTGTCCATGATGCCGAGCGCACGCAGCTCGTCCGACGTATTGCCCTCGCGCAGACGGCCGATCACCTTGAGCTTCAGGTTCGGCCGCGTCTTGAGCAGCATGGCATAGGCGCGGATCAGATAGATCAGCCCCTTGAGCGGCACATCGGCGCTGGCGCAGGCGACGATGAGGTCGTCGCGGCGCTTCACCTCCGGCATGGGGCGGAACTGGATGTGGTCGATGCCATGCAGCACAAGCCGCGTCTTGGAAATATCGACCCCGAACTCGCGCGCCACGTCGCGCCGCGTGCTCTCCGATACCACGATCAGCGGATCGAGCTGGCGCGCTACCTTGATCTGCATATTGAGGAAGGAATACCAGCGGCGCTTGAGGAGTTTCAGCTTCAGCGTCTTCGCATGTTCGATGTCGATGCGGCGGTCCATGGTGATCGGGTGATGGATCGTGCCGACCACGGGCAGCCCCATGTCGCGCATCTTCAGCAGGCCCCAGCACAGCGTCTGGTTGTCGTGACAGATGTCGTAGTCGTCGAGAGTCCCGCGGACATAGCGCGCCATGCGCTCGCCGAATGTATAGGGCTCGGAGAAGCCGCCCGTTGCATGGCTCCACCATTCGAAGAGGTCGATGGGCGAAGCGAACATCCAGGGACGGATCGAGCGGATCGGATGCGGGTTCGCATAGAGGTCGAGCGAGGGCAGCTTGATGAGCCGCACGCGCGGATCGAGTTCGGGATAGGGCGGGCCGGAGATCACGTCGATCTGGTGGCCAAGCTCGACAAGCGCCTTGGCGATGTGGCGCATATAGACGCCCTGGCCGCCTGTCGTCGGATTGGAGCGGTAGCTCGGCAGGAGGATGCGCAGGGGGCGGTCGCCCTTGATCGCTGCAAGGCGCGGTCCGTCCGGCGCGCGGCGCTCGGCAAGCGGCTCTTCCAGCTTCGTGTCAGCGGCCACATTCCGCTCCAGCACCTGCGACATGCCTCAAATCCTCTCTAACCTCGTTTGTCCGTGCGGTCCCCCCGCAACAAGGGGTTACCGTCCGGGGCTCCCATGGACGGGCGCGAACCCGGACCCATTCGGATTGCCCTTACGGGCGTCATTGTGATGGGCCAGACAGTGAAGGCCCGTGCGCTGCGATGCGCGCCGAGCCGCGCGGATCATATCGGGTTCGCCGCGGTGCAACAACCCGCTAACAAGAATGTAAGCAATGCCCCTGGTCAGTTGATGCTGCGCCGTGGCGGCGGAGAATTGACGGCCGGATCCGGCGCCGGTCCCGACTGATGGTGAATCATGAGCCAGCCATTGCCGCTGCGGATGAATACATTGGTCGCAAGCAGGAAGTCCTGTCCGATCCGCTCATAGCAGATCACAAGCCCCGTGTCCTTGTGGATGCCTGCCTTGGCATGGAGGCATTGAATGTCGGGGCTTGCGGGGCCGGTCAGTATCGCGTGCCAGCTTTGCAGCACGGCGTCGCGCCCCTCGACGGGCGGCCAGCCGGGATGGAGGCAGGTCACGGGTTCCCTGTCGGCCCAGACCGCGCTCATGAGTGTGGTGTCGCGGTCCGCAAAAGCCCGGTAGAAGGTCTCGTTGGCAAAGAGCAGGGCGGCCTGATCGCGGGCGGAGTTCGATGGCATGGCTGGCTGTCAGGAAGCTGCGAAATCGCCATAAGTCTAGCAGCAGACGGCATGTTTTGCAGCAGGGCCTGCGCGCCATCGCCGGTGTGAAAAGGGCCGGAGCGCGCGGCTCCAGCCCTTGTCCTTCCGTGGTTCCGGTTCCCCCGGTTCAGCCGAAGCGGCGCTTCAGCCAGTCCACCATGAGCGCGTTCAGTTCCGCCGGCTTTTCCGCCTGGGTCCAGTGGCCGCAATCGGCGATCACATGCTTTTCGAGGTCCGGCACATATTGCTCCATGCCGATGGTCATTTCCGGGCGGAGCACGATGTCGTCGGCGGCCGAAATCATCAGCGCCGGGGCCGTCACCTTCTCGGTCTGGCCTTCGGTGATCTGCCAGTTGCGGGTGAAGTTGCGATACCAGTTGATGCCGCCCACAAAGCCCGACTTCTCGAAGAGCCTCGTGTAGTAGGCGAGTTCTTCCGCGTTCAGAAGCTGCTCGCCCGGCCAGGTGCTTTCGTCGCTCTCGAAGCTCTTGGTGAAGGAGAGGTTCTTCTGGTCTGCGGGCAGCTTGTCGTAGTCGGCGAGCTTCATCGCGCTCTTGCGGTACCAGAAGCGCATGGAGCGGGCGACATCCTTGTCGAAGATCGCTTCCGCCACGCCGTATTTCTGGAAGAACACGATGTACATGTCCTCGCCGAAGGCCATGCGCATCGCGGCGATCGGGTCCATCGGCCCGCGCGGAATGAACGGCGTGTTGACGCCGATGACGCCCGCGACGCGGTCGGCATGACGCAGCGCCATCTGCCAGACAACCATGCCGCCCCAGTCGTGACCGGCGAAGATCGCCTTGTCGAGACCGAGCGCATCGAGCATCCCGGCAAGATCGTCCGTCAGATGGGCAATGTCATAGAGCGGGATCGCGTCCTCGCCTTTCGGGCCGCCGGTATTGCCGTAGCCGCGCATGTCCGGCGCGATGGCGCGAAATCCCGCGCCTGCGATGGCGGGAAGCTGATGACGCCATGAATAGGCGAGTTCCGGGAAGCCGTGGCACATGACCACCGGCACACCGTCC
>JAHBYK010000103.1 GCA_019635965.1 Parvibaculum sp. | reverse complement strand
CGGCGCGCCCGCGGCTTCTCCCATCTGCGCTGAAAATATCCGGCCTCGCCGGAGAGGCATCTTATGCGCGTTCACATCTGCGCGGCTGGACGGCTGAGGCCCGGCCCCGAAAAGCTCCTCATTGACGACTATCTCTCCCGCCTCGACGCGACAGGCCGCGCCATCGGCATTTCCGCCGGGCCGGTGAGCGAGATCGAGGAACGGCGCAAGCTCGATGCGCCGCAGCTTATGGCGCGGGAGGCGGAGCTGCTGCTTGCCGCCGCGAAAGGGGCCACCATCGTTGCGCTGGACGAACGCGGGAAGAACGAAACGAGCGAGGTCTTTGCGCGCCGTCTCGGCGAATGGCGCGACAATGCCGTGCCGGACCTTGCTTTCGTGATCGGCGGCGCGAACGGCCTTGCCCCGGCGGTGCGCGAGAAGGCCAGCCACATCATGTCTTTCGGCGCGATGACCTGGCCCCACATGCTGGTGCGCGTGCTGCTGGCCGAACAGCTCTACCGCGCCGTCACGATCCTTGCAGGGCACCCCTACCATCGCTCCTGATTATGGTTCGTCATCAAGTGGACACGTTCCGGGCCTTGCACTAGTTTGCGTGGCGCAAAGCGGATGCCGCGATTCGCGCATCCAAAGGCCAGACGGACATTCAATTCCATCATGAGTGCAAAATCCGGCGTCAAACCCCTCGTCCTTGCCCTTCTGGACGGCTGGGGAATCCGCGGAGAGCGCGACGGCAATGCCATCGCCCTTGCGCGTACGCCGATCTATGACCGCCTTGCCGCCACCTGGCCGCGTACCGAACTTGCCGCCTATGGAGAGGCGCTGGGCCTGCCGCCGGGGCAGCCCGGCCACATGCAGGCGGCCTATGCGGCGCTTGGCGCCGGGCGCGCGGTGGAGCCGCCCGCCACACGGATCGCCCGCGCCTTTTCAGGCGGCGGCGCCGGCGGCATCGAGAACCATCCTGTGCTGCGCGAGCTGATCGCGCGGGTGCGTCCGCTTGGTGGCGCGGTGCACCTCATCGGCATGGTGACGCCGTCGCGGATCGCGGGCTACCAGCACTACATGGCCGTGCTTGCCGCGCTTCTGAGCCATGAAGGCGTGAAGGTCTGGGTTCATGCCGTGATGGACGGGCAGGATGCGCAGCCGCAGGCGGGTATCGGCCATTTGCAGGAATTTCTCGACGACATATCGGGCGCCGAACATGCCGAACTCGGCAGTGTCTTCGGGCGGAGCCACGGTTTCGACGAGGGCGGCGATCCGGCCGCGCTTGCCACCGCCTGGCGCGCGATCGCGCAGGCAGATGCACCGTATACGGAATATCCAACCGCCTATCTCGACGAATGTTACCGCAAGGGGCTGGACGACGACCGCGTGCCGCCGCGTCTCGGCAGCGCCTATCGCGGCATCCGTCAGGACGACGCGGTGCTGCTCGTCAATCTGCAACCCGATCATGGCCATGCGCTGATCGCGGCGCTGACGGACCCGGCTTCGCAAGGGCTCGCGGGCAAGCCGCCGGCCCTTGCCGGCGTCTACACGCTGGTGAAGCTCGCCAATCCGCTGCCCGTCGAGGCAAAGCCGCTATTCGAAGCGATTTCCTTCCGCCCGAGCCTTGCGGGACTTCTCTCGGAGGCGGGCCTGCGCCAGCTCACGCTTTGCGAAAGCATCGCCGAAACGGCCATGTCCAACATGCTGCGCGGCGGCGCGGCGGCGCTCTTTCCGGGCGAGACGATCCTCGTGACCGATACGCCGCCCGCATCGCAGATCGAGCGCAAGCCCGAGCTTGCCGCCGCGACGCTCACAAATGAATTGCTCGACGCCCTGAAAAAAGGCGAGCATGACATGATGACGGTCGGTTTTCCGAATGCGGCAGTGCTTGGCCGGACGGGAAATCTCAAGACGACCGTGAATGCCGTGGAAGCGATCGACAAATGCCTCGGCAAGATCGCGGCGCAGATCGACAAGAAGGGCGGCATGCTGATTCTTTGCGGCACCTATGGCAAGGCGGAACGGATGACGGATCCCGACCGGGGAACGCCCAACCGCCGCACGACCGCAGCAGCCGTGCCTTTCGTGATGGCGGGCGGCGACCGGAAGGCGACGCTGGCGCGCGGCGGCAGCCTTGCCGATGTCGCGCCGACGCTGCTCCATCTATTCGGCATCGGCGCGCCTGCGGAGATGAACGGGCGGTCGCTGCTGCTGCCTGCCGAACAGCGCGATGCGGTCGGTGCCTGAGCGCCGCCATATCGCTGCCCTCACCCTTGCCGGGCTGATTTCGTTTGCGCCGCTCGCAACCCATGCGGAAACGATGGAGCCGGGCGATCTCGACACGCTGCAACGCGAGGTCGAAACGACGCGCGAGCGCCAGCTCGAGCTTGAACGGCAGGCCGCCGCCGCCCGCGCCGAAGCGGAGGCGTTGCGCCGCAAGCTGATCGGAACGGCAGCCCGTGTTCAGGCCTTTGAGGCCGATGTCTCGGACTCGGAAGCGCGCCTTCAGGGACTGACCGGCGCGGAAGCAGTCTTGACCGCGCAACTCGCAAAGCGGCACGACGAGATGGCCGATCTGCTGGCCGCGCTGACGCGCCTCGACCGGCACCCGCCGCCCGCCCTTGCCGTGCGGCCCGACGATGCGCTGGCCTCGCTCCGCTCCGCCCTGCTGCTCGGCGCCGTCGTGCCGGAACTTCAGGCCGATGCGAAGGACCTGCGCGAAAGGCTGGAACAGCTCGCGGCGCTGCGGCAGGGTATTCTCGACGAACGTGTGACGCTCGCAGCCACCCAGACCTCGCTCGATGCGGAGCGGCGCGAGCTGCAAACCCTGCTCGACCGGCAGGTGGCGCTGCAGGAAAAGCTGACCCGGGAAGCACGCTCGGAACAGGCCCGCGCGGAGGCGCTGTCGCGCCAGGCAACCGACCTGTCAGACCTGATTGCCCGGCTCGAGGCCGATGCCGCGAGCCGCCTGCCCGCCGCCCGGCCCGACCCCGCCAGCCGCCCGGCACCGGCAGCCGCGGAAGCCGCGAAACCGGCGCCCGCCGCGCAAACCCCCGCCACCCGCGAATATGCCATGCTCCGCCCCCCGGTGACGGCGCCCGCAGCGCCCTCGTCGCGGCTCTTCTCGGACGCCAAGGGGTTAATCCGGCCGCCTGCGGCCGGCGCCATCATCAAAACCTATGGCAGCGAGACCCAGAGCGGCGGAAAGACGCAGGGAATAACCATTTCGACACGTCCTGATGCTCAAATTGTTGCCCCATTTGACGGGAGAATCTCCTATGCGGGACCA
>JAHBYK010000102.1 GCA_019635965.1 Parvibaculum sp. | reverse complement strand
AGTGGCGCTGATTGCGCTGTCGGCCAAGATGGCGAAGGCCGATGGCGAAGTGACGGATTCCGAAGTCCGCGCCTTCGAGGAAATCTTCAAGATTCCGCCCGGCGAGGCCAAGAATGTCGCGCGCGTCTACAAGGTGGCGCAGCAGGATGTGGCGGGCTTCGAGGCCTATGCGCGGCAGGTCGCGCGCATCTATCGCGGCAAGCCGGCGATCCTCGAAGACGTGATGGATGCGCTGTTCCATATCGCCAAGGCGGATGGGCATGTGCATCCGCAGGAGCTCGAATATCTGCGGACCGTGGCCGATATTTTCGGCTTTTCGGAGATCGAGTTTGCCCGCATCCGCGCGAGCCATCTCGGTCAGGAGAAGGGCGACCCTTATCTTGTGCTCGGCATCACGCCCGATATTTCCGACGAGGACCTGAAAAAGGCCTATCGCCGCCTCGTGCGCGAAAATCACCCCGATACGCTGATTGCGCGTGGGGTGCCGCCCGAGCTTGTCACCATCGCCAATGAAAAGCTCGCTGCGATCAATGTCGCCTATGACCGGATCGTGAAGGCGAGGGGGATCGCGGCATGAGGGCCGCCCCGGTTTTTATTCGTTTCCGGCTCTAGCCGCCCCGGCGCCGTTGGGCTAACACAGGCAAAATCACAACCATCCTGCGGCGCCCGGCTGCCGGATTTCCCGCGGTTTCGAGATGACCCCCCTCCATCTGGGCTTCATGGTCCTCATCAATCTGATCTGGGGCTTCGCGCTGGTCGCCGCGAAAGTGTCGCTCGAGCATTTCCCGCCGCTGCTCTTTGCGGCACTGCGTTTCACGCTGATCGTGCTGGTGCTCTTCCCGTTCCTGAAAATTCATCGGGGGCGGATGAAGGAAGTCATCATCATCGCGCTTTGTGCGGGGCCGGTGGGCTTCGGCTTCTTCTTCCTGGGTCTTGCGCTTTCGAATGCCTCGGTCGTCGCCGTGACGAGCCAGCTCGGTGTGCCTTTCGCCACCATCATGTCCATCGTCTTCCTCAAGGAAGAGGTGCACTGGCGGCGCTGGCTCGGCATTTCGCTGTCGTTTCTCGGTGTCATGGTCATCAGCTTCGACCCGGCTGTCTTCACCTATATCGACGGCGTGCTTTTCGTCGTCGCATCGGCGCTGGTCGGCTCGGTCGGTACGATCTATCAGCGCCAGCTGAAGAATGTGGGGGTTTTCGAGCTTCAGGCGTGGATTGCGGTGGCGGCCGCACCCCTGATGCTGGGCGCATCGCTCGCCCTGGAGGGCAATGTGCCGGAACTCGTCATGACGGCGAACCTGCTGCAATGGGCAGGTGTCTTCTATGTCGCCTTCGCCTCGAGCCTTGTCGGCCATGCGGGTATCTACTACCTGCTGCAACGCTATGAGGTGACGCAGACGGCGCCGCTGACGCTGCTTTCGCCGATTTTCACGGTATTCTTCGCCGTGCTGCTGCTTGGCGAAGTGCTTACCACCCGTATGATAATAGGCGCGGGTATCGCGCTGACCGGCGTGCTCATCGTGTCGATCCGGCAGAAGCGCATCGTGGATACGGGGTTCTGATGTCTCTCGCCGTGATCGAACGGCCTTCGCCGAATTTCAACGAACGTCCCGAAGGACGTCGGCCCGATATTCTGCTTCTTCACTACACGGGCATGGCGAGCGCGGAGGCGGCTGTGGCGCGTCTCTGCGATCCGGCGGCGAAAGTGTCTTCGCATTATCTGGTCGACGAGGCGGGTCGGATCATCCGCATGGTGCCTGAACATCTGCGCGCCTGGCATGCGGGTGTCGGCCATTGGGCGGGCGAGAGCGATATCAACGGTTGCTCCATCGGCATCGAGATCGCGAATGGCGGGCATGAGTTCGGTTCGCCGCCTTATCCCGACATCCAGATGCGTGCCGTGGAGGCGCTGTGCCGGGACATTCTTTCGCGCCATCCCATTGCGCCGCGCCGTGTGCTCGGCCATTCGGATATCGCGCCGGGGCGGAAGGCGGATCCCGGCGAGTGGTTCGACTGGGCGCGGCTCGCGCGCGCCGGTATCGGGCTCTGGGTTAGCCCCGAGCCCGTCATCGAGGGTCCGGGCCTTCGGAAAGGCGATCGCGGAGATACGGTCGCCGAGCTGCAATTCATGCTGGGCGATTACGGCTACGGCATCGAGGTGCTGGGCCGTTATGACGAGGCGACGGAAGCCGTGGTGACGGCATTCCAGCGTCATTTCCGGCCCGAGAGGGTCGACGGGGTGGCAGATGTTTCCACCGTTGCCACGCTCCGCCGCCTTCTCGAAGCCGCCAGGGCTTAAGGCTTCAACGTCACGCGGCCGAAGGCCTTGCGGCTTTCAATGTATTCGTGTGCCGCGGCGGCATCCTTCAGGGCGAATTCCTTGTCGAGCACGACTTTCAATTCGCCTTTCGCGATTTCCTCGATCATCCGGGCGATATTGCCGTGGACGCGCGGCGTGAAGATTTCCGCGCCGAGGAAAACGCCGGTGACGGACTGGTTGCCCGCCCGCAATGTCGACAGGTCGATCAGTGCCGCTTCGCGGCCGGCATCGCCGACCGTCGAGACGCGGCCGCGATAGCCGAGCGCGAGGATGGATTTCTGCAGCGTCGGGCCGCCAACGGGATCGACGACGACATCCACGCCCTTGTTGTCCGTCAGGCGCTTCACTTCGGCGACAAGATCCTGCGTGCGGTAGTTGATGCCATGATCCATGCCGAATTCACGCAGCCTTTCGAGCTTTTCCTCGCTCGATGCGGTGGCGATGACGGTGGCGCCTTCGCGTTTTGCAAGCTGGATCGCGGCAAGGCCGACGGCACTCGCGCCGGCCTGAACGAGCACGGTTTCGCCGCGCTTCAGATGACCGAACTCGAAAAGGCAATCATGTGCCGTGCCGAAAGGGACGGGGATCGCGGAGGCGGTGCGGATATCCATGCTGTCGGGCACGGGCCAGGCGGTGGCGGCGAACACGGCGCGGCGCGAGGCGTGCGAGCCGAACATGTTGACGGTCGTCACGCGCTGGCCGGGCTTCAGGTTCGTCACCTGCGGACCGACCTCGATGATGGTGCCGGCAGCCTGATAGCCGACGATATGCGGCACCGAATGAAGGGCACCGCGGGCGCGGTTCAGCGTGTCGCCGCCCTCGATCGAGACGGATTCCACCTCGATGACGATGCCTTCCGGCGGGCAGACGGGATCTGCCACGTCTTCGTATCTGAACACGCCGGGCGGTCCGTTTTCGTAATAGACGGCGGCCTTCATGTTTGTCCTCCCTTGGGTGTTGTGTGTTCCGGCCTATGTCGGGTCTCCGGCGCGAAAGTGCAAGCACCTTGACGCAGGGTGCCTTTGGGCTCATGTGCAGGGGGTCAGATGGCCGGATGACCGCTGCCATCCTTTTTCGGAAGGATCGGC
>JAHBYK010000101.1 GCA_019635965.1 Parvibaculum sp. | reverse complement strand
CGTGCTGAAGATGGATTCGGGCGAGCGCGAGAAGACGCTGCGCAAGTTCGGGATGCTGTTTCAGGGCGCGGCGCTGTTCGACAGCCTGCCGGTCTGGGAGAATGTCGCCTTCGGGCTCATTCAGGGCCGCAAGATGCCGCGCAAAAAGGCGAAGGACATCGCCATCGAGAAGCTCGCCAAGGTGGGGCTCGGCGCGGAAGTGGGCGAGCTTTATCCGGCGGAGCTTTCGGGCGGGATGCAGAAGCGCGTCGGCCTCGCCCGCGCCATTGCGACGGAACCCGAGATCATCTTTTTCGACGAGCCGACGACGGGCCTCGACCCGATCATGGCGGATGTCATCAACGGCCTTATCGTCAGCAGCGTGAAGGAACTCGGCGCGACGACGCTTTCGATCACGCATGACATGGCGAGCGTGCGCAAGATCGCCGACCGCGTCGCCATGATCTACAAGGGCAAGATCATCTGGTCGGGCACGCGCGCGGAAGTCGATGCGAGCGGAAACGAATTTGTGGATCAGTTCATTCACGGCCGCGCGGAAGGACCGATCCAGATGGAAGTGCTGAAGCCTTGATCTGCTTGTTCTGTCACACGCGGGCCTGACCCGGGGGTGCAGAGCGGCAAGCACGGCGCAAGCGACCCCTGGATTGCCGGGTCGAGCCCGGCAATGACATATTTATTAGAGAGAAACCTGAACAGCCGATGGCCCGCCTTTCCCGCACATATGTCTGCCAGTCCTGCGGCGCGGTGACGCCGCGCTGGGCGGGACGATGCGAGAGCTGCGGCGAGTGGAACACGATCGTCGAGGAAGCGGGAACGGCAGGCGGCATCGGCGCGGGGCCCGCCGCGAAGGCGCTCAAGGGCAAGGGCCGCAAGATCGAACTCGTGTCGATGAGCGGCGAGAGCGCGGAGCCGCCGCGCTATGTGACGGGGCTTGGCGAATTCGACCGGGTGACGGGCGGCGGGCTGGTGCCGGGATCGGCGCTCCTCATTGGCGGCGATCCGGGCATCGGCAAATCGACATTGCTGTTGCAGGTGATGGCGGCGCTGGCGGGGCGCGGACATTCGGTCGTCTACATCTCCGGCGAAGAAGCGATTGCGCAGGTCAGGATGCGGGCGCGCCGGCTCGGCCTTGCGGACGCACCGGTGGAGCTTGGCGCGGAGACGAACCTGAAGGACATCATCGGCACGCTCGAAAGCGGCAAGGCGCCGGACGCGGTGGTGATCGACTCGATCCAGACCATGTGGACCGACACACTGGACTCCGCGCCCGGCACCGTGGCGCAGGTGCGCGCCTCGGCGCAGGAGCTGGTGCGCTTTGCCAAGAAGACCAACACCGCGATCATCCTTGTCGGCCATGTGACCAAGGAAGGGCAGATTGCGGGACCGCGCGTCGTGGAACACATGGTCGATGCGGTGATCTATTTCGAGGGCGAACGCGGACACCAGTTCCGCATCCTGCGCGCGGTGAAAAACCGCTTCGGCCCGGCAAACGAGATCGGCGTGTTCGAAATGGGCGAAAAGGGCTTGGCCGAAGTGCCGAACCCTTCCGCCCTGTTCCTCGGCGAGCGCGACGGGGGGACGAGCGGCTCGGCCGTGTTTGCCGGGATCGAGGGGACGCGGCCGGTGCTCGTGGAAATCCAGGCGCTGACGGCGCAGAGCACGCTCGGCACGCCGCGCCGGGCGGTGGTCGGCTGGGACAGCGGGCGGCTTTCGATGGTGCTTGCCGTGCTCGAAGCGCGCTGCGGCCTGTCGCTCGCGGGGCAGGATGTTTACCTCAATGTGGCGGGCGGGCTCAGAATCAACGAGCCGGCGGCCGATCTTGCGGTGGCGGCGGCGCTGATTTCCTCGATCACGGGGGCACCCCTGCCGCCCGATTGCGTCATTTTCGGCGAAATCAGCCTTTCCGGCGCGATCCGGCCCGTGAGCCAGATGGATGCCAGGCTGAAAGAGGCGGAAAAGCTGGGGTTTTCACGGGCGATCCTGCCCGCCGGGGCGGCCCGGACCCGGGGCCCGGCGGCGCTATCGTTCACGGAAATTTCGGACCTTGCGGGGCTAATAGCGCATCTGGCGGCTGGCGAAGGCCGGGCCGCCGCAGCCAAGCGGAAGGCCGATCTGTGATAGGCTGACACAAGCTGCCGGGAGTTTGACGTGACCCTGTTCGACATCATCGTGATCGGCGTTCTGCTCGTTTCGAGCATGCTGGCGATGCTGCGCGGCTTCACCAACGAAGTGCTGTCGATTCTCGCCTGGGTGGTGGGCGCGCTTGCGGCGCTGTGGCTGTTTCCCTATTTGACGCCCGTCGTGGCCGATGTGATTTCGCCAGCCTGGCTGGCGGCGGCGGTGGCGGCCGTCGGCATCTTCATTGCGGCCTATATCGTGACGGCGGCGCTGACCTCGCGCTGGTCGGGCTCGCTGATGGAAATACACGACCGGGCGGGGATGCTCGACCGGACGCTCGGCTTCATTTTCGGGCTGGCGCGGGGACTTCTGATCGTCACCGTCGCCTATCTGTTCTTCGCCTGGCTGGTGCCGAACCGGGAGGACCAGCCGGACTGGATCCGCAATGCCAAGACGCGGACCGTGGTGGAGGATACGGCGGCCTTCCTGTTTTCGCTCGCCCCGCAGGAGGGGAACGCCAGAACAAGCCGCCCGGCGCCACCGGTCCAAAGCGAGCCGCCGCGCCAGCAGGCCGCACCGGCCCCCGCCGAACCCGCCCGGCCGGCCCCGGATTCGGGCGCTGACAGAGGTAATGGAGCGGGGTATAACCCCTCCGAACGAAAGGGGCTCGACCGCCTTTTCGAGAATACCGGGGAGTAGATGCCTGATTATTCCGGAGTTTCAGGAATGCACGACCAGACGCAGCTCGCTCTCCCCCTTGCAGCCCCGGCGGCAAAATCCGCCCGGCTGCCGGACGCCTCTCCCTTCTGCCTGACCGACGACGAGCTCCATGGCGACAAGCTGCGCGAGGAATGCGGCGTTTTCGGCATATTCGGCCATCCGGACGCGGCGGCGCTGACGGCGCTCGGGCTCCACGCGCTACAGCATCGCGGCCAGGAAGCGGCGGGCATCGTTGCCTATGACGGCGAGCATTTCCATTCGGAGCGGCGGCTCGGGCTTGTGGGCGATCATTTCTCCTCGGCCAAGATGATCGACCGGCTGAAGGGCGACATGGCGGTGGGCCATGTGCGCTATTCGACGACGGGCGAGACGATCCTGCGCAATGTGCAGCCGCTGTTCGCCGATCTGTGGGGCGGCGGCTTCGCGGTGGCGCATAACGGGAACCTGACCAATGCCATCACGCTCCGCAACGAGCTGGTGCGCGATGGCGCGATCTTCCAGTCCACTTCCGACACGGAAACGATCCTCCAGCTCGTGGCGCGAAGCCGCAAGCCGCGCGTGATGGAACGCTTTGTGGATGCGCTCGGCCAGATCCAGGGCGCCTATGCGCTGGTGGCGCTGACCAACAAGAAGCTGATCGGCGCGCGCGACCCGCTCGGCATCCGGCCGCTC
>JAHBYK010000100.1 GCA_019635965.1 Parvibaculum sp. | reverse complement strand
GACCGTCATCGCAGTCGAGGGCTATATGGATGTGGTGGGGATGGCGCAGGGCGGCATACACCATGCCGTCGCGCCGCTCGGCACGGCGCTCACCGAGGAGCAGATCGCGCTTCTCTGGCGCATGGCGCCCGAACCCATCCTCTGTTTCGACGGGGACAAGGCGGGGCTTCGCGCCGCTTACCGCGCGGTCGAGCGCGTTTTGCCGATGCTGAAGCCCGGCTATTCGCTCCGCTTTGCGCTGCTGCCGGAAGGCAAAGACCCGGACGATCTCGTGCGCGAGGAAGGCGGCGAGGCGATGCGCGCGATCCTGGCGAAGGCGCGGCCACTTTCCGACATGCTGTGGGAAAAGGAAATCTCCACCGGCGCATGGGACACGCCCGAGCGGCGCGCGAAGCTCGAAGCCGATCTCGAGGCGGCGGTGGCGGCGATCGGCGACCCGAAGGTGCGCTCGCATTATGCCGAGGCGCTGCGCGAACGGGTGCGCAAGTTCTTCGGCGGCGCGCCCCGGCAAGGCGGCGGTTTCCGGCAGGGCGGTTTCAGGGGCGGCTTTCAGGGTGCTTTCGGAGGACAGCGGGCCGGCCGGGGCAATGTCCGCGGGCGGGGCGGCCTTGGCCGCGGCGAGAGCTACATGCCGCCGGTGACGCCGGAACTGCGGCGCTCGGCGCTGGCGAGCGGCGCTTCGGGAGAGCAGGGGCGCGAGGGGCTTTTGCTGCTGACGCTGCTTAACCACCCGGAACTTCTCGAGAATTACGCAGAGGATATCTCGCGAATCGAGATCAGGACCCCGGCGCTTGACAGATTACGCAATGAAATCATAGATATAGCGGCCCTCCATGCGCCTCTTGAAAGGGAAGCGCTGAAGGACCATTTGCTGAGCAGGAATCTGGCGGATATCGCCCGGCGGCTGGAGGCCGGTTCGGCCTTCAGAAGCGACCGGTTTGCCTGGCCCGACGCCGCGCCGGACGAAGCGGAGGCGGGCTTCCTTCATACGCTTGCAAGGCACCGGCGCGCGATCGTGCTGGAAACGGAACTGAAGGCCGCCGAGCGCGCGCTCGCGGAAGAGATGACGGAAGAGAATTTCGCCCGTTTGCAGGCCATTCATGCGCAGCTTGAGCGCGCTGAACCGGCAGACGGGCTTTAGTCTGGGCGGGCCGTCCAGACGGCATCGGATTTTAACGGGGATCGGTCAGAAGCGGGATTTCGAGGGCAGAGCGGCTTCGGGCGGTTGCGGAAATTTGTTCCGCGAAGGGGACGCCGGAAGCGAAGGCTGAAAGCAGATGGAATGATTGGACGCAGGCATTCGGGACCGCCCGCATGTCTATCCGGTCTTTTACCGCTTTCGATGCGCGGCTCTGGTCCTTTTCCTGCGGCTGACCTATCTGGATCGAGAAATGGGCCTGCCGGCCCTTCGGGTTCCCCAAAAGGGAGCGGCCGGCCAGCCCGTCATGGCGGAGAAAATGTGAATGGCGAGCAAGACGGCGGAACAGGAAGCTCCGGAAGCAGCCCCCGAAACATCGCAGGACAGCCCGCTCCTCGATATGTCGGATGCGGCGGTCAAGAAGATGATCAAGGCCGCCAAGGCGCGCGGCTTCGTCACCTATGACGAGCTGAACAAGGTTCTGCCCTCCGAGGAGTTCTCGTCCGAGCAGATCGAGGACACGCTCTCGATGCTCTCCGAAATGGGCATCAATGTCGTCGAGAACGACGAGGCGGACGAGCAGCAGGATGGCGGCGACGCCGCCGACGACGAGGAAGAAGAAGAGACGACGGGCAAAGCCGTTGCCACGACGGCCACCACATCGACGGCGCTCGACCGCACGGACGATCCCGTGCGCATGTATCTGCGCGAGATGGGCTCGGTGGAGCTTCTGTCGCGCGAGGGCGAAATCGCCATCGCCAAGCGCATCGAGGCCGGCCGCGAGACGATGATCGCTGGCCTCTGCGAAAGCCCGCTCACTTTCCAGGCCATCATCATCTGGCGCGACGAGCTGAACGAGGGGAAGATTCTTCTCCGCGACATCATCGACCTCGACGCGACCTATGCAGGCCCCGACGCGAAGAAGATCGACCATTCGGAAGCAGCCCTTGCAGGCGAGGCGCCGCCCCGCATCGAGCCGGAGGAAGAAGAGGTCGATGAAGACGGCGACGACGAGAACAACATGTCGCTCGCCGCGATGGAAGCGGAACTGAAACCGAAGGTGCTTGAAACCTTCGACAAGATCGCCGCCGACTACAAGAAGCTCCGCAAGCTGCAGGACCAGAAGGTCGAACTCGCGCTCAAGGGCGAGGAGATGCCGGCGGCGCAGGAAAAGAAATATCAGAAGCTGACGTCGGATCTGATCGACGAGGTGAAGAGCCTCTCGCTCAACAACAATCGTATCGAGTCGCTCGTCGAGCAGCTCTATGCGATCAACAAGCGGCTGATGGGCCTTGAAGGCCGCCTGCTGCGCCTCGCCGAGAGCCATGGCGTGCCGCGCGAGGAATTCCTCAAACAGTATTTCGGCAATGAGCTCGATCCGAACTGGCTCCGCCGCGTCAGCCGCCTCAAGGGCAAGGGCTGGGTGAGCTTCACGAAGGACGAGCGCGACCAGGTGAAGGATCTGCGCAACGAGATCCAGACGCTTGCCTCGGAAACCGGCCTCGACATTCAGGAATATCGCCGCATCGTCGCCATGGTGCAGAAGGGCGAGCGCGAGGCGCGCATCGCCAAGAAGGAAATGGTGGAGGCGAATCTGCGTCTCGTCATTTCCATCGCCAAGAAATACACGAACCGCGGGTTGCAGTTCCTCGACCTCATTCAGGAAGGCAATATCGGCCTGATGAAGGCGGTCGACAAATTCGAATATCGCCGCGGCTACAAGTTCAGCACTTACGCGACGTGGTGGATCCGGCAGGCGATCACGCGCTCGATCGCGGACCAGGCACGGACGATCCGTATTCCGGTGCACATGATCGAATCGATCAACAAGCTGGTGCGCACGAGCCGCCGGCTGGTGCAGGAATATGGCCGCGAGCCGAGCCCGGAGGAGATCGCGGAAGAGATGGAGATGTCGGCCGACAAGGTCCGGTCGATTCTCAAGATCGCGCAGGAGGCCATCAGCCTGGAGACTCCGGTCGGCGACGAGGGCGATTCGAGCTTCGGCGATTTCATCGAGGACAAGGGCGCGGAGAGCCCGGCCAACGCGACGGCCTTCAGCGTGTTCCAGGAGCGCCTGGACGAGGTGCTCGGATCGCTCACGGAACGCGAGGAGAAGGTGCTGCGCCTGCGCTTCGGCCTGGGTGACGGCTATCCCCGGACGCTTGAGGAAGTGGGGAGCGTGTTCAACGTGACGCGCGAGCGCGTGCGGCAGATAGAGGCCAAGGCGCTCCGTAAGATGCGCCATCCGACGCGGTCGCGCGAGCTGAAGACGTTCCTCGACTGGAGCCTTACGCAGTAGGCGCAATGCCCCCGGTATTTCACGGGCCGGACGGCGGCGACGCCGTCCGGCTCTTGCGTTTTCGGGCCGCGAGCCAGTATGA
>JAHBYK010000010.1 GCA_019635965.1 Parvibaculum sp. | reverse complement strand
GAAGTTCGAAGGCTGGGGCGAGGCGGAATTCCGCAAGGGCGGTTTCCGCGCCGTGCCGGGCGCCATCGTCCGCCGCTCCGCCTATATCGCGCCGAACGTGGTGCTGATGCCGTCCTTCGTCAATCTCGGCGCCTATGTGGACGAGGGCACGATGGTCGATACCTGGGTGACGGTCGGCTCCTGCGCGCAGATCGGCAAGAATTGTCACCTGTCTGGCGGTGTGGGCATTGGCGGCGTGCTGGAGCCCTTGCAGGCGAACCCCGTCATCATCGAGGACAACTGCTTCATCGGCGCGCGCTCGGAAGTGGTCGAGGGCGTGATCGTGGGCGAAGGCGCGGTGCTTTCCATGGGCGTCTTCATTTCGGCCTCGACCAAGATCATCGACCGGCAGACGGGCGAAGTGCATATCGGCAAGGTGCCGCCCTATTCGGTGGTCGTGCCGGGCTCGCTGCCGGGCAAGCCGAACCCCGATGGCTCGCCCGCGCCGTCGCTCTATTGCGCGGTGATCGTGAAGACGGTCGATGCGCAGACCCGCGCCAAGACGGCGATCAACGAGCTGCTTCGGGACTGAGCCCGAGGTTCACACCGCAGTCATTTGACGGCTTCCGGGGCGCGGGGTACCAAGGTGCCCATGAACGCGCCTCAAACCCCTTCCCGTCCCTATGATCCACTTGCCATTGCGGTGGAGCTGATCCGCTGTCCGAGCGTGACGCCGGCTGAGGCGGGGAGCCTTGGCGTGCTTGAAAAGTACCTCGCGCCGCTCGGCTTCCGCTGCGAACGGATGCGCTTTTCGGCGGAGGGGACACCCGATGTCGAAAATCTCTATGCGCGGATCGGGACGGAAGCGCCGCATTTCTGCTTTGCCGGGCATACCGATGTCGTGCCGGTGGGCGAGGCGTCGGCATGGACCGCCGATCCCTTCGGGGCGGAGATCAGAGGCGGCCGGCTTTACGGGCGGGGCGCGGCCGACATGAAGAGCGCGGTCGCGGCCTTTGCGGCGGCGGCGGAGCGCATTGTCCGCCTTTATGCTTCAAAGGGGGGCTTCAAGGGCTCGATCAGCCTGCTCATCACCGGCGACGAGGAAGGCCCGAGCATCAACGGCACGGTGAAGATGCTTCAGGCGCTGGCCGCGCGGGGCGAGACCATCGACCATTGCCTTGTCGGCGAGCCGACCAGCGTGGAGCGGCTTGGCGACATGGCGAAGATCGGACGGCGCGGCAGCATCAATGGCTGGCTGACGGCCGAGGGCACGCAAGGCCATGTTGCCTATCCGCATCTTGCGGACAATCCGGTGCCGCGGCTTCTGGAAATGCTCCGGCGGCTCGATGCGCATGTGCTCGACGAGGGCACGGATCATTTCCAGCCTTCCAATTTCGAGATCACGTCGGTCGATGTGGGCAATACCGCGACGAATGTCATTCCCGGCAGCGCGCGGGCGGTTTTCAATGTCCGTTTCAACGATCTTCACACCGGCGCCTCGCTCGACCGCTGGATGCGCTCGGTCTGCGATGCGGTGACGGCGGAGATGGGCGGCCGCTACACGCTGAAGACGGTGACGAGCGGCGAGGCCTTCCTCACCGCGCCGGGCAGCTTCTCGGCGCTGATTGCGCGCTCGATCGAGAAGGTGACGGGCATCACGCCCGAGCTTTCGACGACCGGCGGCACATCGGATGCGCGCTTCATCCGCGCCTATGCGCCTGTGGTGGAATTCGGCCTGCCCAACGCGACCATGCACAAGGCGGACGAGAACGCCGATGTGAACGAGATTGCGCGGCTTGCCGATGTCTATGAGGAAATATTGCGCGGCTATTTCGGCGGGGCCGTGTCGTGAACGGGAATGAGATCATTCGTGCGATGACCGGCGCCTTCTATCTGCTGATGGGCGACGAGCGGGCGCGCGGCTGCTTCGATCTGACGCCGGCAGGCGCGATGCGCAGCTTTACCGGGCTTCTGCTATCGCTGCCCGTGCTCTTCTTCTCCTCGACGGCGGCCTGGCGGCTTGCCATGGGCAACGAGAATTTTCCGGTGGAGATTCCCTTCGGGCCCTTCATCACCGCCGAGATGCTCGGCACCATCGTCTATTGGGCGGCCTTTCTCTTTGCCATGTCGCGGATCTCGCGCGCGCTCGGGCTTTCGGGTGCCTATCTCCCCTATCTCGTGACCTTCAACTGGGGGATGCTGTTCACCAATCTCGTCTTCGCGCTGCCGCTCGTTCCCTTTTCGCTGGGGCTTTATGGCGAGGGGCCTGCGCTTTTCTTCATGCTGCCCGCGCTCGTCGTGCTGTTCCTCTATCACTGGCGGATCGCGCGCGACGTGCTGGGCGCCGAACAGGGCCGTGCCATCGCCATCGTGCTTTTTGCGGCGCTGCTCAGCTTTTCCATCGACCAGATTTTCGGCTTCCTGCTGATCCCCGCCGGAGGCATGGCCGGATGAGCGACGAGCGCCCTATCGGCGTGTTCGACAGCGGCATTGGAGGCATCACGGTGCTGAAGGCGCTGCGCGCGGCGCTGCCACATGAAGACCTCGTCTATCTGGGCGATACGGCGCGCCTGCCCTATGGCACGAAGAGCGCCGAAACCGTGACCGCCTATGCAACGCAGGCGACGAAACATCTGCTTGGCCACAATGTGAAGATGGTGGTGATCGCCTGCAATACGGCATCGGCCGTGGCGCTTGAACCTTTGAAAAAGGCGCTGGCGCCGATCCCCGTGATCGGCGTGATCGAGCCGGGCGCGAAGGCGGGCACACGCGCCACGAGGAGCGGCCATATCGGCGTCATCGCCACGGAAGCAACCGTGAAGGGCGGCGCTTATGTCCGCGCGATCCATGCGGCGATGCCGGAAGCGAAGGTGACGCAGGCACCTTGCGGCCTCTTCGTGACGCTGGCCGAAGAAGGCTGGGTGAAGGGCGATGTGGCGGAAGCGGCGGCGCGGCGCTATCTCGCGCCGCTTTTCAAGGGCCGCCATGCGCCCGACACGCTGGTGCTTGGCTGCACGCATTTTCCGGTGCTCGCGCGCACCATTGCGAAGGTGGTGGGCAAGCAGGTGAAGCTCGTCGACTCGGCGGCGACGACGGCAAAGGCGGTGACCGAGGCGCTGGCCGAAAAGGGCCTTGCCGCGAAGCGGAAGGGCAAGGGCAAGACGCGCTTTCTGGCGACCGACAGCACGGAACGCTTTGCGCGCGTGGGCGGGATATTCTTCGGCGAGGATATCCGCGCGAAAGACGTGGAACTCGTCGACATCATGCCGGGCTGAGGCGCCGCGCGGCCGCCTGCCTAATCGTAATCCACTTGCAGCAGATAGAGCCCGTCCGGCGGCGCGACGGGGCCGCAGGCGGCGCGGTCCTTCGCGGCGAGCGCCTTTTCGACATCGCGCTTCGTCCACTTGCCCTCGCCCACCTGCTTCAGCGTACCGACAAAGGAGCGCACCTGATTATGGAGGAAGCTGCGCGCGCGGCAGATGATCTCGATTTCATCGGCATAGCGGGCGACGGCGATTTCATCCACCGTTTTCACCGGCGATTTCGCCTGGCACTGGACGGAGCGGAAGGTCGTGAAATCGTGGCGGCCGACCAGCACCTGCGCGGCGGCATGCATCGCATCCGCATCGAGCGGGCGGTTGACGAGCCAGGCCTGACCGCGATCGAGCGTCAGCGGCGCACGGCGATTGACGATGCGATACATGTAATGACGGCGGATGGCGGAAAAGCGCGCCTCGAACGTGTCCGGCACTTCTTCCGCCTCGATGATGGCGACGGGATGCGGGCGCATATGAGCGTTCACGGCATCGCGCAACGTATCGCAGGCGACCGGCCTTTCGAGATCGACATGGGCGACCTGACCGAGCGCATGGACGCCGGCATCGGTGCGGCCGGCGCCGTTCACCTTCACGTCCTGACCGCAGAAGCCCCTGAAGCCCGCTTCCAGCACATGCTGGATGGAGAGGCCGTTTGCCTGCGCCTGCCAGCCGACAAAGGGCGCGCCGTCATATTCGATGGTGAGCTTGTAGCGCGGCATCAGCCGACGACCTCGCCGGGTTCGAGCGGGAAGCCGCGCAGGAAATCGCGCGCGAACATGGGCGCCTTGCCGGCGCGTTGCAGCTCGGAAATCTCGAGCGCGCCCTGACCGCAGGCAATCACGATCGTGTCGAGCGCGGAGAGGACTTCGCCGGGTTTGCCGGATTTCGCAACGGGCTTTGCGCGCAACAGCTTGATGCGCGTCACCTCGCGGCCGCGCGCGATTTCAAAATAGGCGCCGGGAAAGGGCGTGAGGCCGCGAATGTGGCAATCGAGTTCCCTTGCCGGGCGCGACCAGTCGATGCGGGCTTCGGCCTTCTCGATCTTCTTCGCATAGGTGACGCCCTCCGTGGCCTGCGGCCGCGCCTCGAGCGCGCCGCGCGAAAGGGCGGCAAGCGCGCGCACCATGAGCGAGGCGCCGATATGGGAGAGGCGGTCATGGAGGCTGCCGGATGTTTCGTCCGGCGCGATGGCGACACGTTCGGCAAGGAGCACGGGGCCCGTGTCGAGCCCTTCGTCCATCTGCATCACCATGACGCCGGTTTCGGTGTCGCCCGCCATGATGGCGCGCTGGATGGGCGCCGCGCCGCGCCAGCGCGGCAGCAGCGAGGCATGGAGATTGAGGCAGCCAAGCCGCGGCGCTTCGAGCACGGGTTTCGGCAGGAGCAGGCCATAGGCGACGACCACCGCCGCATCGAGATCGAGCGCGGCGAAGGCCTGCTGCTCGGCCTCGCCTTTCAGCGAGACGGGCGTGAAGACGGGAAGCCCATGCGCTTCGGCGAAGCGGTGCACGGGCGAGGGCTGCTCGGCCATGCCGCGCCCGGCCTTGCGCGGGGGCTGCGAATAGACGGCAACAACCTCGTGACCGGCGGCGAGAATTTCCGCGAGAACGGGAACGGAGAAATCCGGCGTTCCCATGAATGCGAGCCTCAAGCTCAAGCCGGTTCCTTCTGGAGCTTCTTCTGCTTCATGAGCTTCTTCAGCATCATGGAGCGCTTCACGCGCGAGAGATGGTCGATGAAGAGCACGCCCTTGAGATGATCCATCTCGTGCTGGAGACAGGTGGCGAGAAGCTCGTCGCACTCCTCCTCGCGGATCTCGCCCTGATAGTCGAGATAGCGCACGCGGCAGCGGGCCGGGCGCTCGACTTCCTCATAGAGATCGGGAACGGAGAGACAGCCTTCCTCGTAGACGGAGGTGTCGTCCGAGGTCCAGATGATTTCCGGGTTCACGAAATAGCGCGGCTGCGGCTGCTCGCCGTCTCGGGCGAGGTCCATGACGATGACCTGCTTCGGCACGCCGATCTGGATGGCGGCAAGACCGATGCCGGGCGCGGCATACATGGTCTCCAGCATGTCGTCCATGAGGGCGCGCAGCTCGTCGTCCACCCGGTCGACAGGTTTGGAGACCTCCTTCAGCCGGGGGTCGGGCGCGGTGATGATTTCGCGTATGGCCATGGGCCTCAAATAAGCCCGGGGCGGAAGCCGGTCAAGCCAGCCCGCCCCGGATACCCCGATTTCCGCGGGTTTTTCGTCCCCTGCGGCCGTTACTGGTCGCACATGGCGACGCAGACCTGGCTTTCATTGATCTGGCCGCCGCAGGAGCGGTAGCACATCTGGTAGTCCAGCGTGCATTGCTGGGACTGCTGGCAGGCGCTGTAATTGGCGCTGCGCGTGGGCTCCGTGGGCAGGCCGTACTTGTCCGGCGCCGCGGCATGGAGCTTCAGATCGTTGATGTACTTGTCGCGCGCCTTTTCATAGGCGATGTCGGCATCGCGGTCCGCCTTCTGGCGGCAGGACATGATGCGATCCTGTTCGGCCCTCTGGCAGGCCGTCTGCTGCGACTGGCAGTTCTGCACGCATTTCATGCCGGCCTCGCTCGCCGGCGGCACGAAATCGTAGCGCGTTTCCATGACCGGCCCGCAAGCCGCAACCAAAAGGGCGGCAAGCACCGCCACAAACCCCAACCGCATGTAAACCCCCAATATGCCGCCCCGAAGGGCCATCAAGCCGGGCGCGATGATAGGCAAATCGGGCGGGGCGAGTAAGCCCAAAATGACACATTCATGGCGGCCGGCCGGATGATGCCGGGGAATCGGCTATAGTCCGGGCGGACCTGCGGGAGACGACCATGAGCGAGATTCTGATCGGCAGCCTTGTTATCGCTGCGGCAATTGTGGCGGGCGCCATCCTGATCGTCCTGATGCGGCGCAAGGGCGGCGCTGACGGGGCGGGAATCGAGACGCTCACCGCAAGGGTCTCTGCGCTGGACGACACCCTGAAAAATCTGGGCGGCCAACTGACGGCGATGTCGGCGGCGCAGGCGCAATCGGGCGGCGAACTTTCCCGGACCCTCAACGAGCGGCTCGCCCAGGGCGTCGAGGGCATTCAGGGCGCGGTTCAGGGTATCGGCGTCAAGCTCGACAAGGACGTCGCCGCGATGGAGAAGAGCGCCGTCGAAGGCCGCGACGCGCTGCGCACGCTGGTGGAGCAGAAGCTCGATGCCTCGACCGCGAAACACACCGATGCTGCCACTGCCCTGCGCACCGAACTCACACAGAACTTCGACAAGACGAGCTCTCTCATTTCGCAGACATTGCGCCAGCTCGGCGCCGACCAGCAGGAGCGGCTGAACGAGTTTTCCGCCCGGATCGGCGAGCTGACAAAGCAACAGGCCGAAGCCCAGGAAAATCTGCGCCAAACGGTGGAGAACCGCCTCGAAACATTGCGCAAGGACAACAGCGAAAAACTCGACCAGATGCGCCAGACGGTGGACGAGAAGCTGCAATCGACGCTGGAAAAGCGCCTCGGCGAATCCTTCAACACGGTGAGCGAACAGCTGAAGCGGGTTCACGAAGGCCTGGGCGAAATGCAGAACCTCGCCACCGGCGTTGGCGATCTCAAGCGCGTGCTGACCAATGTGAAGACGCGCGGCACCTGGGCGGAAGTGCAGCTTGGCATGTTGCTCGAAGATTATCTGACGGCGGATCAATACGAGACGAATGTTCAGGTCAAGCCCGGCATTTCCGAGCGCGTCGAATTTGCCATACGGTTTCCCGCCCGCGATTCGGACGCGAAGTACATCTATCTCCCGATCGACAGCAAGTTCCCGCGCGAAGACTATGAGCGGCTGATCCATGCCTCGGAAGCGGGAGACAAGGCGGCCGCAGATGCGGCGGCGGCGGCACTTGAAGTGGCGGTCATGAACTCCGCCAAGTCGATCAGCGAGAAATATATCCATCCGCCGTTCACGACGGATTACGCCATTCTGTTTCTGCCGACAGAGGGGCTTTTCGCCGAAGTGATCCGGCGGCCGGGATTTGTGGAAAAGCTGCAACGCCAGTTCCATATCGCCATTGCCGGACCGACCACGCTTTCTTCGCTGCTCAATGCCTATCAGATGGGTTTCCGGACGCTGGCCATTCAGGAACGGTCGGGCGAGGTTCGCAAAATCCTGGGTGCGGTGCGGACGGAGTTCAAGAAGCATGGCGACGTCGTTGAATCGCTGAAGCGCCAGCTCCAGACGGCCATTGGCAGCGTCGACAAACTGGGGACGCGCACGCGCCAGATGGAGCGACAGCTCAGAGATGTCGAAGCGCTGCCCGCAGAGGATGCAGGTGCGCTGCTCGGCCTGACGGGACCCGTGACCGACGATCTGGACGAAGATCAGGACGAGGACAGCAAGGCTTCATAGCCTTCGGAACGCCGCAAAACATCCGCTGCGGCGATCATTTTTCGGCGCACCGGTCCTGCTTTCTTTGCTAGTCTCGTTTCAGGCAAACGGGGACAGGCGGTGCCGCGCGCGGGCCGCGACATTCGGGGATCGGGGGCAATCCAATGGAAGCGATCGAGCGTTTCGTCTCGGCGGCGAACGACATTCTCTGGGGCTGGCCGATGCTCATCGCGCTGGCGGCGACGGGTGTGTTCCTTACCGTGGGCCTGCGCTTCATGCCCTGGCGGAAACTGCCCGAGGGATTGAAGCTCTCGGTCCGCCCGTCGCGGGGCGCGGGCGACATATCGCCCTTCCAGGCGCTGATGACGGCGCTTGCCGCAACCGTCGGCACGGGCAATATCGCGGGCGTGGCCACCGCGATCTATTTCGGCGGGCCCGGCGCGCTCTTCTACATGTGGGTGATCGCGCTGATCGGCATGGCGACGAAATATTCCGAATCCGTGCTCGCGGTCGCCTATCGGGAAGTCGATGAACTCGGCAATCATGTCGGCGGCCCGATGTACTACATCAAGAACGGCATCGGCCCGAAATTCCCGAAACTCGCCTTCGTGCTGGCACCGGCCTTTGCGGTCTTCACCGCGCTTGCCGGCTTCGGCATCGGCAATGGCGTGCAGGCAAATTCCGTCGCCCATGCGCTGGAGGACAATTTCGCCGTGCCGGCGGCCGTCACCGGCGTCGTGCTGATGGTCATTGTCGGGCTGGTGCTGATCGGCGGAATCAGGCGCATCGCGGAAGTGGCGAGCGCGCTGGTGCCGACCATGATCCTCGCCTATATCGGCGGCGCCTTGCTGGTGCTCGGCTACAACTACGATGCGATCCCCGCGGCCTTCGCGCTCATCTTCCAATATGCCTTCACGCCCGAAGCGGCGGAGGGCGGCGCGATCGGCGGGGCGATCCTGCTTGCGATCCGCTGGGGCTTTGCGCGCGGCATCTTCTCGAACGAGGCGGGGCTCGGCTCGGCCGCCATCGCGCATGCGGCGGCAAAGACCGACGATCCGATCCAGCAGGGGCTTGTCGGCATGGTGGGCGTCTTCATCGACACGCTCATCGTCTGCACGCTGACGGGCCTCGTCATCATCACATCGGGGCTCTGGAGCGGCGGTCTCAACGGCGCGGCGCTGACGAGTGCGGCCTTCGCCAATACGCTGCCCTGGGGCGGCACGCTGGTGGCCGTGTCGCTCGCGCTCTTTGCCTTCACCACGCTGCTCGGCTGGAGCTATTACGGCGAGCGGGCGGTGGAATTCCTGTTCGGCGTGAAGGCGATCTGGCCCTATCGCATCATCTGGGTGCTGGCGATCCCGGTCGGCGCGGTGACGAGCCTCGATCTCGTGTGGAACATGGCGGATGCGCTGAACGCGATGATGGCGATACCGAACCTGATCGCGCTCTTCATTCTGGCGCCGGCCGTCTTTGCCATGACGCGGAACTATTGGGGCGCGAAGGAGAAATAGGCCCGGTCAGAACGGGCGGCGGGACTTCATGGCGGCGGCGAGCGTGCCGTCGTCGAGATAGTCGAGTTCGCCGCCAACCGGCACGCCATGCGCAAGGCGCGATACGGCGATGCCGAGGCCCGAGATGCGGTCGGTGATGTAATGGGCCGTCGTCTGGCCATCGACCGTTGCATTCATCGCCAGCACGACTTCGCGCACCTCGCCCGATGAAAGCCGCTCGACGAGCTTGCCGATATTGAGATCGCCGGGGCCGACGCCATCGAGCGCGGAGAGGACCCCGCCCAGCACATGATAGCGGCCCTTGTGGGCCCCTGCCCGCTCCAGCGCCCAGAGATCGCCCACTTCCTCCACGATGCAGAGCACATGCGGGTCGCGCGCCGCATCCGCGCAGATGGCGCAGGGGTCCTGCGTATCGACATTGCCGCAGGTGGAGCAGATGCGCGCCTTCTCCGCCGCTTCCGACATGGCGGCGGCCAGCGGCACGAGCAGCGTTTCCTTCTTCTTGATGAGCTGGAGCACGGCGCGGCGCGCGGAGCGGGGGCCGAGGCCCGGCAGCTTCGCCAGCAGCGCAATCAGGCGCTCGATCTCGGGGCCCGTGACGGCCATGAAATCAGAGACCGAGACCGGGCGGCAGCGGCAGACCGCCCGCGACGGACTTCATCTTCTCGGCGGCAAGCTGCTCGGCCTTCGACTTTGCATCGGCGCAGGCGGCAACGATGAGATCCTCGAGGATTTCGCGTTCGTCTTCCTTCATCAGCGAGGGATCGACCGATACCTTCTTCACCTCGCCCTTGCCCGACATGACGATCGTCACCATGCCGCCCCCGGCGCGGCCCTCGACTTCGGCCGCTTCCAGTTCCTGCTGCATGGTGGCCATGCGGGACTGAAGCTGCTGGGCCTGCTTCATGATGTCGAACATATTCTTCACGCGTCGGGCTCCCTGTTGTCATATTCGGCGGCGAAGGCATCGGGGTCGATGCCGGGATCGTCGGGGTCAGCCGGCATCACCTCCTCGCCTTGCGGCAATTCGAGGCCGGGCTCGCGCACATCGACGATTTCGGCGCCGGGGAAAAGCGCAAGAGCGGCCTTCACGAGCGGGTCTTCCTTCGCGCGATCCTTGGCTGCATCCTCGCGCGACTTCGCCTGTTCGCGGAGCGTCGGCGCGGGCGCGACGGCGCCGCGCGCGATCGACACGAACCAGCGCGCGCCCGTTGCCCTGGACAGCGCCTCGGAAAGCTCGCTGGCGAAGGAGGCGGGCGTGCCCTCGAGCGGGCTGATCTCGATGCGGCCCGCCTCGAAACTCACGACGCGCACACCTGCCTCGAGAAGCCCCTTGAGCTTCACCTCGCGGCGCTCGGCGAGCAGTTTCAGCACGTCCTCGATGCTGGAGAGCATGAGCGCGGGGGCGGCCTGAACAGGCGCGGGGCGCGGCTCGGTGCGGAGACTGGAAACGGCGCGAAGCTGCGCGCGCGGGCCATCGGATGGCGGCGCGGCGCTGCGCGAGGGCGCGGGGCCGCCCGCAGCGCCACCGCTTTTCAGCTGCTCCAGCAATTCCTCCGGGCCCGGACCGTCCGCGACATAGGCAAGGCGGACCAGCACCATTTCCGCCGCCGCGATGGGCCGCGCGGCGGCCTGCACTTCGGCAAGACCCTTGAGCAGCATCTGCCAGCTCCGCGAGAGAACGCGGATGGGCAGCGCCTTTGCCATCTCCGCGCCGCGGCGGCGCTCCGTCTCGGACATGGCGACATCATCGGCCGCGCCTTCGACGAGTTTCAGGCGCGTCAGCCAGTGGGTGAGTTCGGCGAGATCGGAAAGGACGACGGCGGGATCGGCGCCGACATCATATTGCGCACGAAGTTCGGTCAGCGCGCCGCCGATATCGCCCTTCATCAGAAGGTCGAAGAGATCGAAGATGCGGGCGCGATCGGCAAGGCCCAGCATGTCGCGGACATCGGCCTCGCGCACGCCGTTCTCGCCATGCGCGATCGCGCGGTCGAGAAGCGAGAGCGAGTCGCGCGCCGAACCATCTGCCGCGCGGGCGATGAGCTTCAGGGCGGTCTCTTCCGCCTCGACATGTTCCTGCTTCGAAACCCTGGCAAGCAGGCCCGCCAGTTCATCGACGGAAAGACGGCGCAGGTCGAACCGCTGGCAGCGCGAGAGGACCGTGACCGGCACCTTGCGGATTTCGGTCGTGGCGAAGATGAACTTCACATGGGCGGGCGGCTCTTCGAGCGTTTTCAGCAGGCCGTTGAAGGCCTGCTTCGAGAGCATGTGCACTTCGTCGATGATATAGACCTTGTAGCGCGCCGAGACCGGCAGGTAGCGCACGCTGTCGATGATCTCGCGGATGTCGTCGATGCCGGTGCGGGAGGCGGCGTCCATTTCCATCACATCGACATGGCGCGATTCCATGATCGCTTCGCAATGAACGCCCAGGCCGTCCATATGGATGGTGGGCTTGTCCACGCCGGGCTTTTCGTAATTCAGCGCGCGGGCGAGGATGCGCGCCGTCGTCGTCTTGCCGACGCCGCGCACGCCGGTCAGCATGAAGGCATGGGCGACGCGATCCGTCTCGAAGGCGTTGCGGAGCGTGCGCACCATCGCCTCCTGGCCGACGAGATCCTCGAAAACGGTGGGGCGGTATTTGCGGGCGAGAACCTGATAGCCGGTGGCAGCGGGCGCCTTTGCGGGGGCGGGCATATCGCCGAGATCGAAGCCCGGTTCCGTCGCGGGATCGGGCCGGTGGGGCGCCTCATCCTCGTGGGCCGCGAGATTTTCCACGCCGTCATCCATGGAAATCGCGGGCTCCTTTGAGGCAAATGGCTGGAAACGGGTGGGAGACTGGACAGCGACCCGAGCGAAACTCGTTACGGCTGCTTCCTTCCGGACCTGACCGGGTTGGCGAGGGACTCGTCCGCGCCAGCCTCCCGGGGGGACTATATCAGGGGAAAGGGCGGCGGATGCAAGGCTTGGGGCGGAAACGGCGGAGCCCGCATGAGAGCCCGCATGAGAGATTGAGCGGAAATCGGGCCTGTGCCAGTCTGCGCCACCCCGAAATTCAACGAAAAGCCCGGAAACGCCCATGGCCCTGCCCGCAAATCCCAACATATTTGCCAATAATCCGCTCGACCGCGCGAGCTATCGCCGGGCCGACAAGGCCTGGATCGAGGCGCAGCTGAAGAACCCGTCGAGCCTCTTCGTGCCGTTCCGCCGCCAGAAGCGGCGCGACTGGGAACCTTTCGTGCTGCCGGAGGCCGCACCCTCCCAGGGCAAGGATATCGGCTGGACGCCGGCGGCGCTGCTGCCGGAACTCGCCGGCGGCGGCATCACCGTCTTTCTCGGCATCAACAAGCGGGGCAAGGCGCTGTTCGCGGCGGATGTGAGCGGCACAAAGGATGTGGAGAATCACCCGGCCCTGAAAGGCCAGGGCGCGTTCGAGGATCTGCGCGGGCTCGCCATGGCGGGCGAGATCACGCCGGCAGAGCTGGCGATCATGGCGCAGGCGAAGTCGATGATCGACTGGCACAGCCGCCACGGCTTCTGCTCGGTCTGCGGCACGGCAAGCGAAATGGCGGAAGCCGGCTACAAGCGCGTCTGCCCGTCCTGCAAGGCGGAGCATTTCCCGCGCACCGACCCCGTCGTCATCATGCTCGCAACCCATGGCGAGAAGTGCTTTGTCGGGCGGCAGGAAATCTGGCCGAAAGGGATGCATTCGGCGCTGGCGGGCTTTGTCGAGCCCGGCGAATCGATCGAGGAAGCGGTGGCGCGCGAGATGCAGGAGGAAGCGGGGATTTCCGTTTCCACCGTCACCTATCATTCGACGCAGCCCTGGCCCTATCCCTCGTCGCTGATGATCGGCTGCCATGCGGTGGCCGATTCAGAAGAGTTCAAGGTGGACGGCGTCGAGCTTTCCGGCGGGCGCTGGATCACGCGCGAGGAAGCGCGCAAGATTCTCGCAGGCGAAGGCGACGGCACGATCTGGCTGCCGCCTGCCTTCGCCATCGCGCATCAGCTCATCAAGGCCTTTGCCGAGGGGAAGGTCTGATCACTCACCGGGCGCTATCGCCGCGCGGTAGGGATGGGCCTTGTAGACGCCGAGGATGCGCAGCTCGCTGGTGAAGAACTCAAGCTCCTCGAGCGCGAGGCGGACATGGCGCGAGGCGGGGTGCCCCTCGATGTCGGCATAGAACTGGCTCGCATTGAAGGTGCCTTCGAGCTGATAGCTTTCGAGCTTCGTCATGTTGACGCCGTTGGTGGCGAAGCCGCCCAGCGCCTTGTAGAGTGCGGCAGGCACGTTCCGTACACGGAAAATGAAGCTCGTGATGACGGGCTCGTCCTCGGGCTCGGCGTCGTTCGGCTCCTTCGCCATGATGAGGAAGCGCGTGGTGTTGTGCTCGGCATCCTCGACATTGGCGCGCAGCACATCGAGCCCGTAAATCTCGGCGGCGAGCGAGGAGGCGAGCGCGGCGCGCGCCGGATCGCCCGCTTCCGCGATCTGGCGGGCGGCACCCGCCGTATCGGCGGCGACGACGGCCTTGAGCCCCAGCTCGCGGATCACGCGGCGGCACTGGCCAAGCGCGTGGACATGGCTGTGAACGGATTTCAGATTTTCGAGCTTCGCGCCTTTCAGCCCGAGAAGCTGATGGTGCACGCGCAGGAAATGCTCGCCGACAATATAAAGACCGGCGCCGGGAATGAGGTGATGCACGTCGGCGACGCGGCCGGCGAGCGAGTTCTCGACCGCGATCATGCCGAGCCGCGCGCGGCCCTCGTTCACGGCGGCAAAGACATCCTCGAAAGTGTCGCAAGGCAGGCTCACCATATCGGGGCAGGCTTCATGGGCCGCGATATGCGAATTCGCGCCGGGTTCGCCCTGGAAGGCGATGGTCTTTTCCGGCATGGCGCCATCCGTCATTACACTGATCTCCGGGAAAGCGCCGCACGGGCCTTTTCGAGGTCGGCGGGAGTATCGACACCGAGGGGAACAGTGTCAACGAGCGCCACCTCGATCGACATGCCCGCTTCGAGCGCGCGCAACTGTTCGAGCTTCTCGCGTTTCTCCAGCGGCGATGGGGGCAGGGCGACGAAGCGCGCCAGCGCCTCGCGGCGATAGGCATAGAGCCCGATGTGATGATAGAGCGGGCCCGGCCCCCAGGGCGCGGTGGCGCGCGTGAAATAAAGTGCGCGGGCAAGGCGCGTGCCTTCGAAGGCGGCGACGGCCTTCACCACATTCTCGTTGGTGCGCTCCTCCTCCACGACGATTTCGGCGGCGAGCGTCGAAATATCGGCGCCGGGCCGGATCAGCGCCTCATAGGCGGTGCGGATCAGGGCGGGGTCGAGCGTCGGCAGATCGCCCTGCACATTGATGACGATGGCGTGGTGGCCCTTGGGGTCCAGCTCGCAGACGGCCTGCCAGACCCGGTCGGAGCCGGAGGGGAGGTCCGGGTCGGTCAGCACCGCCTCGCCGCCCGCGGCGCGAACCGCCCCGGCGATTTCGGCTTCGGCGGCGGCAACCACCACCCGGCCGATTTCAGCCTCCATGGCGCGGCGCCAGACCTGGACGATCATGGGGGCGCCGCAAATATCGGCGAGCGGCTTGCCCGGCAGGCGCGTCGAGGCCATGCGGGCGGGAATCACCACGATCGGATGTCCTGCTGCGTCGCTTCCCTTCAAGGCCGTTCGATCCGGCATCGTCCCTGCCCCCTGACATGTGGCATGTGCGAAATAAGTTCCGCCATGGTGCGGCGGATCGCCGCAATTCCAAAGCCCCTGCCCCGGCGGCTGCCGGAGCGCGAGTGCCATGAGCGGTCCGCGCGGCACAATTTCCTTGATTCACGCGGATTTGGCGCTCTTATACGGCTTGCGGCGAAGCGGCGGAAGCGGCTAATCTCCGCGCAATTCTGCGGGGGGCCTCGCCGGAAGGACGAAACGTCCCTTTCCCGTGCGATCCCATTCGTACCGAGGCCAAACCCGCCGAGAAATCAACGAACCGGCCGGAGCAGGAGCCAATGGACTCATTCGAATTCAACAAGATCGCCGGAGCAGTGCTCGGGTCCATTCTCTTCATCATGGTGATCGGCATCTTCGCGGGCATGTTCTATCACACGGAAGAAGCCAATCCGCAGGCCTTCGCGGTCGCGGAAGCCGAAGCGGGCGGCGAAGCCGGCGGCGGCGCCGTTGCCGAGGAAGTGCCCTTCGCGGTGCTGCTCGCGCAGGCCGATGTGGGCCGCGGCGAACGCGCCTCGCGCAAGTGCACCGCCTGCCACACCTTCGAGGAAGGCGGCCCGGCGCGCATCGGCCCGAATCTCTATGCGATCGTCGGTGCGCCCCATGCCCATATGGCGGGTTTCGCCTATTCGGCGGCGATGCAGGCGAAGGCGAGCGAGCCCTGGAACTTCGAGGAGCTTGACCACTTCATCGAGAATCCGCGCGGCTATCTGCCGGGCACGCTGATGAGCTTCGCAGGTATTCGCAATCCGCAGGAACGCGCCGACCTGATCGTCTATCTCAACACGCTCGGCTCCAACAAGCCGCTGCCCGCCGCGCCCGCGGCGCCGGAAGCGCCCGCGAATGGCGGCGAGGAAGCCCCGGCCGCCGAATAAGCCGCGGCGCCAGACAAGACATGAACGCGCCCGGAGCAATCCGGGCGCGTTTTTGTTTGCGCATTCGCATCTGCCCATTCGCCGGCCCGGATTTTCGCGCCGGATGACTTTGTTTTAATGCGCTTTACGGGCTAAAACGGATGACAATACCGGGGCGATCCGAGGGGCGCGGCGGCCCGACATGTCCTGCACGGCCTGCCGGACGAGAGGGAGAGGGAGTGTGCGCGGTTTCATGACCAGGCCGGCGATCGGCTGGGCGGCAGGTGCCATCATTGCGGTGGCGGCAATCTTCTATCTGACATCCGGTCCATCGAGCGGACCCGAAAACGCGGCGGACGCCGGGACCACAGCGCAGCAGAGCGCGGGCGCCGCCGGACGGCCAACCGAAATCGTTGCCGCCGATCCCGCCCTCTCGGCGGACTTCGACCCCGAAAAGCCGCGGCATGGCTCGTCGCTTTTCGGCGAGCTGAAATACGGGCCCGACTTTCCGCATTTCGACTATGTGAACCCGAACGCGCCGAAGGGCGGGCTGCTGCGCTATGGCGTGATCGGCAGTTTCGACAGTCTCAATCTTTTCATCGTGAAGGGACAGAAGGCGGCGGGGCTCGGGCTCATCTACGATTCGCTGATGACGCGCAGTCTCGACGAGCCGACCAGCGAATATGGGCTGCTTGCCGAAAGCGTGCGCCACCCGGCGGATTATTCCTCCGTCACCTATGTGCTGCGCGAGGGCGCGCGCTTTCATGACGGCGAGAAGGTGAAGCCGGAAGACGTGATCTGGACGCTCGAGACGCTGAAGAAGAACGACCCCTTCTATGGCGCCTATTACGCCAATGTGACCTCCGCCGAAAAGACGGGCGAGCGCGAAGTGACATTCCGCTTCGACATGAAGGGCAATCGCGAGCTGCCGCAGATCGTCGGCCAGATGCCGGTCCTGCCGAAGCATTACTGGGAAGGAAAGGACGCGCGCGGGCGCGACAGGAACTTTGCCGAAACGACGCTTGAGCCGCCGCTCGGCAGCGGCCCCTATCGCGTTGGCGCGGTGGCGACGGGGCGCTCCATCACCTTCGAGCGGGTGGACGACTACTGGGCGAAGGATCTGCCGGTTTCGATCGGTCAGAACAATTTCGACCGCATCCGCTTCGAATATTACCGCGACGGCACCGTGGCGCTGGAGGCGCTGAAGGGCAACAGGCTCGACTTCCGCGTCGAGAACAGCGCGCGCAACTGGGCAACGGGCTACGAGACCGCCGCTGTCCGGCGCGGCGAGCTGAAAAAGGAGGAGATCCCCTCGCTCAATCCGCAGGGGATGCAGGGCTTCGCCTTCAACATCCGCCGCGACAAGTTCAAGGATCCGCGCGTGCGCGAGGCCTTCAACTGGGCCTTCGATTTCGAATGGATGAACAAGACGCTGTTCTACGAACAATATACGCGCAGCTACAGCTATTTCTCCAATTCCGATCTCGCCGCGACGGGCCTGCCGGAAGGGCGCGAGCTTGAAATTCTCGAAGAGTTCCGCAGCCAGCTTCCGGCGGAAATCTTCACGCAGGAATTCAGGAATCCTGTGACGGATGGCAGCGGCAGCAACCGCGCCAATCTGCGCCGCGCGGCGCAGCTTCTCGAGGAAGCGGGATGGACGGTGAAGGACGGCAAGCTCGTCAACGGCAAGGGCGAGCAGTTCAACGTGGAGTTCCTGCTCGACGAACCGACCTTCGAACGCATCATCGCGCCCTACCGCCAGGCGCTGGAGCGGCTTGGCATCGCATCCAGCATCCGCATCGTCGATACGGCGCAATATCAGAACCGCGAGGACAATCGCGATTTCGACATCATCGTGCAGACATTCGGCCAGTCGGTTTCGCCCGGCAACGAGCAGCGCGACTACTGGAGCTGCGCGGCGGCGGAACGGCCCGGCAGCCGCAACGTGATCGGCATCTGCGACCCTGTCATCGACGCGCTCATCAATCGCGTGATCTTTGCCGACAGCAGGGCGGACCTCGTGGCGGCGACGCGGGCGCTCGACCGGGTGCTGCTCGCGGGACATTACGTCGTGCCGCAATGGTATGCGGGCGTGACGCGGGTGGCCTATTGGACGCGGCTGAAACATCCTGCCGTCATGCCGGCCTATAATATCGGCTTCCCCACCATCTGGTGGATGGACGAGAGCGCGCCGCAAGCGGAAGAGAGCGAATGAAGCGGCACGGGATTTCGCGGCGCGAGGCACTGGCGCTTGCGGGCGGCGCGGCAATGGCGGCGCTGCTGCCGGGCGGGTTTGCCCGCGCCGGCGAGCGGCGCCATGGCATGTCGATTTTCGGCGAGCTGAAATATGCGCCGGACTTCACGCATTTCGACTATGTGAACCCGAAGGCGCCGAAGGGCGGCACGTTTTCGCAGATCGGGCCGACAACCGCCTTCAACGCCTCGTTCAATACATTCGACACGCTGAACGGCTATGTGCTGCGCGGAACGGCGCCGCAGGGACTCGAACTCATCTTCGACACGCTGATGGTGCGCGCCTATGACGAGCCGGACGCGCTTTACGGGCTTGTTGCCGAAAGCGTGGAAGCATCGGCGGATGGGCGCACCCTCAGCTTTCATCTGCGCAAGGAAGCGCGCTTCCATGACGGCACGGCGCTGACGGCGGCGGACGCGGCCTTCTCCTTCGAGCTGCTGAAGAAGGAGGGGCATCCGCTGATCTCGCAGAACCTGCGCGAGATGGAAGAAGCCGTGGCGCGCGGCGCGCACCAGCTCGACATCCGCTTTACCGGCAAGCAGACGCGCGACCTGCCGCTTTTCATTGCGAGCGTACTGCCCATCTTCTCGAAGGCCTTTTACACGGCCAATGACTTTGCCGCCTCGACGCTGACGCCGCCGCTTGGCAGCGGGCCCTACCGGATCGGCGATTTTCGCGCGGGGCGCCAGATCACCTATCAGCGTGTCGAAGATTACTGGGGGCGCGATCTGCCGGTGAATGTGGGGCTCTGGAATTTCGACCGGGTGCGCTTCGAATATTTCCGCGACCGCACGGCGCAGTTCGAAGCCTTCAAGGCGGGGAATTATCTCTTCCGCGAGGAATTCACCTCGAAGGTCTGGGCGACGGAATACAACTTTCCCGCCGTGCGCGACGGGCGCGTGAAACTGATGACGCTGCCCGACGAGACGCCATCGGGGGCGCAGGGCTGGTTCCTCAACATGCGGCGCGCGAAATTCCGGGACCGGCGCGTGCGCGAGGCGCTGGCGCTCGCCTTCGATTTCGAATGGACCAACAAGAACATCTTCTACGATCTCTACGAGCGCACGGAGAGCTATTTCGAGAACTCGCCGATGAAGGCGGCGGGAAAGCCGGATGCCGGCGAGCTGGCGCTGCTCGAACCTTTCCGCGCGACGCTTCCAGAAGATGTGTTCGGCGAAGCGGTGACGCCGCCGGTGAGCGACGGTTCGGGGCAGGACCGCGCATTGCTGCGCCGCGCGGCACAGCTTCTCGACGAGGCGGGCTGGACGGTGACAGACGGCAGGCGGCGCAATGCGGCGGGCGAGAGCTTCGCCATCGAATTTCTCGACAATGATCCGATCGTCGAGCGGCTGACGGCGCCTCTCGTCAAGAATCTCCGGCTTCTCGGAATCGAGGCGAATATCCGCGTGGTCGATTCATCGCAATACCAGCAGCGGCGCGACAATTACGATTTCGACGTGATGATCCAGCGCTATTCGCTGGGGCTCACGCCCGGCATCGAAATCCGCAGCTACTGGACGAGCGAATTTGCCGCCGTGCCGGGCGGGCGCAATCTCTCCGGCATTGCCGATCCGGCGGTGGATGCGCTGGTGGAAAAGGTGATCGCGGCGGAAACGCGGGACGAACAGATCACCGCGGCGCGCGCGCTCGACCGGGTGCTGAGAGCGGGGCATTACTGGATTCCGCAATGGCACAAGAAACTTCATCACATCGCCTTCTGGGACAAGTTCGCCTGGCCCGGGACGAAACCGAAATATTCGCGCGGCGTGCCTGACACCTGGTGGAGCGACGAGACAAAGGCCGGACTTTCCGGCACGAAGGACTGACCCGACATGTCTGCCTATATCCTGCGCCGGCTTGCCCTGATGATCCCGACCATCTTCGGCATCATGCTTGTGAGCTTCGCGCTCATCCAGTTTGCGCCGGGCGGGCCGGTGGAGCGCATCATCGCGCAGCTACAGGGCACGGAAGTCTCGGCGACGGCGCGGATCGGCGGGGCGGCAGGCGGCGATTTCTCGACGCAGGCGCAGATGTCGGGCGCAGACGCCGCGATGAACAGCAAGTATCGCGGCGCGCAGGGGCTCGATCCCGAATTCATCAAGTCGCTGGAAAAGCAGTTCGGCTTCGACAAGCCGGCGCATGAACGCTTCGTCAAGATGATCTGGGACTATGCGCGCTTCGATTTCGGCCAGAGCTATTTCCGCGATGTGAGCGTGTTGAGCCTGATCGCCGAAAAGCTGCCGGTTTCGATTTCGCTCGGGCTCTGGACGACGCTCATCACCTATCTCATCTCCATTCCGCTCGGCATCCGCAAGGCGGTGCGCGACGGGTCGAGCTTCGACACATGGACGAGCGGCGTCATCATCGTCGGCTATGCGGTGCCGGGCTTCCTTTTCGCGGTTTTCCTGATCGTACTCTTTGCGGGCGGCTCCTACTGGTCGATCTTTCCGCTGCGGGGCCTCACCTCGGACGAGTGGGAAACCTACAGCCTAGCCGGCAAGGTTCTCGACTATCTCTGGCACATGGTGCTGCCGATCACGGCCATGGTGATCGGCTCCTTCGCAACGACGAGCCTGCTCACCAAGAATTCCTTTCTCGACGAAATCCGCAAGCAATATGTGATGACGGCGCGGGCGAAGGGCCTGTCGGAGTCGCAGGTGCTTTACGGCCATGTCTTCCGCAATGCCATGCTCATCATCATTGCCGGTTTTCCCGGCGCCTTCATCGGCGCCTTCTTCACGGGCTCGCTGCTCATCGAGCAGATTTTCTCGCTGGACGGGCTCGGCCTTCTCTCCTTCGAGTCGATCGTCAACCGCGACTATCCGGTGGTGTTTGCGACGCTCTACATCTTCGGGCTTCTCGGCCTCGTGATCTCGCTGATTTCCGACCTCACCTATACATGGGTCGATCCGCGGATCGACTTCGAGACGAGGGAGGTGTGAGATGAGCGAAGCGGCAATGGCGGCACCTCTCCGGCGCTTTCGCTTGCGCCCCTTGAGCCCGATCAACCAGCGGCGCTGGCGCAACTTCAAGGCGAACAAACGCGGCTACTGGAGCCTGTGGATTTTCAGCGCGCTTTTCGTGCTGTCGCTCTTTGCCGAGTTCATCGCCAATGACCGGCCGATCCTTCTCACCTACAAGGGCGATGTCTATTTCCCCGTTCTCGCCGATTACCCGGAGACGACATTCGGCGGCGAGTTCGAGACGGCGGCGGATTACCGCGATCCCTATGTGCAGGAGCTGATCCGCGAGGCGGGCGGCATCATGGTCTGGCCGCTGATCGAATATTCCTATCGCACGATCAACCTGAACCGCCGCGCGACCTCGCCGCCATCGGCCGACAACTGGCTCGGCACGGACGATCAGGGGCGCGATGTGGCAGCGCGGCTGATCTATGGCTTCCGCATTTCGGTCCTGTTCGGGCTGACGCTCACCTTCTTCTCCTCGATCATCGGCGTGACGGCGGGGGCGCTTCAGGGCTATTTCGGCGGCTGGACGGACCTTCTCGGCCAGCGCTTCATCGAGATATGGACGAGCGTGCCGCAGCTCTATCTCCTCATCATCATCGCCTCGATCATCGAACCGAGCTTCTGGATATTGCTCGGCATATTGCTGCTTTTCTCCTGGGTGGCGCTGGTGGGCGTGGTGCGGGCGGAATTCCTGCGGGCGCGCAATTTCGAATATGTGAATGCGGCGCGCGCCATGGGCCTTGGCAATGGCAAGATCATGTTCCGCCATCTCCTGCCCAATGCGATGGTGGCGACGCTGACCTTCATGCCCTTCATTCTCAATTCCTCGATCACGACGCTGACGGCGCTCGACTTTCTCGGCTTCGGCCTGCCGCCCGGCTCGCCCTCGCTCGGCGAATTGCTGCAGCAGGGCAAGGCGAACCTACAGGCGCCCTGGCTGGGGCTCACGGGCTTCTTCTCCATTGCCATCATGTTGAGCCTTCTCATCTTCATCGGCGAAGCGGTGCGCGACGCCTTCGATCCGCGCAAGGTGATGCAATGAGTGCGCCGCTTGTCGATATCCGCGATCTCTCGGTCGCCTTCCGCTCGGACGGCAAGGAAGTGCTGGCCGTGGACAAGGTCTCCTTCAGCATCAAGCCGGGGGAGACGGTGGCGCTGGTCGGCGAGTCGGGCTCGGGGAAATCCGTTTCCGCGCTCTCGATCATGCAGCTTCTGAACTATCCGCAGGCGTTTCATCCTTCCGGCGAGATCATGTTCGAGGGGCAGAACCTCGTCGGCGCCGGCGAGAAGACGATGCGGAAGATCCGCGGCAACAGGATCACCATGGTGTTTCAGGAGCCGCTGACCTCGCTCAATCCGCTGCATACGATCGAGCGGCAGGTGGGCGAAGTACTGATCGAGCACAAGGGGCTCCGGGGCCCGGCGGTGCGGGCGCGCGTGCTCGATCTTCTGAAGCGCGTCGGGATTCCCAATGCGGAAGAAAGGCTCGACGCCTATCCGCACCAGCTTTCGGGCGGGCAGCGCCAGCGCGTGGTGATTGCGCTCGCGCTTGCCAACGAGCCGCAACTGCTGATCGCCGACGAGCCGACAACGGCGCTCGATGTGACGGTGCAGGCGCAGATCCTGAAACTGCTGATGGACCTGAAGCGCGAGACGGGCATGGCGCTGCTTCTCATCACGCATGATCTCGGCATCGTCAGGAAGATGGCCGACCATGTGCATGTGATGACGAAGGGCAAGATCGTCGAGCATGGACCGACGGAACAGGTGTTCTCGGCACCGCAACATGCCTATACGCAGCATCTGCTCGCCTCAGAACCCAAGGGCCGCTCGCTCGGCGCGCCGCCGGACGGGCCGGTGGTCATGGAAGCGGACGATCTCAAGGTCTGGTTTCCCATCAAGCGCGGGCTCTTGCGCCAGACGGTCGGCCATGTGAAGGCGGTCGACGGGATTTCGGTGAAGCTGCGCGAAGGGCGGACGCTCGGCGTGGTGGGCGAGTCGGGCTCCGGCAAGACGACGCTCGGCCTCGCGCTGATGCGGCTCATTTCGAGCGATGGCGAAATCCGCTTCGACGGGCAGACCATTCAGGGCCTGAAATCGAAGGAAATGCGGCCGCTCCGCCGCAACATGCAGATCGTCTTTCAGGACCCTTTCGGCTCTCTGAGCCCGCGCATGTCTGTGTCGGAGATCGTGGGCGAGGGACTGGAAATCCAGCATCCCGAAATGAGCGCGGCGGCGCGGCGGGCACAGGTGACGGAGGCGCTGCGCGAAGTGGGTCTCGACCCCGCCATGCAGGACCGCTATCCGCATGAATTTTCCGGCGGGCAGCGCCAGCGTATCGCCATTGCCCGCGCGATGGCGCTGAAGCCGCGCTTCGTGATGCTGGACGAGCCGACATCGGCGCTCGACATGTCGGTGCAGGCGCAGATCGTGGATCTGTTGCGCGAATTGCAGCGGCGCCACAACCTCGCCTATCTCTTCATCAGCCACGATCTGAAGGTCGTCCGGGCGCTGGCCGACGACATCATCGTGATGAAGGGCGGCAAGGTGGTGGAAGCAGGCAGCGCCGACGCGATTTTCGACCGGCCGCAGACCGCCTATACGCGGGCGCTCATGGCGGCGGCCTTCAATCTCGAAGCCTCGCCGGAAGGCGTCGTCGCCAGCTAATCCGCCTCAGGTGAAACGCTTGATGCTCGTCACATGGCCGGCATCGGAGCGCGCGATGCGCGACATGGCGATGTCGAGACGCTCCACCGCCACCTGCATGTGATGGGCATTGGCGTGGATCATGCGTTCGGCGTCCACCATGATGGCGACATGGCCGCGCCAGAAAACGAGATCGCCGCGGCGGAGCGAGGTGAAGTCGATGGGCTCGGGCAGCGGCTCGCCAAGCGTTGCCTCCTGCATGTCGGTGTCGCGCAGCGAGGAAATGCCCGCGCGCTCGAGCGACATCTGCACAAGGCCCGAACAATCGAGGCCGAGACTGTCGCGCCCGCCCCAGAGATAGGGGACGCCGAGAAATTCCTCCGCCACGGAAACGAAGTCGCGGACATGGGCGCCGACGGGTGCAAGATGCGCGGTGAAGACGAAACCGCCGCCCTCGATCTCGCTGAAATTTCCCTTCGCGCCGGTAACTCTCAGTTTCGCGTTCATGGACAGCGGCGTGGCGGGCCGGGTTTTCAGATCGGCTTTCGGATAGATGAAGCTGCGAAGCGCGGCCACCGTATGCGTGGGCTGCACGATGCGCGCGCCAAGACCCTTGGCATCGACATAGCCGACATAATCGTCGAGGGCTGCCTGGCCCCAGGCCCAGCCGTTCCTTTCCTCATAGACGCGGAAGGTTTCGCCGAAGAGAAGCTGGGTATCCATCGGCGCAGCGGGTTCGGGCTCGCGCAACAGGGCGAGGTTCGGCTGGATCACGCGGCGGTCCACGCCTTCCACGAAACGCGACGCCTTGACCTCGCCTCTCAGATGCGCGGCCGCAAGATCGTCACGATAGGGATTGAGACGGCGATCGGGCCCGCGCGTGCGGCTCATGCGATGAGGCCCCGCGAGGAGCGGACGATGATGTCTGCGAAATCGCGCATGAAGGCGGCGCCCTTCACCGTGCGCTGGACCAGCACATTGCGGCGGTCGGCATCGTCGCGCAGGCGCTTCAGGAGATCGAGCCCGCCCAGCGTGTCGAGCGCGCGGGTGACAGCCGGCTTCGAGACGCCGAGCGTGGCCGCCAGTCCCCTGACGGTATGCGGCGGCGGATCGAGATAGACGATGAACATGATCGCAAGCTGCCTCGATGACAGATCGGGCCCTTCCTGACGGACCGACTGAAGCACCACATCATGCCAGAGCGACAAGGCCTGAACGGGCTTCAGCTCTCCGGCAGCGGGCATGGAAAGTTCCGGCATGGCGTTCCCCCAACGCAACCCCGACCTCTGCCCGGTTCCCTCCGTTCCGGGCCCGGACAGTCTAGCGGCGGGAACGGAACCGGCAAGCCTCACGCGCCATAGCGGCGGCGGATAAGGTGGTAAAGGGCGCGGATGCCCTGGGCCTCGCCGCCGACGGGGCGGCCGGGCCGGGGCTTGGGCGCCCAGCCGTAAATGTCGAAATGGACGTAGGACTTCGCCTTTTCGACGAAACGGCGAAGGAAGAGCGCCGCCGTGACCGAGCCTGCGAAGGGCCCGTCCGAGACATGGTTCACATCGGCGATCTTGCTTTCGAGCCAGCTGTCATAGGGCTTCCAGAGCGGCATCCGCCAGAGCGGGTCGGCCATGGCGGTGGCGGCAGCCGAAAGCTCGGCGGCGAGCGCCTCGTCATCCGTATAGAAGGGCGGCAGATCCGGCCCGAGCGCGGTGCGGGCGGCGCCTGTGAGCGTTGCCATGTCGATGATGAGATCGGGCACTTCGCTGTCGGCCTCGGTGAGCGCATCGGCGAGCACGAGGCGGCCTTCGGCATCGGTATTGCCGATCTCGACGGTGATGCCCTTGCGGCTCGGCAGCACATCGCCCGGCCGGAAGGCATTGCCCGAGACGCTGTTTTCGACGGCGGGGATCAGCACACGCAGGCGAATGTCGAGCCTTGCCTCCATCAGCATCTGCGCGAGCGCGAGGACGCAGGCGGCACCGCCCATGTCCTTCTTCATCAGCAGCATGGCGCTGGAGGGCTTGAGATCGAGACCGCCGGTATCGAAGCAGACGCCCTTGCCGACCAGCGTGACCTTGGGCGCTTCCGCCCGGCCCCAGCGCATATCGACAAGGCGCGGCGCGACGGCGGCGGCGCGGCCCACGGCATGAACCATCGGATAATTCTGCGTGAGCAGCGCCTCGCCCTCGATGACGCTGAACTGAGCGCCATGCGCCTCGGCGACGCGCGCGGCGGCGGCGGCAAGATCGGCGGGGCTCATATCGCCTGCCGGCGTGTTGATGAGATCGCGGACGAGGAATGTCGCGCGGGCAAGGCGGCTCACCTCCTCGCCATCGACGCCATCGGGAAGGACGAGACGCGGCCAGTCGCGCGGGCTGCCGGCATAGCGCGTGAAGCGATAGGTGCCGAAGGCAAAACCAAGTGCCGCCTTGTCCGCCTCGATGTGAATGTCGCCCGCAAGACGGTAATCGCCGAGCGGCAGGGCGGCAGGCAGCGCGCCGGTGACGAAAGGATCGCCGCCATCGCCGAGCCCGAGAAGGACGCCCGCGAGACCGCCCGAACCATCCGGCAGGAGCAGCACCTTGCCCGCCTCGCCCTTGAAGCCCGAGGTCGTGACCCAGGCGGCACCGGGCCCGGCATGGGTTTCGCACCAGTTGCCCGTGTCGCCCGCGCGCACGAGCCAGACCGGCGTTGCCGCCGCATCCTTCCGGGAGATGAAAATATCGAGCAAGGTCTTGTCCGTCCGGCTTCGAGGAAAGAGATGATTTCGCTGGGCCGAAACCTTATAGAGTGGCCCGGATGCCCGCAACGGCAAGGCTTGTTTCGAGGGGGCCATGAGCACTACCGAATTCGAACTCGTGATCGGCGACAAGAATTACTCAAGCTGGAGCCTGCGGCCCTGGCTGCTGATGCGGCAGGCGGGCATTCCCTTCAGGGAAATCCCGATCCGGCTCAGGCAGGAGGACACCAAGGCGCAGATCCTTGCCCATGCGCCGGCGGGACAGGTGCCGGCGCTCAAATGGCGCGATGTGGTGATCGGGGACTCGCTTGCCATTTGCGAGACGATGGCCGACCTCTTTCCGGCGAAGAACCTCTGGCCAGCCGACAGTGTGGCGCGGGCCGTGGCGCGCAGTGCGGCGGCGGAAATGCATTCCGGTTTTCAGGATCTCCGCCGCGACATGCCGATGGCGGTGCTGGAGCGCCATCCCGGCGAAGGCCATAGCGAGGGCGCGCTTGCCAATGCGCGGCGCGTCATCGGGATATGGCGCGGGGCGCGGGTCCGCTTCGGGCGGCAGATGGCGCAGGATCAGGGTTTCCTGTTCGGCCGTTTCGGCGTGGCGGACGCGATGTATGCGCCGGTGGTGACGCGGTTCCAGACCTATGGCGTCGATCTCGCGGCGCTTGGCGACGACGGAACCGCACAGGCCTATATGGAAGCGATCCTGACGCTGCCCGCGATGCGCGACTGGATCGAGGGCGCGGCGGCGGAAGAAAAGGCGAAGGCCGCTTCTCAGGGCCGCTCGGACGCGGGGCTCTAAGGCCGCTCGGGCGCGGGGCTTTATGGCCGCTCGGGCGCGGGGCTTTATGGCCGCTCGGGCGCGGGGCCGGGCGGCAGGGAACCGTTCTCGACAAGGCCGCGCTCCGCATAATAGCGCGCGGCACCCTCATGGAGCGGCACCGGCAGCGAGGCGATGGCGAAGCGTTCGGCCGCGCCTTCATCGCCGGGCAGGAGACCGGCAAGGCCGGAACCCGACAGCAACTGACGATTGCCGGGATAGAACAGCGTCTGCGTGATGCGGTAGACGAGATCCGCATCGACGGCCTCGTTCACCACCCAGATCATCGACACGCCGAGCGTGCGCGTTTCGGGAATGAAGGGGTAGAGCCCTTCGGGAATTTCGATCCGCTGGAAATTCGAGCCGGGGCGTACAAGCTGGCCCAGCTCCGCGTCATCAAGCGGCACGATGTCAATGGCGCCGCGCGCGGCGAGGCTTGCGATTTCCGCCGATGGCAGCGCATCGACAAGGAAGAACGCATCGAGCTGGCCGCGCAGCAGAAGGTCGATCGCGGCCGGCGTATCGTGCTCGAAGAGCTGCACGGTGCGGCGGCCGAGACTGTGAACCGCAAGCACGGGAAGCGCCGCCTCGCGCGTGCCGGAACCAGCGGGCCCGACCGAGACGCGCATGTCCTTCAGACCGGGAATACCGGTGATGCCCGAATTGCGGCGGGCGACGAGATAGAGCGCCTCGCGGTAGACGCCGGCAATGGCGCGCAGATTGCGCACCGGCGGCTCACCGCGAAAGGGCGTCTCCGCGCGCGTTGCCAGATCGAGCACAGGCGCGGCGACGAGAGCGGAATCGAAATGACGCGAGCTGACGGCGCGCACATTCGCCACCGGACCGGCGGATGATTTTGCCACCGCGACGAGCCCCGCGACACCGCAGGGCAGGCCCCGCTCGCAGCGCGGCGTGCCGGGCGGGCGGCTGATCGCGGCGGCGAGCCGCTCGCCGACGGCGAAATATTCATCGCCCGGACTGCCCGTGCCGATCTGAAAGAAGGTGACGGTTTCGGGCGCTTCCTCGAGGCTCGCCGGCGGGCTCAGATAGATGAAAAGGGCAAGCGCCAGAAAGGCGGCAATGCCGAGCCCGGCAGCGACGGCGCGTGCGCCAAGCCCGGCAATGGCGGCTGCCGCGGCGCGCGCGGCCGCAACGGCCCGGGCCCTGATCGCATCGAACTCCATCGGCTTTCCAGCCTCCCGGCAGATTTGCGCTCCTGCCGGACGGTCGCATATTTCCGGCCCGCTTATAATTAATCATTTCTTGACCGCTCTGGGGGAAAATCGGGGCCGAACCAGGGCCCGCGCCCGGCGCAGGCCCCTTCCCGCTCCACGAACCGGGACCGGAACCCATGAGCCCCAAGATCACGCGACATTCCGATCGCCGCATCCGCAGCCGCTGGCTCATCACCACAAGCCTCTGCTCGGCGCTGGCGCTTTCCGGCTGTGCCTCGGCCGGCGGCGACAAGGCCGCCGCCACAGCGCCGCGCGCGAGCGCCGAAGCGCAGATCAGCGAACCGGCGCTGCGCGATGCCGCCGTGGAAAGCACCAAGACACAGGATTTCGTCGCCGCCGCCGCCTATTGGGGCGAGCTTTACGACCGCAACCCGAACGATGCCGAAACCGCGATCGGCTATTCGCGCGCGCTGCGGCAGATCGGCTCCATCGACCAGTCGCTGATGGTCATGCAGCGCAGCCAGCTTCGCCATCCCGACCATGCCGGCGTGCTCGCCGAATATGGCAAGGCGCTGACGGCGGGCGGACGGCCCGACCAGGCGGCCGCAATGCTTTCGGCCGCGGCCGAAAAGGACCCGAAGGACTGGACGGTTCTTTCCGCGCTCGGCGTGTCGCTCGACCAGAAGGGCCGCTATGACGAAGCGAAGGCGAAGTACAATGCCGCGCTCGAGCTTTCGCCCGACAATCCATCGGTGCTGACCAATCTCGGCCTGTCCTATGCGCTGACCGGCGATCTCGACATGGCGGAGCAGACGCTGCGCCGCGCCGTCGCCAATGCGCGCGCCGACGCCCATGCGCGGCAGAACCTTGCCATCGTGCTCGGCCTGAAAGGCGATTTCGACGAGGCCGAACGCCTTGCCCGCGCCGATCTGCCGGCCAATGTCGCCGACGGCAACATGGCCTATCTGCGCGCCATGCTTTCGCAGCCGGCGCTTTGGAAGAAAATGGAAGAGCTTGACCGGGAAAAGGCCAGCGAGAGCCCGGCACCGGCAAAGCCCGCCGACCGCAAGGACGACAAGGTGTCGTTCTTCCCGCCGGAAACGGCCGTATCCATCCAGTAGACCGATCCTTCATCAGACGGAAAAGGCGCCTGACATGTCAGGCGCCTTTTTCATGCGTGACGTTTCATGCGCGACGGGTGGCGCAGATCAGATCGTTGCCATGGTCTTGATGATGGCCGGACCCAGAATGACGGCGAACAGCACCGGCAGGAAGAAGACGATCATCGGCACGGTGAGCTTCGGCGGCAGGCCTGCGGCCTTCTTCTCGGCTTCGGACATGCGGATGTCGCGGTTTTCCTGCGCCATGACGCGAAGCGCCTGACCGAGCGGCGTACCATAGCGTTCCGCCTGGATGAGGCTTGTCGAGACGGCTTTCACGCCGGGCAGCCCCGTGCGCTTCGCCAGATTCTCATAGGCCGCACGGCGCTCCTGCAGATAGGAAAGTTCCGCCGTCGTCAGCGCCAGTTCCTCGGCAAGCTCCACGGACTGGCTGCCGATTTCGGCGGCGACCTTCTGAAACGCCGCCTCGATCGACATGCCGCTTTCGACGCAGATGAGCAGAAGGTCGAGCGCATCCGGGAAGGCCTTGCGGATTGAATCCTGACGGCGGGTGATGACGTTCTGGACGAACACATTGGGCAGATAGAAGCCGATGAATGCGGCGGCGCAGGACACAAAGAAGCGCGCGACGGGCGCAAGGCCGAAATCATTGACGAACGCCAGATAGAACAGCGTCAGCAGAAACAGGATCGGCGGCATCACGAAGCGGAAGAAGATGAAGGTGTACATCGGCCCCGGCCCGCGAAAGCCCGCCTGACGCAGCTTCTCCCTGATTTCCGCATTCTCCAGCATCCGGCCGGAGGCGAAGCGTTCCACCACTTCCTTCACGAAGCCCTTGGGCGTGTGCCGCAGACGGGTTCGCTCCTGATTCAGCGCCTCGCGGGCGCGGGCGCGCATCGCCTCGCGCTCGGTCGAGACATATTTCATGCGCGACGACAGCTTGTCGGTCGAAATGAAGGACGCTGCAAGCGTGATGATGGTGGCGAAAGCCGCAATGGCCGTGAGCACCATGACCATGCTCTCGACATTCATGAGGCTCTCGGCAAACTGGATGGCGGGCGTCATTTCCGGTCCTAAAACTTGAAGTCGATCATCTTCTTCATGATGAAGACACCGATCCCCATCCAGACAAGGCTGCCGACGATGATGAGATTTCCAGCCGTCGTCGTGAACAGCACGTCCATGTAGCCGGGCGAGCTGAAATAGATCAGCAGCATGACGGCAGGCGGCAGCGAACCGATGATGCCGGCCGACGCCTTGGCTTCCTGCGACATGGCCTGAATCTTCGCGCGCATCTTCTTGCGGTCACGCAGCACCCTGGACAGATTGCCCAGCGCCTCGGAGAGATTGCCGCCGGTCTTCTGCTGGATCGCCAGCACGATCATGAAGAAATTGACTTCCGGCAGCGGCATCCGGTCATAGATCTTCTCAAGGCCCTGCTCGAGCGTCACGCCGACGCGCTGTGCCTCGACAAGCCCCTGAAATTCCGTGCGCACCGGCTCCGGCGCCTCATTGGCGATCAGCCGAAGACAATCGTTCACCGGCAGGCCGGACTTGACGCCGCGCACGATGACGTCGATCGAGTTTGCGAACTCCTCGGCAAAGGCCTTCTGGCGGCGCTTCACGAGATAGGACAGAAACCAGCGCGGCAGGCCGAAGGCGGCCGCAAAGCCGCCAAGCACCGACACAAGCATGGACATGCCGCTGACATAAAGCAGAAGCATGGCGATGAGGCCGGCGACGGCGCTGGCGATATAGAAAACCCGGACCTCGATATCGAGGCCGGCCCGCTCGATACGGGTGCGAAGCGGAATGCGCTTCTTCTGCGCCTTCTGCTTTTCTTCCAGGTCCTTCAGCGTGTCCTGCACCTGCTTGCGGCGCTTGTCGCTGTTGTCCACCTCATTGTCGGAGGGGGTGAGACGCGCCTTTCCGGCGCGCGCGACGCGCGCGACACGCTGCTGCGACTTCGACTCGCCGCCGACAAAGACGAAGCCCACGCCGCCAATGCCGATGGCCGCGAGAACCGCGATGCCGAAGATCATCAGCGTTGCCTGATCCATGACCCCGCCCCTAGCCCTGGGCGCGGTCGAGCGCGGCCGCCAATGCGTGATGCTGGTTGTAGTAGCGGGCGCGGTCCCAGAAGGAGGGGCGCGCGATGCCGGTGGAGCGGTGCTTGCCGATGATGCGGCCGACCTCATCCTCGCCTTCGATGTCGTAGACGAAGAGATCCTGCGTGATGATGACGTCGCCCTCGGTGCCGAGCACTTCGGTGATATGCGTGATGCGGCGCGAGCCGTCGCGCAGGCGGGCGGCCTGAATGACCACGTCGATCGAGCCGCAGATCATTTCGCGGATCGTCTTGGAGGGAAGCTGATAGCCGCCCATCGTGATCATGCTTTCAAGACGCGACAGCGCCTCGCGCGGGCTGTTCGCATGGAGCGTGCCCATGGAACCGTCATGGCCGGTGTTCATGGCCTGAAGCAGGTCGAAGGCTTCGGGTCCGCGCACTTCGCCGACGATGATGCGCTCGGGGCGCATACGCAGGCAGTTCCTGACCAGTTCGGTCATGGTGACCTGGCCCTGGCCTTCGAGGTTCGGCGGGCGCGTTTCGAGGCGCACCACATGCGGCTGCTGGAGCTGAAGTTCGGCCGCGTCTTCGCAGGTGATGACCCGCTCATCGGCCTCGATGAAGCCGGTGAGACAGTTCAGCAGCGTCGTCTTGCCCGAACCCGTACCGCCCGAGATCAGCACGTTGCAACGTATCTTGCCGATGATGCCGAGAACATCCGCACCTTCCTGCGAGATCGAGCCGAACTGAACGAGATCGTCCATCTTCAGCTTGTCGCGGCGGAACTTTCGGATGGTGAGCGCCGGACCGTCGATCGACAGCGGCGGCACGATCACGTTCACGCGGCTGCCGTCGGGGAGGCGCGCGTCGCAGATCGGGCTCGATTCATCGACGCGGCGGCCAACCTGGCTCACGATGCGCTGACAGATATTCATCAGCTGGCCATTGTCGCGGAAGCGGATATTGGTCAGCTCGACCTTGCCATTCACTTCGATGAAGGTGCGGTCGCAGCCATTGACCATGATATCGGCGATGTCGTCGCGCGCGAGAAGCGGCTCGAGTGGACCATAGCCGAGAACGTCGTTGCAGATGTCCTGGAGCAGGGCTTCCTGCTCGGAGATCGACATGACGACATTCTTGATCGACAGGATCTCGTTGACGATGTCGCGGATTTCCTCGCGCGCGCTTTCCGCATCGAGCTGGGCAAGCTGCGTGAGGTCGATCGTGTCGATCAGCGCGTTGAAGATCGTCGTCTTGATCTGATAGTAGTTTTCCGAGCGGTGATCGCTCGCGCGCGGTGCGGCGGGCTTTGCGGCCGGGGCTGCTGGCTTCGGCGGTGCGGCCTTCTGCGACGCGGCGGGCGCGGGCGCGGCGGCAGGGCGCGATGGCTCGGCCGCGACGGGCGCGGGCTTGCGCGCTACAGGCTGTCCTTCGGTTCGCCTACCAAACACGGGCTACCTCCGATTATCCCTTGCGGGACAGGAAACTGAAAAGCGATGAGCGGGCGGGCTTCGGCGCGCGCGGCTCGCGGCCGCAGAGTTCGCGCGCAAGGAAGCGGAAGCCGTCCGCCGTCTTGCCCTTGGGCTCAAGCTCCTCGATCATCTGGCCGTTATTCGCGGCGGTTCCGAAAAGACCCGGATTGAACGGCAGCACGAGCGTCGCCTCGGCGCCGACGGCTTCGGCAAAATCCTTGACGGGAATTTCCGGGCGCTTCGGCATGCCGACCTGATTGATGACGATATGCGGCGCATTGTCATTCGGCCGGGCCTGGCGCGTGAGATCGAGAATGTTCTTCGCATTGCGCAGGCTGGCCAGATCGGGCGTGGCGGTGATGACGATCTCGTCGGCCGCGAGCAGCACCTTCTTCGTCCAGGGCGCCCAGACATGGGGCAGATCGACGACGACGCAGGGAACGCCCTCGCGCACGATGTCGAGCACGGATTCGCACGCATCGCCATCCATCTCGAAATCGCGGTCGAGAACGGCGGGCGCGGCAAACAGGCTGAGCCTGTCGGAGCATTTCACCAGAAGGCGGTCGAGCAGCACGTCGTCGAGACGTTCCGGCGCCATCAGCGCATCGGCGATGCCCTGGGCCGGGTCCTGATTGAAGTCGAGACCGGCGGTGCCGAAGGGCAGATCGAGATCGGTGATGATGACGTCCTCGTCCATGCCGGTCGAGATGCACCAGCCGACATTATGCGCGATGGTGCTCGAGCCGGTGCCGCCCTTGGCGCCGATGAAGGCGATGGTGCGGCCGATCGGCGGCGCATCGGGATCTATATAAAGGCGCGAGATCGCCTCGATGACGCCGAGCGGATGAAGCGGCGCCACGAGATATTCGTTCACGCCCTGCCGCATCATCTCGCGGTAGAGCGAAACGTCGTTCATGTGACCGATCACGACGACCTTCGTGCCGGCATCGCAGACTTCGGCGAGCGAACCGAGCTGGCCGAAAAGCTCCGCGCCGGTAGCGCGCGTCTCGACCATGATGAGGTTCGGCGTTGCCGATTGCTGATACTGGTCGATGGCGGCGGGAATACCGCCCATGTGAACCGTGAGATGCGCCTTGGCAAGACGGCGGTCCTCGCCGGCGCGCTGAATGGCAGCGCCCGTGCCCGGCTGTTCGCAGAAGGCATGGATGGTGATGCGCGGCACCGGTTTCATGACCGCGAGCGTTTCGCCCGGTGCGGCCGGGAGAGCGGCGCCAGCACCCGGCATGGGCGGCGCCTCGACCTCGATGGCGGGTTCCTTGCGGGCCAGATTGCTCATTGACGTACCTCACTGACGGCACCGGAATCCTGCTCGCCGCGAACGGTCGCGGTCTGCTCGCCGGCGCGGTACTTTTCAAGCACCGTGTTGCGGCGGCCGGGATCGGCGGGGCCCATCTGACGCGGACCGAGAAGATCCGCGGGGTTTGCGACCATGGCCGCAAGATTGTTCTGCGTCGCGCAGCCGTGGTTCGGCATCAGGCCGTTCGACGGGTCGTAACCTGCGTCCTTCGTCCAGTTGCCGCAGGCGGTCGGCCGCGCCACATAATGCTTGAAGGAGAGGATGAGCGGCGCCGAGCCATCCGCGCCCGAGGCGCGATAGGGCGTGTAGGCGAGATCGGCAGGGCCGACGCCATTGCTGTTCAGCAGATCGCGCACATCGGAGAGCGCGACGGCGGCGGCGCCATCATTCGGCGAGCCCGACGGCGTCGAGATCGTGAGCGGCCCCTGCCCGCGCTGACGCCAGGCGGCGGCGAAGCCTTCAATGGCGGCGCGATCCGACGGCGTGATGCCCGGCTGGCCGGGAACGACGCCGACATTCAGCGTCGAGACATCCGTTTCGACCGTGATCGGATGCGTGTAGCCCGGGCCGAATTCCGCATTCCCGGCGCCGTTGAAGCCGCAGCCCGCAAGGCCGGCAGCAGCCATGAGAGCGAGAGCGCGAAGCATGTTCATGCCGGTATGATCTTTCATCGAATTCATCCTCCGCACCTCAATCAACGACGAAGCCGACGGGGCCCTGGAGGGCCTTGTCGCCCGCCGCGGCACCGCGCGCACCATAGGTTGCGTTCAGACGGCCCATCAGGATCGTGTCCATGTCGCCCGCCGGCGCGAAACCGTCGGTCGGCAGCACGAGCTTGTCGCGCGAGGTCGGGTCCACGAGATAGGGCGTCACGATCACGACAAGTTCGGTCTCGTTCTTCTGGTAGTCGCGGCTGCGGAAGAGCTGGCCGAGAACCGGCACATCCTTCGCGCCCGGCACGCCGTCGATGTTCTGGCGCGTCGAATCCGAGAGAAGACCGGCCATGACGAGCGAGCCGCCGCTTGGCAGTTCGAGCGTGGTTTCCGCGCGGCGCACCTTCAGGCCCGGCACGGTGATGCCGCCGCCGCCGCTGCCCTGGATGACGAAGGAGCCCTCGGAAGAAAGCTCGCTCACTTCGGTCGAGATCTTCAGGCTGATGCGGCCCTCGCTCAGCACGACCGGCGTGAAGTTGAGGCCGACACCGAAAGGCTTGAACTCGAGCTGCACATTGCCGTCGCGGTCGCGCGAGGTCGGCACCGGAAATTCGCCGCCGGCGAGGAACTTCGCGGACTCGCCGGAAATGGCGGTGAGGTTCGGTTCGGCCAGCGTCTTCAGAAGGCCATTGCGCTCCATCAGGCGCAGCGCCGCATCGACATTGCCATCGCTGCCGGTGACGCCGGTTCCTTCGGTGGACAGGCCGCCAAGCGAGCGGCCCTGCACGCTGAAGGCATTGGAGGTTGCCAGACGCAGGGCGAAATCGCCGAAATTCGCCGCCGTCGAGAGATCGACGCCAAGCTGCTTGATGACGTTGCGCTGCATTTCGGCAACGGTGACTTTCAGCATCACCTGGTCCTTGCCCTCGATGCCGAGCATGTTGAGGACATTCTCGCGGGGCACGCCGATATAGCGCGCGGCAAGATCATGGGCGCGGTCGGCTTCGGTCGCGCTCGCCACCATGCCGGAAAGTACGACATGATCGTTGATCGACTCGGCGTCGATGCGCGCCTTGGGGAAATACTGGCGCAGCGTCTGGCGAAGGCCAGTGAGGTCGCGCGCGACGCGGATTTCCAGATTGAGGATCTGCTGGCCCGCCTCGTTGAAGAAGAAGGCATTGGTCTGGCCGACGGCAAGGCCGATCAGATAGGTGCGCCGGTTGGTGCGGACCACGGCATCGACGATCTCGGGGTTGGAGACGAGCACATCGCGCGCCGCCACCGGCAGCTCCACGATCGCCGCCTTGTTGAGCCCGAGCACGATGCTGCGCGAGGACTGGCCCGTGCCGCCCTGGTCGATCTTGACGAGCCTTGCATCGCCCGCAAGGGCAAGTTCGGCCGGCATCATCGCCATCGAGACGGCACAGACGATCACCGCCGCATGGCGCGCCATGCGCGCGATGCCCGGTTTCAGCGTGTTCCACATGGTGTTCATTACCGGCCCCATCACCTACTTCACACGCACGGACTGCGCGACGCCATAGCGCACGATCTTCACCACGGAGCCGCCTTCGCGGTCCGACGTATCCACTTGCGAGCCTTCCGCGTCCTTTTCGCCCATGCTGCGGAGCGAGAGTGCGAGCCTGCTTTCGGTCGATGCGACCGAGACAAGCTCGACCTGCGACGGCGTCAGCTCGAGCGTGGCGGTGCGGCCGACAACGACCTGATCGCCCGTCTCGCTGAAGCGCTGGTCGATAGCGAGCACGCGAATATCGCGCAGCACCGTCTGGCCGCGATTGATGTCGATGAGATCGACGCGGTCGTTGGGCAGGATGAAGCCGCCGGCGCTGGTCTGCGGCGTGATGTCCACCGCGATGGCGCGCATACCCGGCTCGATGATCGCGGACATGAAGCCCGCGCCTGAAAGATTGATGAGCTTTTCCGCCGTCACCGGCTCGCCGGCGAGAAGCGAGGCGCGCGCGACCGCGCCGGTATATTCCTCGAGCGCCGCAGGCCGCGCGAGGCGCGTGATATAGGCCGGGTTCATGGCCGCATCCGGCCAGCGCTGCCAGCGCAGATCGCCGGCGGACGCCCGCTGACCGAGCTGAAGATCGCGGCCGGCAACGAGCACTTCCGTGGTCGGTTCCTCGACCTTCTCGACGACAGGCTCGGGTTTCGAGGATGTCATCAGCCCGCGTGCCAGAAGCGCCGCGAGGCCCGCGGCGACAACCGCCAGAACCAGAACTCCAATGCGTGCGGCGTTCACTTGCCCAATCCTTTCATTCCCATTGCCGGAGCGTCGCGCTCCGCAATGTCATTGCATCATGCGGCGTGTGCTGCCGCCTCAAGCCAGACGCTGTGCTGAAACATCCAGAGCCCGCCAAGGCCCAGCGCAACGCCATAGGGAATTCCTGCCTTGCGGTCGTGCAGACGCGCGATCCATTCGCGGCGGACAAGCACCTCCGGCAAGGGCATCGTGCGGAACCAGAGAAGAAAAACGGTCAGCGCGCCGCCGAGAATGGAGGCGACGAGCAGATAGCCAAGCAGCTCGCTCCAGCCGAGCCAGAGCGCGATCGCCGCGACAAACTTCGCATCGCCGCCGCCGATCCAGCCGAAGCCGAACATCGCCATGCCGATGACGAGCATCAGCCCGCCGGCCGCGGCATGAAGCGCGGCGTCCTGCCAGCCGAGACCCGACAAGGGCAGGAACAGCAGAAAGGCAACCGCGAGCGCGGCTGTCAGCATGTTCGGGATTGTCATGGTCGTCAGATCCCAGATCGCGCCGAAGATCATTGCGAGCGGGAAAATGGCGAGGACGAGATAGCTCATCACGAGAAATGCCCGGTTTCCAACAAGGGCGATGCCGCCCCCGCGCCAGGCGGCCCCATGCCTCCTCGCGCCCTTCGATACTGGGCAAAGGACCGTAAATTTGAGGTAAATGGCGGCCCGAAATGAGCCGGATTGCCGGATTTGATCCGGGCCTGGCCGAAACCGGCGGAAGCGGCGGGAAACCCCGGTTCCGCGCGCCGGCACGACAAAGCCGCCAGCATGTTCCCATGCTGACGGCTTTTTGCTCCGATCGTCCGGAACGGAAGTTCCGGCGATGCCGGCTTGCCACTCTTACTTGAGGGCTTCCGAAATGCTTTCGAAGGTCGCCTTCACGCTGTCGCCGATCGCACCGACGGCGATGACGATCACGACCGAGATGCCCGCGGCGATCAGACCATACTCGATGGCGGTCGCGCCGGACTCATTCTTCACAAACGACTTGAGAAACTGGCTCATGAAAAGCCTCCTTGTACCTTGACTGTCGACAGCACCAACCCTGAACCCTGCCGGGCAAAGGGAGCCCCTTCGGACTGGTAACGACCCTAGCGGACCTCTGTTACCCAATTGCTAACGATTACTCGCAATTTCTCTCTCACTTTAGGAAATTTGCTTGGTAAGATCAGTATAGATTCATCGAATACTGTATTGGATATGGAATTCCATTATTCAAATGGTTTACCGGCGGCAAAGCGCCGGTCTGCGGGGTCAGATAAGGGTTAATTCCGGGTTAAAGGCCACTGGATTCTGGTACGAAGGCGCAAGGCGCCGGGCGGCGCGGTGCGCTTCTACACATCAATACAGGAAAGGCCCTGAAGGGCGGCTCAGCCCGGCTCGCACAGGGCGCGCAGCCTTGCCTCATCGGCGACGACGAGGCCCGGATAATCGCGCAAGGCAATGCCTTCGCGGACGAGTTCGGCAATGGCGCGGGCGACCACTTCCTCGGTCGTATCGACCCGTGCCGCAAGCTCACGGTGACGCGGCAGCCGCGCGATCCGCAGGCACTCCTGCCCCTCGCCGTTGCGATGGGGCTCGGCCAGCGCCAGCAATTCGCCAAAAACGCGCTGGGCGCCGGTTCCCTCGGTCGTGCCGCTTTCGGCGGCGCTCGATGTTTCGCGGGCGCGGAGCAGGCGGGCATATTGGCAAAGCAGCGCGCGGGAAACGGATTCCTCGCGCGAGAGAAGCTCGATGAAGCGGCTGCCGGAAAGAGTGGCGATGAGCCCGTCCTCGCGGGCGACGGCGGAGATGCCGTCCTCGGCCACGCCAAAGACCGTCATTTCGCCGAATTGCCCGCCAGCGCCGACATCCGTGTAGAAAATGCGCCCCGCGGCGCCGGAACCGCGCGCCAGGCGGATGCTGCCCGCGACGACGAAGGTGACGCCACCGGCGTCGCCGCCCTGATCGAAGCTGAAAAGAATGTCGCCGCGCGCGATGCTGCGCCAGTCGCATTCGGCGGCGAGCAGCGCCAGTTCGCGCGGCGAAAGACCGGAAAGGATGCCGATTCCTGCAAGGGTCTGCGCCTGGCCTGCCGTCTCGTTCCGGCCCTGCACCACATTGCGCGACATTGCTTGCTCCCTGATCGACTGCAAGGAGACTAGGCGGCGGGCATTTAATCGCCCGTTAATGCGGCCGGGCGATGCAGCACAGGGTCAACATATCCTTTACCTGTTCACCGCTACTGTCTGAGCAGAAAAGTCCCTTGCGGACCATCTGCAAACGCGCGCCATGCGCCCCTGACAAAGCGGTTGGAACATGCCTCACGATCAGACCAGCAGGAAGCCCGCGCGGCTCTCCGTCGCACTCGCCTTCGGCGCAGGACTCGCGGCCCTTGCGGTCACGGGCGCGGCGGCCTCGGAATTCAAGGTGCCGATGAACGAAACGAAGCCCCTGCATCTTTCGGTGCCGGTAGCGACGGTCATCGTCGGCAATCCCGCGATTGCCGATGTCGCGGTCGAGGGCAAGCAGCTTCTCTATGTCATGGGCCGCAATTACGGCACGACGAACCTCATCGCGCTCGATGCCGATGGCAAGACGATCGCCGACATGAAGCTGAGCGTGACCGCGCAGGGCGCTTCCGCCGTGACGCTCACGCGCGGCACGGGCCAGCTTTCCTACAGCTGCTCGCCGCGCTGCGAACGTGTGCCGGCGATCGGCGACAATCAGGATTCCTTCGAGGCGCTGATGCAGCAGGCGGCCAGCATGAACGAGGCCAAGACCGGCGCCGGCAGCGGCGGCGACAGCTCGGGCGGCGGCGCCGGCGTGATGCGCTGAGCGGAACATAGAGCCAATTAAAAAGGCCGCCTCCGGGCGGCCTTTTTCGTTCCGGCTGGCGGGCGTGCCGCCATTACTTGCTGAGGCGCAGGTTCGACAGGGCCTGTGCGATCGACTTGAAGACGTTTGTCAGTTCGGAGGCCGTGCTGACGCTGTAATACATGCTGGGATTGGTGGCGCAGTTGCGCAGCAGCGTTGCGTTGCCCTCGATGAGACGCACCGTATAGACGGTGATGCCCGCATTGCGGATACCGGCGCAGACAAGCTCCGAGCGCACATCGACCCGCGGGCAGGCGCTGCTGCCATTGCAGGTGCCGATGCCGCCGCGATCATAGGTGTTGAGACCGTCGGTCAGATAGACCATCACCTTTTCGAGCGATTTGGGGTCGGGCGCAGCCGCATTCGAGAGAATGGCGCCATTGGTCAGCATCTGCCAGCCCCAGACGAAGCCGATCGTCGTGTTGGTGGCGCCGCCCGCGACCATTGCGTCGATCTCGTTCTTGAGCATGGTCCAGTTCGTGGAGAAAGGAACGATGGGGCGCAAGCTGCACTGATTGTTATAGACATCGTTCTGGTTCGCCGGGAAAAGCGTGGCGCTGTTGCCGACGACCGGCGCGGCGATCGAGACGTCGAAATTCTCGTCGCGGTCGACGACGCAGCCTTTCCAGCTGTTCTTTGAAACGGTGCGGATGTCCTGTGTGCAGGTCGTCGTCTTGTTCTTGCCGCTGCCTGTCGTCGTGCAGGTCTGGGTCGGCAGTTCCCAGCTCCATTTCAGCCAGTTCGCGTCCTTGTTCGCCACGCCGACATTGACATCGGTGGTGAAGGGCACGATGGCGATGCGGACATCGCCCGGCGTGACGGCGGCGGCCGCCACGGTGTCGATCAGATCCTTGGCGGCCTGTTTCAGCACGGTCATGCGGCCGCCCTGGTTCATCGAGCCCGTATTGTCGAGGACGAGCACGATCTCGAGCTTCTTGCCGTGGCGCTTGACCTGCGATGTGGCCCCCACCTCGAGCGAGTTGATGCCGACAAGGCCCATGATGACGGTGGGAAGCTGCGCCTTTACGGAAATATCGACCGTGGTCTGCGAGTCCGACACGATGACCGTGCCGGGCACGCCAAGGACTTCCTCCGGGTAGTTCGCATCGAAATAGGCCTGGGCGATCTGCTGCACCTGCTGGTTCGTCAGGCCAGACGCCGTGCCGACGGCAAGAGCCGCCGCATCGAGCGCCGCCTTGAGGCGCGTCTCGACGATATAGGCGCGGGAAATGTCCACGGAGGCCGCAGCGGCGATGGCGATCGGCGTGATCGTCAGCGCGAAAATGATGGCAAAATTGCCGCGCCGGTCGCCAAGGAACGAACGAATGAGGGTCATGAGGCGCCGCATGGATGTTCTCCAGCCGTCAAGGCCGCCGGCTTTGCCCAAGGGCGTGCTTTCGCCGCGCCGGCAGCGACAGAAACTCCAGACCTTTTGTATTTCCGGCGCCGTTAAGAAGGCGTGAACGAATTTGCGCGAATCCGCCGCGCTTACACTTTGGTAACCGGTCGGGCGCTATCAAGGCAGGGCGGCAAGGATCGCATCCGGGCGCGAGGTCAGTTCATGGGCGGAAACAGCGAAACTCGGCAGGGACGGCGGCGGTTTGCCGCGCGGTTCCGGCGGTCGGAAAAGGGCAGCGTTGCGGTCGAGTTCGCCATGCTCGCCATTCCCTTCTTTCTCCTCGTCTTTGCCGTCATCGAAACCTGCGTCATCTATTTCGCCACGTCGAACCTCGACAGCGCCGTCGCTTCGGCCGGACGCCTCATCCGCATCGGCTCCGTGCAGGCGAGCGGCATGACGAAAAACCAGTTCAGGGATCAGGTCTGCAGCCGGTTGCACATCATCAGCAACTGCCAGACCAACCTGAAAGTCGATGTGCGCAATTTCAGCAATTTCGGCGGCGTCACCTTTCCGCCGCTGGTCGGCGCCGACGGCAAGATCGTCGACAATACGGTGTTCCAGCCGGGCGGCGCGGGCGACATCGTCGTGGTGCGCGTCTATTACTCCTGGGGCGTACTGAGCCCGGGACTGATCGGACTGTCCAACCTCGATGGCGGCGGGCGCCTCATCGCGGCAAGCGTTGCCTTCCGCAACGAGCCGTTCGGCGACATGCTGCCCACAAGCTGAGGATGGCGGATATGCGCAACACATACGCCGCCAACGCACTTCGCCGCTTCAGCGCCAGGCGCCTGATGCGCGATTGTGCCGGCCTTGCCGCTGTCGAATTCGCGCTCATCGTGCCGCTGCTGCTGCTCTTCTATCTCGGCTCCGTCGAGGCGACGAACATGCTCACCGCCAACAGGCGCGTGACGGCGGTCGCCTATACGGCGGCGGATCTCGCGGCACAGGCTGCCTCGATCAGCAATGCCGACATGGCCGACATATTCTCGGCAAGCTCGGCGATCCTGACGCCCTTCCCGACCTCGCCGCTCAGTGTACGGATCACCAGCGTGGTGGCGAATGCCTCCGGCTCGCCGCGCGTCGCCTGGAGCGATGCCTTCCAGACCACGCCGCGCGCCGTCAATTCGACGGTCACGCTGCCCGCCGGCCTCGTCACGCCCGGCACCAGCGTCATCATGACCGAAGTCACCTATGGCTATGCCTCGCCGGTCAGCTCCGTGGTGAAGGAGACGGTGACCTTCACGGAAACCGCCTATCTGAAACCCCGCCGCGCGGTGACGGTGACGCGGACGAACTGAACCGCGGCAGCGTTAACCATATTTTGCTCCCGGTCTGTAGCAAAACTGCCGCAGGCGCTCCCCCGCTCCCGATGTCTTACCGGCGTTATGCGCATGATGCCTCGCGCGCACTTTCGGGAGGCGCGCCGCATGGCGGCGCGCGGCCATTACTAAACTTTTGATTTCAAAAGAAGATTTTGGTGGCGGAGGGAGAGGGATTCGAACCCTCGATACGGTTTCCCGTATACACGCTTTCCAAGCGTGCGCCTTCAGCCACTCGGCCACCCCTCCGGGTCGCCCGGCGCGGCGGGCGAAGTCGGCGGCACTATACGCAACAAGGGGCCTGAATCAACAAGGATCGCACCGCCTAGCGCCTTGATCTCACAAACTCTTCTCAGAAGTGTGCTTGTTTGGCACAGTCGATCCGGATACCGTTCCTGACCACGTTTCGATATCACTGCGTAGGGCTGGGGGGCTCATGCCATGTTTGTCTTAAGGCTTATCGGACTTCTTTTCATCATCACCGCGCTGATGGCGCTGGGGTCGGATGCGCTGCTTTCGCTGGAAGCCCGCGAAGTGACCATGCGCTCCTTCAGCGACACCTGGGGGATCCTGAATGAAGGAAGCCGCGAGGCGTTCAATGCGTTCGCAGCGGCCAATGCGCCGGAGGCGGTGCAGGGTCCGCTCGCCTCGGTGATGGCGTTCCCGGCCTGGGGCGTGCTCGGCATCATCGGCATCGTCATCGCCGGACTTGCCGCGCTGCTGCGCCGCGGCGACTGACAAGACGCCCGCCCGAATGAAAAGGCCGCCCCTTGCGGGGCGGCCTTTCCGTTTGCCGCACCGCCGGTGCGGGCTCAGTTCTCGTCCATCTTGAGGGCGGAGATGAAGGCGTCCTGCGGAATCTCGACGCGGCCGAACTGGCGCATCTTCTTCTTGCCTTCCTTCTGCTTCTCCAGAAGCTTGCGCTTGCGGGTGATGTCGCCGCCATAGCACTTCGCCGTCACGTCCTTGCGCATCGCCGAAATCGTTTCGCGCGCGATGACGCGGCCGCCGATCGCGGCCTGGATCGGGATCTTGAAGAGGTGCTTCGGGATCAGCTCCTTCAGCTTTTCGCACATGACGCGGCCGCGCTGCTCGGCGCGCGAGCGATGCACGATGGTGGCGAGCGCATCCACCGGCTCCTCATTGACGAGGATCGACATTTTCACGAGATCGCCCGGCTCATAGCCTTCGATCTGATAGTCGAAGCTCGCATAGCCGCGGCTCACCGACTTCAGCCTGTCGTAGAAATCGAGCACGACCTCGTTGAGCGGCAGGCGGTAGACGAGCATGGCGCGCGAGCCGGCATAGGTGAGGTCGATCTGGGAGCCGCGCCTGTCCTCGCAGAGTTTCAGCACGGCGCCGAGATATTCGTCGGGAACAAGGATCGTCGCGCGGATCCACGGCTCCTCGATATGGTCGATGCGCGTCGGGTCCGGCATGTCGGCCGGATTATGCATTTCCTTCACCGAACCATCGACCATGTGCAGCTGGTAGATGACCGAGGGCGCGGTGGTGATGAGGTCGATATTGAACTCGCGCTCAAGCCGCTCGCGGATGATTTCGAGATGCAGAAGGCCGAGAAAGCCGCAGCGGAAGCCGAAGCCCAGCGCGGCCGAGGTTTCCATCTCGTATTCGAAGCTCGCATCGTTGAGGCGCAGCTTGCCCATCGCGTCGCGCAGATCCTCGAACTCCGCCGCATCGACCGGAAAGAGGCCGCAGAAGACGACGGGCTGCGCCGGCTTGAAGCCCGGCAGCGCCTCGGCGCAGGGGCGCTTTTCTTCCGTCACCGTATCGCCGACGCGCGTATCCGCCACTTCCTTGATCGAGGCGGTGAAGAAACCGATCTCGCCGGGCGTGAGGCTTGCGACCGTTTCCTTTTTCGGACGGAAGATACCCACCTGGTCGATCGTGTAGGTGCCGCCGGTGCCCATCATCTTCACGCGCTGGCCTTTTTTCAGCTCGCCGTCGATGACGCGCACCAGCACGACGACGCCGAGATAGGCGTCGTACCAGCTATCTACGAGCATCGCCTTCAGGGGCGCATTCGCATCGCCCCTGGGCGCGGGCAGGCGGTTCACGATGGCTTCCAGCACGTCGGGAATGCCGATGCCGCTTTTCGCGGAAATTTCCACCGCCTCCGAAGCATCGAGGCCGATCACGTCCTCGATCTGCTGGCGCGTCCGCTCGGGATCCGCCGCCGGCAGGTCGATCTTGTTCAGGACCGGCACGATCTCGTGGTTCACATCGAGCGCGTGATAGACATTGGCGAGCGTCTGGGCTTCCACGCCCTGGCTCGCATCGACGACAAGGAGCGAGCCCTCGCAGGCCGCAAGCGAGCGGTTCACCTCATAGGCGAAGTCGACATGGCCCGGCGTGTCGATGAGGTTCAGCTCATACATCTCGCCATTGCGGGCGCGGTAATCGAGGCGCACGGTCTGCGCCTTGATGGTGATGCCGCGCTCGCGCTCGATGTCCATGCTGTCGAGCACCTGCTCCTTCATCTCGCGTTCGGAAAGGCCGCCGCAGAGCTGGATGAGCCGGTCGGCAAGGGTCGACTTGCCGTGGTCGATATGGGCGATGATCGAGAAATTGCGGATATGGGAGAGGTCGGTCATGGGGCCTGCACTTTCGGTCGGCGCCCATATAGCATTGGCGGGGGGTGAAGCCAAATCCGGCCGGAGAGCCTAAGGCGCGGGCGCTTCCGGCCCTGCCCGGCGGCTGGCGAGATCGTCGACAAGCCGGGCGGCAAGCTCCGGCGCAAGCTCCGCCGCGCATTTGCGGCCGAGCGGCGAATAGGCCTCCCCCGTCCAGTAGAGGCGGGGCCGGGGGCCCGTTCCGGTGAGCCGCATCGAAAGCCGCAGCGAGGGGCCGGCGGGCGGCGCGGCGGCATCGCCCTGAAGCGGCGCCACGATCCTTGCATCGACATCGATATCGGCGGTCACGCCATGTTCGGTCGCCACGATGCCGACATCTATGCCGGTGCGCGGGCGCACAAGGGGCGGAACGCTGCATTCGGTGGTGAAGGTCAGCAGCAGCCCGTCTTCCGGCTCCTCCTCGACCACCGTGAAACCGCGCGCGCCGAGGGCGCGGCGAATATTCTCCGCAAGTTCAAGCTCGGTCCGCGTCCTGTCCGGCCCGTAGACCGCAACCGGAAGAGAGGCCGGCACGGGCGCATAGGATGCCGTGTGAGCGGCGGGCTGCGCGGCGCCACTGGCCGGCGGCAGCGCCAAGGCGATCAACGCAAGGAGGGCGGTGACAGCGCGCTTCACCCCTGCCACTCCGCCTTGCGCTTTTCCATCCAGGCCTTCACCCCTTCCTTGTAATCGGGGTGCTTGATCATTTCTTCAAGCAGCCTTTCGGCCGCCGTCACGGCGGTGGCGGCATCGCGGTGGAGGTCGGTGTAAATCTGCCGTTTCGTTTCGCGCAGCGAGCCGGGCGAAACGCCATCGGCGAGCTTGCGCGCATAGTCCATCACATAGGGCATCAGCTCGTCCGGCTGAAGCAGCCTGTTCAGAAAGCCCATCGTCCATGCCTCGTCCGAGGTAAAGACGCGGCTCGACAGCAATATGTCGTTTGCGTGCGTCAGGCCGATAATGCGCGGCAGTACCCAGGAGAGGCCGAACTCCGCCGGGAAATTGAAACGGCCATGCGCGGCAGTGAATTTCGCGCCCGGCACGGCGAAGCGCAGATCCGCGAAAGCCGCGAGCACGAGGCCGATACCTGCCGCCGCGCCATTGATGGCGGCGATGACCGGCTTCGTCAGCCCGAAATGATAGGCGAAGGTGGCATCGAATTCGGGCGCGATGCCGAAGCCGGGCCTCGCAATATCCGCCGTCGTGCCGCTGTCATAGCGGCCCTTTTCGGAATGGCCTTCGAGCGCCGCCATGTCGGCACCCGCGCAGAAGGCGCCGCCTTCGGGATCGCCCGTCACCACGATGACGCGAATAGCGGGATCATTGTCCGCCTGTTCCAGCACATGGCGGTATTCCATGTGCATCCGGCCCGTCCAGGCGTTGCGGCGCTTCGGGCGCGAAAGCATGACCGTGGCAATGCCATCGGCGATTTCGTAGCGGATGGTCTTCAGTTCCATCGGTGCCCTCCCCCGGCCGGTCTCAACTCGCGTCGAGCGCCTTTACCAGCGTTTTCGGCGCGGCATTCCGCCAGCCGCGCGTCACCGCTTCGCGGAGGATAGCAGCATTTGCCGCTGAGAGGTTCACCTGCGTCCAGCCCTTGCGGCCCCAGCCGCCGGGCACCGGCGCAAAGACCTTCGGCTCGCTTTCGACGAGCATGGCCTGTTCTTCCGGGCCGAGCTTCACCACCATGCGTTTCTCCGCCGCATGAAGCGAGGCAAATATCTTGTTGCGGACGCGGAAGTCAGGCCGATCGAAATGGCTCTTCTCCTCCGCCTCGGGGAGCGAGAGGGCGATCTTCCTTGCCTGATCCGCCGTCACGGGCATCGGCTGTCCCTAGCTTCTGAGCGTACCGCCTGTCGCCTTTTCGACCGCCGCGACAATCGCCTTCGACACGGCCTCGATTTCCTCATCCGTCAGCGTCTTTTCGACGGGCTGAAGCGTGACCTCGATCGCAAGCGACTTGCGCCCTTCGCCAAGCGCCCCGCCCTCGAACAGGTCGAAAAGCGAAACATCGGCAATGAGTTTCCGGTCGGCGCCGCGCGCGGCACGCAGAAGCTGATCGGCACTCACCTTTTCATCGACCACGAAAGCGAAGTCGCGGCGGAGCGGCTGCAAATCGGACAGTGCGAGCGGCGGCTTTGCGCGCGTCGCCTTCCGCTTCGGCTCGGGGATCGCATCGGGGAAAATCTCGAAAGCGGCGACCGGCCCCGCGACATCCATCGCATCGAGCACGCGGGGATGAAGCTCGCCGAAATAGCCGATGACGTTTTTCGGGCCGAGACGTATCACACCGGAGCGGCCGGGGTGATACCAGGACGGCGCATCCGCCGAAATCTGGAAGCTCTGGACCGGCGCACCAAGCGCGGTGAGAAGCGCAACCGCATCTTCCTTCGCGTCCATCGCCTCGACCGGACCGGCCTTGCCCTGCCAGTGACGGCCGCTCCCGAGCGGTCGCGCGGTGCCGCGGCGGATGCCGCTTGCGGCAAGCACCTGGCCCGAAGGCTCGTCGCTCTCGAACTGCTGGCCGACTTCGAACATCGCCACATCCGGCATCCCGCGCGCCATGTTGCGGCCCGCCGCCGCAATGAGACCGGCAAGAAGGCTCGGCCGCATATGGCTCATTTCGGCGGAGATCGGATTTGCGAGCTTGAGCGCGGGGATCGCATTGCCGCCGCCAAAAAGGGCGGCTTCCGCTTCCGAAATGAAGGACCAGTTGACCGCTTCCACCATGCCGCGCGCGGCGAGCACACGGCGCGCCAGCCTGTCGCGGCGCTGGCGCGGCGAGAGCACGGGCTTTGCCACCGCATGGATGCGCGGCAGCGCAACGGACTTCACTTCATTGAGCCCATGCACGCGGACGACTTCTTCCACGAGATCGGCCTGGCCTTCGACATCCGGCCGCCAGGACGGCACGGCGACGATGAGCGGGCCGCCTGCATCGCTCACGCCGAAGCCGAGCGCGGAGAGGATCTCCGCCGCTTCCGCCTTGCCGAGCTTGAGGCCCGTCAGCTTTTCGATGCGCGCCGTGTCGAAGGAAATCTCCTTCTTCGTGTCCGGTACCTTGCCGGCGACCACGATATTCGACGGCTCGCCGCCGCAAAGATCGAGGATCATCTGCGTTGCGCGTTCGAGGCCCGGCACGACAAAGGCGGGATCGACGCCACGCTCGAAGCGGTAGCGCGCATCCGACACGATGCCCGTATCGCGGCCCGTGCGCGCGGTGCGGTAGGGATCGAAGTACGCACTCTCGACAAAGACATCGACGGTTGCTTCCGTCGAGCCCGAGTCCTCGCCGCCCATCACGCCGCCGAAGCCGAGCACCTTCGCATCGTCCGCGATGACGCAGTAATGCGGTTCGACGTCATAGGTCTTGCCGTCGAGCGCGAGGAGCTTTTCGCCCTTGCGGCCGAGACGGGCGCGGATATTGCCCGTGAGCTTCGATGCGTCATAGACGTGCAGCGGGCGGGCGCGGTCGAGCGAAATGAAATTCGTGATATCGACCAGCGCATTGATCGGGCGGAGTCCGACCGATTTCAGGAGCTTCTGCAGCCATTCGGGCGAGGGGCCATTCTTCACGCCGCGAATGAGGCGGCCCGCAAAGACGGGGCAGACATGTTCTTCGCCTGCCGGGAAATCGAGCTCGATGCGAATGGGGCTCTCGAACTTTCCCGGAACGGGCGTAACCGCGCCATCGGCGAGCCGGCCGAGACCGGCGGCGGCAAGATCGCGCGCGACGCCATGAACGCCGAGACAGTCCGGCCGGTTCGGCGTGATCGCAATCTCGATGACGGGATCGTTCTGGCCGAGCACTTCGGCGGCCGGCGTGCCGACCTTCCACTCGCCCGCGAGGTCGATGATGCCTTCATGATCTTCCGAAAGCTCCAGCTCGCGTTCGGAGCACATCATGCCGTTCGACTCGACGCCGCGGATCTTCGTCGGCTTCAGCACCATGCCGTTCACCGGAATGGTGGCGCCGGGCGGGGCGAAAATGCCGGTGAGGCCCTTGCGCGCATTGGGCGCGCCGCAGACGACCTGCAACTGCTTCACTTCGCCTTCGACAAGTGCCTCGACCTTCAGCACCTGCAACTTGTCGGCATCGGGATGGGGCGCGGCTTCCAGCACCTTCGCCACGGAAAAGACGGCGAGCTTCTTCGCCGGGTCTTCCACGCCTTCGACTTCGAGGCCGAGCATGGTGAGGCGTCCGGCGATCGCATCGAGCGAGGCACCCGTGTCGAGATGACGTTTCAGCCAGGAGAGTGTGAATTTCACGACGAGAGCCCTCCCGCGAGCGTCGGCACATCGAGCGCGGCGAAGCCGTAATGCCTGAGCCAGCGCAGATCGGATTCAAAGAAGGCGCGCAGATCCGGGATGCCGTATTTCAGCATGGTGATGCGGTCGAGCCCCATGCCGAAGGCGAAGCCCTGATATTTCTCCGGGTCGATGCCGGAAGCGCGCAGCACATTCGGATGCACCATGCCGCAGCCGAGAATTTCGAGCCAGTCATCGCCCTCGCCGATGCGAATCTCGTTGCCGAGACGCGCGCAGCGCACATCGACTTCCATCGAGGGTTCGGTGAAGGGGAAGAAAGACGGGCGCATCCGCAGTTCG
>JAHBYK010000001.1 GCA_019635965.1 Parvibaculum sp. | reverse complement strand
CTATGCCATCCTGCGCGAAAAGGCGGGTCTCACCGACAGTCTGTGGGATGCGCAGATGGACCGCGCGCAGTGGCCCGCGATGAAGAAGAAGATCGAGGAGGTCTTCAAGACCAAGACGCGCGACGAATGGTGCGCAATCATGGAAGGCACGGACATCTGCTTCGCACCGGTTCTCTCGATCAAGGAAGCGATCAACCATCCGCATAACAAGGCGCGTGAGACCATTGTCGAGATCGATGGCGTGGCTCAGCCCAATGTCGCGCCGCGCTTCTCGCGCACGCAATCGAAGATCCAGGGCCCCGCGCCCACGATCGGCGAGCACACGGAAAGCGCGCTGAAGGACTGGGGCTTCTCCGACGCCGATGTCGCCGGACTGAAGAAGGCGGAAGCGATTTGAGCGCACTTCCCGGCACGACTGGCCGCCGACGCATCTATCTGATGCGTCACGGCCATGTCGACTATTTCGGACCGGAGATCATGGCGGCTGGCGGCGACACAAAAGTGGTGCCGCTGACGCCGCTCGGCCAGGAACAGGCAAAGGCCGCAGGCGTCGCGCTCTCGCATGTGACGCTCGACCGCGCGGTCTGTTCCGGTGTGCCGCGAACGCGGCAGACGGCGGAGTTCGTGCTCGCCGGACAGCAGGGCAAGGCACCCTTCCTCGAGGAGGAGCCGGATCTCGTCGAGATACATGGCGGCAGTTTCGGCAAGGTGTCGAGCCGGGCGGAGCTCGCGGCCAGGATGGCCTATCATTTCGACATGGCGGGCGAACCCGGCGCGACCATGCTCGATGGTGGTGAGGTTTTCGAGGATGCGCTGCGACGTGCCGTCCGCTCGGTCGAGCGGCTGCTCGCCGAGCCCGGCTGGCATACCATGCTCATTGCCGCGCATGAAGGCATCAACCGGCTGCTGCTCGGCTGGGCGGCAACGGGCTGTTCGCTCAGCCGCGCACTGTCTGCTGTGCGCGCCTTCGAGCAGGACCCGGCCTGCATCAACGTGATCGACTTCGACATGGTGCCGGCCGCCGACGGCAGCATCGGCACCGAGATCCAGCGCGCAATCATCAAATCCGTCAATGTGACGCCGTATAACTACGTCAAGCACGGCATGAACATGACGAGCCTCGAGGCGATCTTCTCGAAAGATCCGCGCTGACTATCCTCCGATCATCGCTCTGAGTTCGCGTCTCAAGACCTTCCCGAGCGGGTTGCGCGGCAGGGCAGGGGCGAGTTCGAGGCGTTCGGGCATCTTGTAGGCCGCGATGTCGGCCTTCGCCAGATGATTGCGGATGTCGTCGAGCGTCACCGTCTCGCCATCGGCGGGGACGGCGACGGCGCAGATGCGTTCGCCCATTACCGGGTCCGCATAGCCGACGACGGCGGCTTCCTTGATCTTGGGAAGGCCTGCGAGCAGGCCGTCGATCTCACCTGGCGAAATGTTCATGCCGCCGCGAATGATGATGTCCTTCGCGCGTTCCACAAAGCGGTAATAGCGATTACCCGGACCGGCGATTTCAAAGACGTCGCCGGTGCGGAAGAAGCCGTCCTTGTCGATGGCATCGACGGGGCCGCCGCCGTCGCCCGCCCGGAAATAGCCGGCGAAAAGCGTAGCGCCCTTGATAAGAAGTTCGCCGGGCTTGCCGGGTTCGGTGATTTCCTCACCCGTTTGAAGGTCGATCAGTTTCGTCTCTACGGCGCCCGCAATCTTTGCGGGCCATTGAAGACCCTTCACGCCGAAGCGGGGGAAAAACTGTGCACGCTCTTCGGGATCCGGCACGTCGCCCGCGCCGGAAATGAGACAAGTGCCTTCGTTCGAGCCGAAGATGTTGACGATGGGGAGGCCATATTGCTCCTGCCATGTCTTTACCATCCAGGGCGAGAGCGGTGCGGAACCCGAACCGATGCTGCGGATGTGTGAGAAGTCGAGGCTCGCCATGAGCTTCTCCTCCTTGAGAAGCATGGTCAGCACGGCAGGCGGCGCGACCGTATAGGCGATCTTCTCGCCGACGAGCTGGCGCAGGAAGACCGGCAGATCGAACGGGTGGTGCTGCACCAGCGTGCCGCCGGTCAGCAGCCACGGCATGAAGCAGCCGCCGATGGCCGCCATGTTGACGAGCGGGAAGGGATTGAGCACCGCATCGCCCGGCTGCAACTGCGCGGCATCAGCGCAGGCAACGCCCGCGATCATCCAGTGATTGTGGCTGCGCGGCACACCCTTGGGCCGCGCCTCCGTGCCGGAGGTCCAGCAGATCGTCGCGGCTTCATTGGCATCCGCCTTCGGCAGCGCATTGAGGCGCTTCACATCGGCGGCGGGCCATGCGGTTTCGCCCGCGATGAAGACATGGGCGAGAGCAGGGCATTTCGATTTCAGATCGCCGAACATAGCGCCGTGATCGTGGCCACGGATCGAGCGCGCAGTGACGACGGCTTTCGCGCCGACGAAATTCAGCACATCGCCCAGTTCATGCGCACGCCATTGCACGGGGAAGGGTGTGACGATGAGGCCGATGCGCCAGGCGGCGAGATAGGTTGCGACGAGATCGGCGGTGTTGGGCAGCTGAACCGCAACGACATCGCCCTTTTTCAATCCGGCGGTTAGGAAGCCGGTCGCTACGGAATCCGAAAGTTCCCGCAATTCGGCATAGGTGAGACGCTTCGGCGCGATGCCGTCGATTTCCTCGCGGTTCGGCGGATCGGCGACGGCGAGGCGGTCCGGCGTCGCGGCCGCATTGGCGCGGAAGCGGCTGCTCACAGTTTCCGTGCCCCACCAGCCAGCCGCGGTGTGGGCTGCTATATCCGCTTTCGATGCCAGTATCATGAGCGCTCCTCCCAAAGCTTCATGCCGGAACTGTGGTTCCCGCTTATCTCTTGCGTGCTTCCTCGTATTCCGCCTTCAGCCGCGCCACGAGACTCGCCACCGGCTCCGTCCGGTCAACGAGGCCGACGCCATGGCCCGCAGACCAGACATGGGCCCAGCGTTTGGCGCCCGATTGCGGATCGGTGAAGTCGATATCCGGGTTCTTTTCCATCGCGTCGAGGTCGTAACCTGCCCGAAGGATGCTCGGCTTCAGCCAGTTCGCGGCGACGCCGGTGATCGCGCGAGTGAGAATGAGATCGTCCACCGTTGAGCTCACCAGCATTTCCCGATACTCGGGCGCGGCGAGGCTCTCTTCACATGCAATGAAGCGCGTGCCCATATAGGCAAGGTCGGCACCCAGCACTTCCGCTGCGCGAATACCTGCACCATCCGTGATGCCGCCGCCGAGGATGAGCGGCCCGTCGAAAAACGCCCGTACTGCCGGCACGAAGGAAAAGCCGGTCATGTTACCGGTGTGCCCGCCAGCGCCCGCGGCGACGAGAACGAGGCCATCGACGCCCGCCTCCACGGCCTTACGCGCGAAGGGCACCGAGTTCACATCGGCAAAAACGAGCCCGCCATAGTCATGCACCCGCTCCACAATGGCGCGTGGGCTGCCGAGCGCCGTGATGACGAGCGGCGCCTTGTAGCGCATGACGAGATCGAGATCCTCGTCCAGCCGCGAATTGGAACGGTGAACGACGACATTCGCGGCCCAGGGTGCATCCTTCTGGGTGAGGCCGGTCGTGATCCTGTCGAGCCATTGATCGAGATCGGCAACGGTCCGCGCGTTAGGCGTCGGGAAACTGCCGATCACACCGTTGCGGCAGGCCGCCAGCACAAGCTCCGGCCCGGAAATCAGGAACATCGGCGCGGCAACAAGCGGCAGCGACAGGCGCTCGCGCCACTGCCCGATCCGGTCTCTCATGAATTTCTCTCCCCCTCGAATTTCTTTTCCAAAGGATAACAACAAGAGGGGCAGGGATGCGAGCTTTTGAGGCTTCTATTTCCCGTCAATCCACCATGTGCTGCTGCGGTAGCCGTAGAGCGATGTTGTCTCCGGCACCTTCACCTTGTTCCATAGGGCGAGCCATTGCTCCGGCTGGTGAAAAAGCGGAATCATGTAGGCGCCCGACATGAGAACACGGTCCATTGCCCGCACGGCAGCGGTGAAATCCTCACGCGTCTCTGCCGCAAGCATCGCTTCGATCATCGCGTCGATCGCCGGGTCTTTCACACCCATATAGTTGCGTGTGCCAGGCACATCGGCGGCGGCAGACCCCCAATAGAAGCTCTGCTCGTTGCCCGGTGAGAGCGATGAGAACCAGCTGTTGAAGATCATATCGAAGTCGTAATTGTTGCGGCGCTCCTGATACTGGCTTGGGTCGACATTGCGGACGGCAATCGAGATGCCGATACGGCTGGTCATGCGCGTATAGGTGAGGGCAAGCCGTTCTTCTGCCGGCGTCGCGACCAATATCTCGAGGCGCAAAGGCTGGCCTGTTGCCCGGCTGGTCATGACGCCATTTCTCAGCTCGAACCCCGCCTCCCGCAATAGCGCAATGGCGCGTGCGCGGTTCGCCCGGTCCTGGCCCTTCGGGTCGCCGGCCGGTGCCCGCCAGCCATGCTCCATTACCTCCGGCGAAACGGCGCCGGGAAACGGAGCGAGAAGTTTTCGTTCCCGCTCGCCGGCCCGCCTTCCGCTTGAGGCAAGCTCAGAATTGTCGAAGAAACTCCGGGTACGAACATATGATCCGAAGTAGAGATTTTCGTTAATCCATTCGAAATTGAAAAGATGGATCAGCGCCTCGCGGACATTCCTGTCCTCAAGCACAGGCCGGCGCGTATTGAATACGAGGCCGTACATGCCGGAGGGCAGGCCAGTTGCGAACGCCGCCTTCCGCACCTTGCCATTGCGCAGGGCCGGGAAGTCGTAGCCCGTCGTCCATCGGACAGGGTCGTCTTCAGGGCGCGCATCGTAGATACCGGTCTTGAAAGCTTCGAACGAAGCATTCGTGTCGCGGAAATATTCGTAGGTAATGAGATCGATATTGTAGTGCCCGGCATTGACCGGCAGATCCTTTCCCCAATAGTCCGGATCGCGGCGATAGATGATGCGCTTGCCGGGAACCGTGCGATCGACGACATAGGGGCCGCTGCCAACCGGCACGTCAAAATTGGCGGCGCCGAAATCCCGCTGCTCATAGATATGCTTGGGGATGATCGGCATCAGGCCGATGATGAGTGAAATTTCCCGATCGCCGTCCGGTGTAAAATGAAACTTGATCGTGCGCGCCCCGATCCGCTCGACGCGTTCGACTTTCGAATAGTAGGTCTTGAAGTTGGGGCGGCCCTTGTCGCGCAGTGTCTCGAGCGAATAGACGATGTCGTCCACCGTCACCGGCACACCATCGGAAAAGCGGGCCTTCGCGTTCAGCGTGAAGGCAATCCAGCTCCGGTCGGCGGGCACTTCCACCGTTTCGGCGATAAGTCCATAAAGGGTGAAAGGCTCATCGTAGCCGCGGGCGAGCAGGCTTTCGAATACATGCTCCCTCAACCCGAGCGCCGATGTACCGCGGACGATGAAGGGGTTGAGGCTGTCGAAGGAGCCTGTCGCGCCGTAGGTGATCGCGCCCCCCTTTGGTGCATCCGGGTTCGCATAGCGAAAATGGGTAAATCCGGCCGGATAAAGCGGCTCACCATGCATGGCGATAGCGTGGCGTGCTCCGGCGGCACTGGCCATGCCGGGCAGGGCGAGGGCCGGAAGCAGGCAAAGGCAGATTACGGCCAGCCGGAAAGCGCGAATCCCAAGCACTATCGATACCTTCCCGGAGCGCGGCTCCCGCCAACACGACGATGAATCGCCCCAAGGGTTAAGCATTTTGGGAGTTTTTTCAAAGTTTCCCGATGCCTTCTTTATGCCGAAATGCAAGATTAGGCACAGATCAACGCGCCAGGTCGGCTCATGCCCGCCTGGCCCTGTTGCTGAAGAGCGGGCAGATTCCCGTTAACCGACGATTTCGAGAGGGTCTCGATCATGTCACTCCGCCGAGCGTTTTCCGGCGTTTCGCTTGCCGCCGCCATTGCCATCACTGCATTTTCGCCCGCACAGGCTCAGGAAGCCGCCGGCGAAGGCGCCAAAGTCCAGAAATTCGGCACTTGGAGTTCGCGCTGCGAAAAGACCAATGCGGGCGTCGAGCAATGTCACGCCTTTACGGCAATCGGCGTCAATGACGAGAGCGGCCAGCAGCAACGCGTTCTCTATCTCGGTATCGGCTATGGCAAGCGCGATACCGATAATGACGGCAAGAACGATCTCTTCATGTTTGCGATCACGCCGCTCGGAACGCTCCTGCCTTCCGGTATCGCGTGGCAAATCGACGGCAAGAACGGCTTCAACCAGCAGTTCCTCTATTGCCTGCCGGGCGGCTGCCAGACCGAAATTCTTCTGACCGAAGAGCGCGTCAAGGCAATCAAGGCCGGATCGGAGATGGAAGTGGCTTTCCGGCTGGTCACGCGCGGCGAAGTCAAAATCCCGGTGAAACTCGACGGCGTCAGCAAGGCGATCGACTCGCTGCCGAAGCCCAAGACCTGAGCCTGTTCAGTCCGATCGCGTTGGCGAAAACACGCTTCGGAGCCAGCTCAGAAGTGTGTTTTCCCGCAGGATATAGCGCATGAGATTGTCCATATCGCGCTCAAGCCTGTCGGGATCCGCGAACAGGGCAGAGCGCTTCCTGAATTCGCGCGACATGTCGAGCTCACGGACGACGCGGGCCGGATTTCCAGCGGCGATGCAATTTGGCGGAATGTCGGAAACGACAACCGAGCCGGCACCGACGATGCTGTTCTCCCCGATGGTAACGCCCTTGCCGACGATCACACGAACCCCCAGCCAGACATTTTCACCGATGTGAATCGGCCGGTGTTTTTCAAGCTCCGCCGTCCGGTCATAGGTGTCGTGCCAGTCTGAATCGGAGATGTAGCAGCCGCTCGCGATCATCGTGTTGCTGCCGATAACGATCCGTTCGGACGCCACGATATGCGTACCGGGGCTGATGAGGACATGGTCGCCTATCTCGATGCGTCCTTCGCGGTCGCCGCTGCGCCAGGTTGCCAGCCGGACCATATTCCCCTTCGAGGCATGGAGATGGAGGTTGGCACCGGCCGAGATGCCGCCGCCCCAGATCTCGACATTGCGCGGACTTGTTATGTCCGGGTGGGTGCCAAGCGCGTCGAAGGCAGGGGCAATGAACCTGTTCACATAGAACTTGTTCAGGCCGTCCTGTATCCGGCGGATGAAGTAGGGTCGCTGATCCCGCCGCATGGCTCCCGGCCTCTCATCGTCGCGCACCTGCGGTCAGGCGAGGTGCGCAGTCTCAATGCGCTGAATTTGTCCGCAGGGCATAGAAGCCGTTTTTAAGCGGGCCGAAAAGCTCGGCGACCTGCGGATGGCGGACCGGCTCACCGGATTCGTCCGGCAGCAGGTTCTGCTCCGAGACATAGGCGACATATTCCGTTTCCGAATTTTCGGCGAGCAGGTGGTAATAGGGCTGGTCCTTGCGCGGCCGCACTTCCTCCGGGATCGACAGCCACCACTCCTCCGTATTGTTGAAGGTGGGGTCGACGTCGAAGATGACGCCCCGGAAGGGGTAGAACCGGTGTCGGACAACCTGCCCGATCCTGAATTTGGCTGCCCTGTTGACTTCCATTTCGCGTTTTTCGCCTTTCTTCATTCAACTCACTCTAACAGGCTGAAACAGCGGCTGAAATCCATTCCGTGCCAAGGGGCATTGTTTCGGGATTGCCATTCGCGCCGGGACATCCAATATGGCGGCCATCGCAATTTTTCAACCGACAGGAGAGACCTTATGAGCAGGCCGGTAACGCCCTTGTTCGAGCCTTTTACATTCAACGGCCTGACCCTTCCAAATCGTATCGTGATGGCGCCCATGACGCGGTCGAAATCGCCGGGCGGCGTGCCGGGTGCCGATGTCGCGGCCTATTACCGCCGCCGGGCCGAAGCCGAATGTGGCCTCATCATCACCGAAGGCACGACGGTCAACACGCCGGTGGCGACCAGCGACCCGAACGTGCCCCAGTTCTGGGGCGAGGATGCGCTGAAAGGCTGGAAGCGGGTGGTCGAGGAAGTTCACGGCGTGGGCGGCAAGATCATGCCCCAGCTCTGGCATACCGGCATGACGCGCAATCCGGCGAAATCGACCAATTCGCATCTGCCGAGCCATGGCCCCTCGGGCCTGGCCGTGCCGGGCAAGAAGCGTTCGGAGCCGATGACCCGTCAGGAAATCAAGGACACGATCGAGGCTTTCGGACAGGCCGCCGCCGATGCGCGCGAAATCGGTTTCGATGGCGTCGAGATTCACGGTGCGCATGGCTATCTGATCGACCAGTTCTTCTGGGCCGGCACCAATGAACGCGACGATGAATATGGTGGCGATCTGGTCGGCCGCACGCGCTTTGCCGTCGAGATCATCGAGTCGATCCGCCGCCATGCGGGCAAGGACTATCCGCTGATCCTGCGTTTCTCTCAGTGGAAGCAGCAGGACTACACGGTGAAGCTCGCGCAGACGCCGGAAGAGCTTGGCGCCTTCCTGAAGCCGCTGTCGGACGCCGGTGTCGACGTGTTTCATTGCTCGCAGCGCCGCTTCTGGGAACCGGAGTTCGAAGGCTCCGATCTCAATCTCGCGGGCTGGACGAAGAAGCTCACCGGCAAGCCGAGCATTACGGTCGGCAGCGTCAGTCTGTCCGGCGAGTTCATCGCCTCCTTCGCGGGCGAGTCCTCCGAAGCAACAGGCATCGACGAGCTTCTGGAACGGCTGGAGAAGGGCGAGTTCGATCTCGTCGGCGTCGGCCGTGCGCTGCTCGTCGATCCGGCCTGGGCCCGCAAGGTCCATACCGGCGCTTTCGATCAGCTCATGCCGTTCCGCGCGGAAGCGCTCGCCACGCTCTCCTGAGCGAGGTCAGAAACCATAGGCTTTGGCGAGGTCGGGGTCCTTTTCGGCCACCTTCCTCGCCAGATCCACGATCACCTTTGCCTGTTTCCAGGTGGCGTCGTCCTGCATCTTGCCGTCGATCATGGCGACGCCGGTGCCGTCTGGCATCGCATCGAGAATCTTCCGTGCGAAGATCACTTCATCGGGGGCAGGACTGAAAACGCGCTTGGCAATGGCGATCTGGTTCGGGTGCAGTGACCAGGCGCCGACACAGCCCATGAGGAAGGCGTTGCGGAACTGCTGTTCGCAGGCATCGAGATCCTGAATGTCGCCGAAGGGGCCATAGAAGGGGCGGATGTCGTTTGCCACGCAGGCATCCACCATCTTGGCGAAGGTATAGTGCCAGAGGTCCTGCTGCGCGGCGATGCGCGGGCTGCCATCTTCCTTCGGATCTTCCAGCACACGGTAGAAGGGGTGGCCGCCGCCAACACGGGTCGTCTTCATCTTGCGCGAGGCCGCAAGATCAGCCGGTCCAAGGCTCATCCCGTGCATACGCGGAGAGGCGCTGGCGATTTCCTCGACATTCTTCACGCCCTGTGCCGTTTCCAGAATGGCGTGAATGAGCAGCGGCTTCTTCAGCCCGTGCTTCGCCTCGAGTTGCGCCAGAAGCTGGTCGAGATAATGGATGTCCCACGCGCCTTCGACCTTGGGCAGCATGATGACGTCGAGCTTGTCGCCGATCTCGGCCACGAGCTCCATCACATCGTCGAGCATCCAGGGACTGTTCAGCGGATTGATGCGCACCCAGAAGCCGGTGGAACCGAAATCATGGGTCTTGCCGACCTCGATCACGCCGCGCCGTGCGGCATCCTTCGCATCGGCAGGAATGGCATCTTCGAGATTGCCGAGAAGCACGTCGACCTGCGGGATGACATCGCCGATTTTCGCGCGGACCTTTTCATTGTGGCCGGGGAAGAAATGGATCATGCGCTCCAGCGCCACGGGCAGTTCCCGGTAGGGCGCGGGCGCGCCGATCGCGAGCGGCTTGTAGAAATTCGTCGGCAGTTTCATGGCAATCCAATCGGGCAGGGGCGGAACGGGCGCAGTCTAGCGGCGGCACCCGCCCAAATCCACGAGCGATTTCAGCCCTGTACTGTCTTTTCCTGCGCATCGAGCAGAGCCCTCACGGGCCCTGCCGCATAAAGGCTTGCAAAGCCAAGTGCGGACGAGACCGTGATGGCGAGATAGGCAAGTTCATACCCGCCAGCGGCGACATAGAGGAAGCCGAGCAGGGCGGGGCCCGCGGCATTCGCGCATGTCGTGATCATCTGCGAGACGGAGAGGATGCGCGCATAGGATTTCAGGCCGAAGGCTTCGGCGACAATGAGCGGCTGCATCATCTGCATGTTGCCGACGGTCGATCCGAAGACGGCCGACGCAATGAACAGGCCCGCAGGGCCCTGCACAAAGGCGAACAGGATGAAGGACAGGGCCTGAAGCACATAGATTGCGTAGAGGTAGGTCTTGGAGGCGACATGCGAAAGCACGGCGCCGCCGACAAGCCGGCCGGCGATGCTCGCGGCCGCCATGACGGCGACGGCAAGCGCGGCCATCTGGTCATCGCCGGTGCGCGTCGAGACAAGCCGGAACTGGTGCGCCAGCGAACCCACCTGCGCCATCATGGAAAAGACGAAAGCCGTGGTGCAGAGGATGAAGAAGCGGCTTCGGATTGCTTGTTCGAAAGAGACACCATCCGGCGGCAGCAGGGTGCCATCCGCGCTGCGGCGCGGCGGATCGCCATCCGGCGCCTGTCCAATGGCCTCCGGGCTCGCCCGAAGAACGATCAGGGCGACCGGAATGACGCCGATAACAAGGACAAGACCCAGCCAGTAGGCCGCATCCATCAATCCGTAGCGTTCGATCAGTCCGGCCGATACCGGCGTGAAGACGATGCCGCCCAGCGACAGGCCTGTGGAGGCATAGGCAATGGCTTTTGAGCGTTGCCGGGTGAACCAGCGGGCGACAATCGTCATACCGGGGATGACGGCGACAGCCGCATTGCCGATTCCGAAAAGGATATAGAAGGCATAGAGCTGCCACATTGCCGTGACATGCCCGGCGCTGGCGAGAACGGCGCCGGAAAGCAGCGCACCGGACGTCACGACCCAGCGCGGATCGTAACGGTCGAGCAGCCAGCCGACCGCGAGACCGGCGATACCCGACGAGACGAAGAAGAGCGCGGTTGCGTTCGATGCAGCCGAGACCGTGAATCCGCCCTCAGCCACAAAGGCCTTCAGAAAGATCGACAGGTTGTAGAAGATCAGGCCGCACGCAACGGTATGGATGACGAAGACGGCGGCAACGACGTACCAGCCGTAAAAGACCGGTCCGCGCGGCGAAGCGCGCGGCGTTTCTGGCGCCGGGCCAGCATCCATTTCGGGGCTCCGATAGCCGGTTGGCGAATAGCGAATTGCGCCCTAAATAGCCTCTCCGGTCGGGCCGCCCAAGCGGAATCTTGCAGGCGTGTCAGTCTGCCGCCGTCAGCGCCTTCATTTCCTCGGCCATCGCCTTCTTGAAGGCCTCTCTCTCCGTGACCCGGTGATCGCCTTTCGCATAGGCGAGCGCATTTTCATAGTAGAAGCGTGCGTTCATCGCGTTTGCGACCCCATTGTCGCGGGTCTTGATGACGCGGGCAGGGGCGCCGGCAACGATGGAATTTTCCGGGATTACCGTTCCCTCCGTAACGATAGAGTGCCCCGCGACGATCGAGTTTCGGCCGATCTTCGATCCGTCCATCAGCGTCGAATTGATACCGATGAGGCAGTTGTCTCCGATCTCAGCGCCGTGGATGGTGCAGTGATGCGTGATCGAGCAGTTTTCGCCGATGATGGTCGGTGTCGTATTGCCGACATGGATCATGACGAAATCCTGAATGTTCGTGCGCTTGCCGATCCTGACTTCGTGCATCTCGCTGCGGATCACGACATAGGGCCAAAGAGACGCGCCTTCGCCGATGAAGACCTTGCCATAGACGAGTGCCGTCTCATGAATGAAGGCGGGATTTTCAAGCGTGACGCCGGGGCCGAAATTACGCATGTGTCTTTCTTTCGATCATGGCGCGGACAGGTCCGCCCGCAAGTATGAACAGAAAGGCGAGCAGCGACGCTGCCGCCATGACGAGAAAGGCGACGCCATAGCCGTTGAGCCACTCATAGAGGAACCCAACGGCGGCGGGGCCGGTCGCAACGCCCGCCGTCATGAAAAGCTGGCTGAGCGAATAGATCCGGCCATAGGCCTTGAGGCCGAAGGCTTCGGCAAGCATCAGCGGCTGCATCATCAGCAGGTTGCCGACGGTGACTCCGAAAAGAATGGTGGCACAGAAAAGCGCGAAGGGCGTTTCCGCAAAGGAATAGAAGGCCAGGGCAAGCCCCTGTCCGACGACCAGCGCAAAGACGAAGCGGCGCGAGGGAATGAAGCTCAGCGCCCACCCGCCCGCGAGCCGTCCGGCAATGCTTGCAAAGGCCATGGTGGCAACAGCGAGTGCCGCCGTTTCGTCGTTGCCGCTTCGCAGCGCCACGAGGCGGAACTGATGGGCGATCACGCCGACCTGCGCCATCATGGCGAAAATGAAGGCGGATGTTGAGAGGATGAAGAAGCGGCTGCGGATCGCTTCCTGAAAGTCGATTCCGTCCGCGGGCAGAACGGCACCGCTTTCGTCACGCTTGATCGGATCACCGTCGGGGCCAAGGCCGATGGCCTGCGGCGAGGGCCGGATCAGAAGCCAGGCAATGGGAATGATTCCGATCACGAAACCGAGCGCGAGCCAGGGTGTTGCCGCCTGAAGCCCCCAGCGGTCGATGAGGCTCGCGGCGACCGGCGTCAGCAGAATGCCGCCGAGCGAAAGTCCGGTCGATGCGATGGACAACGCGACAGAGCGGCGGCGCGCGAACCAGCGCGCAACGAGTGTCGTGCCGGGGATGAGTGCGGCGCCGGCATAGCCCGCGCCGAACAGGATGTAGAAAAGGTAGAGCTGCCAAAGCTCTGCCACATAGCCAGCGCCGAGCGTCGCAATCGAGCAGACGATGGCGCCGCCGGTAATGACCCAACGCGGATCGTACCGCTCGATCAGCGCCGCAACGCCGAGGCCCGCAATGCCGGAAGAAATGAAAAAACAGGCCGTCGCGCCGGACGTTGCGGCGACCGAGAAACCACCTTGCGCAACGAAGGCCTTGAGATAGACGGACAGGTTGTAAAAGCCAAGGCCGGCGGTCACCGTCATGATGACGAGAACAGCACCCACGACATACCAGCCGTAGAACACGCCCGGGCCCGGTTCATCCGGGCCGTCTTTCTCCGTGGCGCGTTCCGCGCTCATTGCCGCCTCCCTTTCCCGGTCTGCGCCGGTTTCGGTCTAGATAATCATGGAAGTACGCCCAGCCAACAAGGAAAAGGGCGGAAGGTGGCGCGGACCGCGTCATTCGGCTAATCATGGTGCCATTCCGGCATTTGAAAACAGACCGGGGCTACAGGGAGACAATCCATGAAATTCTACAATTCGATCGGGCCGAACCCCCGCGTCGTCAAAATGTTCATGCATGAAAAGGGCATCACGCTCCCCTTTGTGGAGGTCGATCTGATGCAGGGCGAGAACCGCAAGGAGCCGTTCCTCGCCAAGAACCCGGCGGGCCAGCTCCCGGCGCTCGAACTTGACGATGGCAGCGTTATCGCCGAGATCACGGCGATCTGCGAATATCTCGATGAGAAATTTCCCGGCGGTTCGCTGATCGGCACGACGCCGGAGGAACGCGCCGAAACGCGCATGTGGACGCGCCGCGTCGATCTCAATGTCTGTGAGCCTCTGGCAAACGGATTCCGTTTCTCCGAAGGTCTGCCGCTCTTCCAGAACCGGATGCGCTGTCTGCCTGAGGCCGCTGCCGGGCTCAAGGCCATTGCGCAGGACAAGATCGCCTGGATCGACAAGCTGCTTGCCGGCAAGGAATATCTCGCAGGCAAGCGCATGACGCTCGCCGACATTCTCCTGTTCGGCTTCCTCGATTTCGGCACCGCCGTCGGCCAGCCGGTCAATCCTGAGAACAAGAATGTCGTCGCCTGGTTCGAGCGCATGAAGGCGCGCCCGTCGGCGGCAGCTTCTGCCTGACCTCACTATCTCCGGGCGGGCGCCGCAGGCAGCCCGCCCGGAATATTTTTGTTCTCTTGCGAACCGCCACAATTCTGCCAGAATAGTAAAAGGATATTACTATTGTCGGGGGACATCGTGGGAGGAGTCATCATGAAGTATCTGGTTCAACTGTGCCTGCTGCTTGGTATTGGCATATTGGGGATGGGTTTCGCGGCGGAGCGTGCCCACGCGCAGGCGGTCCCCGAATGCATCGACAGCGACAAAACCGGCAATCCGCAGGCAACTGCCGCCTGGTGGAACCGGCGAACCCCCGAACAGAAGAAATACATCAGCGAATTGCCCTGCGAGCAGCGCTTCATTCCCATGGTCTGCATCTTCCTCTGGGATCCGGATCTGCGCGGCTGCACGAACAAGGGCGTCGCCGAATATCGCGCCGACAAGGAGTGCACGGCAAAGGGCCATGCGATTCTCACCGAGGCGCATGAGGCCTGCAAACAGGACTTCAAGAAAAGCTTCACGCCTCCCTTTCCCGGCTGAGCGGAAGGAGCACGAAACATGAAGTTTCTCGTTCAGGCATGCCTGCTGCTCGGAGTCGGTATGCTGATCATGACGGCAACGGCCGGGCCTTCCCCGGCCCAGGCCGGGGCGGAAGTCATTCCCGACTGCACCAACAGCGACACTTTCCCGACTCGTCCGGCCGATGCGCTTGCCTGGTGGAACCGGCGCACGGAAGAGCAGAAGAAATATATTCGCGAACTGCCCTGTCAGGAGCGATATATTCCGATGGTCTGCATCTTCCTGTGGGAGCCCGATCTGCGAGGCTGCACCAACAAGGGCGTTGCGGAATACAGGGCCAACAAGTCCTGTGAGGAGCAGGGCTATGCGATTCTGAGCGAAGAGCATGTGGCCTGCAAGGAACGGTTCAAGAAGACGTTCGTTCCGCCCTTTCCCGGCCCGACGAGTTGAGCCGGCGGGCGGCATGCGTCCGTCCGCGAAAGGGAAAGCGACTATGAGTGCTGCAGGCGGCGATAACCCGGCTCTGGACCCGGATTGGGAGTCGCCTGCGGCGGTGACGCTCGGCAAACAGGTTCTGCTCAAGGACGCGGAGCGGGGCTACATCAAGGCCTCGTTCATTGCCGGCGACAATTTCGTCAATCGCGGCGGCCGTATCTTTGGCGGCTTCCTGTGTGCCATGCTCGACGGGCTTTGCGGCCATGCGGTCCGTCTCACCCATGAGAAGCCCGGCACGCCACAAGTCACTCTCGAGCTGAAGACCAGCTTTGTCGGACGGGCGGATCAGGGAAAGCTGATCGGCGAGGGCTGGGTGCGCCATCGCGGCAAGTCGATCGCCTTTGCCGAAGCCGAACTGCGCAACGAAGCCGGCGATCTCGTCGCCAAGGGCAGCGCCACCTTCAAGATCGGCGTTTGAGCGGCAGTTTCTTTTCCTGTTGAGAAAGCCCGCGCCAGCCGATAGTCAGTGCATAGGGAAGGGTGGCCGAGTGGTTTAAGGCACCGGTCTTGAAAACCGGCGTGGGTTCACGCCCACCGTGGGTTCGAATCCCACCCCTTCCGCCATCCTGCTTCGTTCACTGCCTCAGGAACATTTGCCCGTGCGCATCGCCATTGCATCCGACCATGCCGCTTTCGACCTCAAGGCCGAACTGCGCGACTATCTGATCGGACTTGGCCACGAAGTTGCCGATCTCGGACCGGACAGTGCGGACCGGGTCGATTATCCCGACTACGGATACAAGCTCGCGTCCGTCGTCGCGGAAGGGATTGCCGAACGCGGGGTCGCGCTATGCGGCTCGGGCATCGGCATTTCCATCGCGGTCAACCGCCATCCTGCCTGCCGGTGCGCATTGGTTTCGGAGCCGCTTTCGGCTGCGCTTGCGCGCGAGCACAATGATGCAAATGTGATCGCGCTCGGCGCGCGGCTCACCGGAGCCGACATGGCCAAGGCCTGCCTCGATGCTTTTCTCGCGGCGGATTTCGAGGGCGGCCGCCATGCAGGCCGCGTTGGCAAACTCTCCAATCCCGACTTCTGATCAACGCATTTCAATCGGCTTCCGTTTGGGCGGCGGCGTCCACCGCTCAAAGGACAGGGGCTCGTTTCACCCCCTTGATATTTTGACATTCATAGTGTCACTATATTGGCTGCGAAGCATCGGCGGACCGGGAGAACCGATTGATCACAGGCATATGGATATGGGGCATTGCCGCTCTTGCGGCGATCATCTTCCTCGGCTGGTATCGCAACTGGCGGGGACCGCTCACGGCGGAGGAAATCGAGAGCTACATGGCGAAAGCCATCGAGATTCATGGCGGGAAGGGACATAACGATCTCGGTATCGTGCGGCGCTTTCTCGAAGCAGATGACGGGTGCGAATTCGTGATGCTCAATCTCGTGCGGCTGGCGCCGGGCGAGGTGCCCGATCCCGAGACGGGCATTCCCACGCGCTCTGCCAAACTGCTGCAACGCTACACGCAACCCTTCATGCGGGCGCTGATCCGGCGGGGAGGGCACCCGGCCATCGTTGCGCGGAAAGTTGGCGGCTATGTCGATGCCTGGCGCGTCCCGCCCGATCCCGGCTGGACCATTGTCGGTTTCATGCGCTACCGCAGCCGCCGCGACATGATCGAGCTTGTGGTCGATCCGCGCTTCACGGCCTCGCATGCCTTCAAGTTCGCGGCAACGGCTGAAACCTTCTCCTTCCCGACGCAACCGATCCTGAGGCTTTATCCATCACCGGCCGTCTGGGTGCCGCTGGCTCTCATGCTGATTGCCGCGCTCTCGCATCTCGGCGTTCTTCTGTCCGCCAGCTGAGCGCATTTCCACCGGAATCATGTCGATGAAAATCCTGCGCACTCCCGATGACCGTTTTCTTGGCCTGCCGGGCTACGATTTCGCGCCGCACTACACTGAGATCCGCGATGAGGATGGCACGCCGATCCGCATCCATCATGTCGATGAAGGGCCGCGCGATGCGCCGCCGATCGTGCTGATGCATGGCAATCCGACCTGGGCCTATCTCTACCGAAAGATGATTCCTGGTCTGCTGAAAACGGGAAGGCGCGTGATTGCGGTCGATCTCGTCGGCTGCGGGCGGTCCGACAAACCGGCCTCGCGCGACAATTACACGCTGGCACGCCATTACGACTGGATGTCGAAATGGCTGGTCGCGCTCGATCTCAAGAACATCACGCTCTTCTGTCAGGACTGGGGCGGCACGATCGGTCTCTATCTTGTCTCTGCATTCCCGGAACGATTTTCAGGCGTCATCGCTTCCAACACCGGCCTGCCGCTCGGCGAGGGCGAAAGTGAATTCATGAAGATGTGGGTCGGCATGATGAAGGCGGCGGAGCGATTTCCGTGGGAGATGTTCGAGCAGGGCATGAGCGCGCGTCTCTCGGAAGCGGAAGTCGCGGCCTATCGCGCGCCATTCCCCTCGCCGGAATACGAGGCCGGCATCATCAAGTTTCCGGTGCTGATCGCCGTGCAGCCTGATAACCCCGGCGCGCCGGTCAATCGCGCGGCATGGGAAAGGCTCAAGACGTTCGACAAGCCGTTCCTCACCGTGTTCGGTGCGCTCGATCCCGTTTCAAAGGGCTGGGAAAAGAGGGCGCAGGCCGAAATTCCCGGCGCGAAGGGACAGGACCACGCAATCATCGGGCACGCCCATCATTTCATTCAGGAAGACGCGCCCGAAGAACTTGTCGCTGCGATTTCGGCCTTTGTGAGAAAAAACGCCTGAGCGCGGCAACAAGGAAGGAAGCGACACAACATGCTCATTCCCGCCAGCACCAATGATCTTTATCGCGGCGCTCCGGCAGCGGCGTGGTTTCTCGTCCTTGCCGGTTTCCTGACAATCGTGCCGGGTGCCATCCATTATTTCCTGCCGGATGGCGGCGCAGGCGTGATCGCGGGCATGGATCTCTCGCAGCGCGGCGATACGATCATCGCCGTCTTTGCCTGGATGGGCGCCATGCAGCTTGTTCATGGCATTGCGATGGTTCTGGTCGGGTTACGCTACCGGCCGCTCGTTCCGCTTTTCCTCGTGCTGCTTTTCATCGAACGTACGCTCATTGCAGTGGATGGCTGGTTCCTCAAGGGCGCCGTTTCCGGCCATCATCCGCCCGAGCACTACGCAAGTGTCATCGCCCTGCCACTGATTGCCGCTTTCCTGTGGCTGTCGGTCAGGCCTCGCAAGAACGGCTGAAACCGCCACACAGCGAGCCGGAGCGGCTGCGGAGTGGTGCGCGTCTGCCACAAGACGCAGCTTAGGTCATTTGCCCGGGCCTCCGTTTATGGTTAACGCGAAAACCCTTTTGCAAGGTCGGGCAGGGCTTGCCAAAATGGGACAAACGACGGCAAAAAGGCCGCGGGGATTTGTTTGGGGGGAGTGCTGTTGTGCCATTCGATTTGACGTCGATCTGGATTCCAGTGGGCATCATTGGATTGCTCGGTCTTTACATGATCGCGCAATTCATTCAGGAGCGGCGGGAGTCTCGAGAACTGATCCTCGCTGAAGCCGCTGCCGCGGCAACCGCTGCGGCCTCGCCACCTCCCGCCGAAAATCCGGCGCCTGCTCCTGCCGCCGCACCGGCAGCCGCTGCGCCCGCGCCGGAACCGAAGAAGAAGGCCAAGCTGCGCTGGCGGACCGCCTGGATCTGGCTGCCGTTCCTGATCGGTTTCTTCGGGCAGGCCTACCTCACCTATCTCAAGCCAATGATCGAGGCAGGCGGCCAGTAGGCGCTTGCCCTCAATAGAGGCCGAGTTGTGGGGGCTTGCCTCCCGCCGCCATGCCGAGGATCCCGTCCACAATGCGGTCGGGCTCCTTCGCATCGCCATGCGCGAGCAGCATCTTTGCCTTGGCGATCATCTCATCCCGGCTGAGGGGAGCTTCCGGGTCGCCCTTGGCATGGCTTCGTTCGGCCGAGTAGATCGCCCCCGATTCAAGACGCACGGTCACGCGCCCGCCCCATGACGCCGGATAGGCAGACGCCCACGGGTCGGCCAGCCGGACCTTCACACGTTCCGCCAGCGGCGCGCAGGCTTGCCGCGCCGCATCGCCAAAGGCGCTGAAATCGACCTGCGGACAGGAGAGGGCGGCGGCAATCGAGTGCTGGAGCGAGAATTTCGCTTCATAGTCACTGGTGGCAACGGGGCGGTCGCACACATCGAGTGCGGCCTGATAGGTATCGACCTCTATCGCGGCGATCGCATCGAGAGGAATAGCCTCGGCAAGAAGCCGCGCGCGAAGCTCCTCTCCTGCATCGATCGTCGGATGGGTGTGACGGCAGGACGGCCAGGGCTTGATCGATGTGCGCACGAGCTGCCAGGGCGCATCCGGTGTCAGCAACACGGCGCCGGGATCGGCATCGGGGCAGGTAGCCCGGAAGAAGCCCTTTTCGCCCTCGAGAATACGCGCAGGGCCCGTGAAGCCGAGCGCCGCAAGTTCGGCCGCTCGCACACCTGCCTCCGCTGCATGGCCGGCGTGAAGATGCTTTGTCATGGCTCCTGTTTCGAGGAACTGCCAGAGCCCTGAGGATTGGCTGCCGGCGTTGCCAAGCGCATTCGTGGCCGCCTCGTCATCGAGACCGAGGAGCGATGCCCCAGCCATCGCCGATCCGAAGGGGCCGCAGGTCGCCGTGTTGTGCCAGATCCGGTAATGCGCCGGCCCCACCGCCATGCCGACACGCGTCGCCGCTTCAAAGCCATGCAGGACCGCGGTCAGCAATTCGCGCCCGTCACGACCATGTTTCTCCGCCAGCGCATAGGCCGCGGGCACAACGACACAGCCGGGATGCACGACGGACTCCCGGTGCAGGTCGTCAGTTTCCAGAATGTGGCAGAGCCCCCCGAGCAGGAAGGCGACGCGCCCGGCGTCAGGCAGCGCGTTCGATCCGGTATTGGCGCCGAACCACTGCGACAAAATGTGCCCCGGCGCGGCGTTGCGGCCCGCCACGCAATTCGCCAATGCGTCGAGCGTGAATAGGGCGGCAGCCTCGAAATCGGCGGATGTCGTGGGTTTTTCCCGGATGATACGGACCAGCCGCTGGGTCAGTGAGAGGCCGGTCAGGCTGGGGGAGGAAAGGTCGTTCACGTCGAGTGCCTTCGATGAATAGGGAATCTTCACGGCTTCATGCTGGACTGGCCGGAGCGGCGACGCCCCGGACATGGCCCTGCCGCGGCGCCGACTATAGCGCCCGCCGCCACGCCTTGCCCGGAAAAGCGCCGCTGATTATAAGGATTTAGTGGTGTTCGCGGGGTGATTCGCGCGGGAATGGGCGAAGTGGCCACGGACCGGGGATTTCCGATGCACAATCGATTCAGAACTTCTGATCGCCGTCGCGGCCTGTCACGAGGCCTCGCCGTTGCGGTTTTGCTTCCTGTGGTGATGGCGCTTGCCGCCTGCAGCACGGCGCCCGACAAATCATCTTCGACGACAGGGCAGTTCAGGCAGGGCGGCGGTCATTACAAGATCGGCAATCCCTATCAGATCAACGGCATTTGGTATTACCCGGCCGAAAACGAAAACTACGACTCCGTCGGCATCGCGTCCTGGTACGGCCCTGGCTTTCACGGCAAGGAGACGGCAAACGGCGAGATTTTCGACGAGAACCAGATCAGCGCCGCGCATCCGACATTGCCGATGCCGGTCATCGCGCGCGTAACCAATCTTGAAAACGGCAAGTCCGTCATTCTCAGGATCAATGATCGCGGCCCCTTCGCGGCCGGCCGCGAGATCGACCTTTCCAAGAAGGCCGCCGAAGTGCTGGGCTTCAAGGAAAAGGGCACGGCCAGGGTCCGGGTCCAGTATGTCGGGCGTGCGCCCCTCGAAGGCGGCATTGGCAACGCAACTGCAGTTGCCGAGACTTTCGTCGCGCCGAAAGTTGAAACGCCAGCCGAAGAACGCCGGGTCGCAGGCACAGCTCCTGTTACCGCCGTTTCGACCGTTGCGACGGCGGAACTCGCGCCGCCGCCCGCCGCTCAGCCCGCCGCGACGATTCAGCCCGTCGCCGCCATGCAGCCTGTCGCCGATGCCCCTGCGCCTCGCACAGAGCTTGTTGCACATGCAGGAACGGGCAACATTTATGTACAGGCCGGTTCCTTCCAGAGCTTGCAGAATGCTGAATCGGTTCGCCAGCAGTTGAGCGGCGTCGGCCGGGTAGAGATTCAGACGACAATGGTGGACGGCACACCCTTCTATCGGGTACGTGTCGGCCCTCTGAACGACGCACCGGCTGCAGACAGCTCTCTGCAGACCGTGATTGCACAAGGGCATCGGAGCGCCCGCATCGTCGTCGACTGACGGCCGGAAAATTCAAAAAAGGAAATGCCAGAGATCATGACGATCCGCGTGAAATTCGTATCTGCGGTCTTGTTTTTCCTGCTGGCGGGCATGGCGGTCCTTCCGCGGCCAGCGGCGGCACTGGAAACATCGGCCGAGTTCGCCATGCTGATGGACTACGATACGGGCGCTGTTCTCTGGGGCAAGAACGTCGACGAACAGATGTATCCCTCGAGCATGAGCAAACTCATGACGCTCGAGATGCTGTTCAATGCGATCCGTGAAGGTACCGTCTCGCTCGATGACGAGTTCCGTATCAGCGAATATGCATGGCGTGTGGGCGGCGCGGCGTCGGGCTCGTCCACCATGTTCGCCGACCTGAACTCCAATGTGCCCGTGGACGCGATCCTCCACAGCATCATCATCCAGTCGGGCAACGATGCGTGTATCGCCACCGCCGAAGCCCTGTCAGGTTCCGAAAGCGCCTTTGCCGAAGCGATGAACGAACGTGCCAAGGAGCTTGGCATGAACAATTCGCATTTCGTCAATTCAACCGGGTGGCCGCATCCCGAGCATGTGACGACGCCTTACGATCTCGGTCTTCTCGCGCGCCATCTCATCAAGGACTTCCCGGAATACTACCCGATATTCCGGCAGACGGAGTTCACCTGGAACGGCATCCGTCAGGCAAACCGCAATCCCGGACTCTATCTCGATCCGACGATCGACGGCCTGAAGACGGGGCATACGCAAGCGGCGGGTTATGGGCTTGTCGCCTCGGCGAAGCGCGGCGACCAGCGCCTCATTCTCGTTATAAACGGGCTTCCGAGCGAAAAGGCGCGCGCCGATGAAACGGTGAAGCTCATTGACTGGGGCTTCCGTTCCTTCAAGAAGTACAAGCTTTTCGACGCCGGGGCCGTTGTCGATACGGCGCCCGTCTGGCAGGGCACCTATGACGAAGTTCCGCTGGTCAGCACGTCGGACATCCAGGTCATCATCTCTCCGCAGCAGCGCAAGGACATGAAAGTGTCCGTCGTCTATCAGGCACCCGTCGCAGCGCCGGTTGCTCTCGGTCAGGAGATCGGCAAATTGCGGGTCGAAGTACCGGGCGCCCCGGCGCAGGAATATCCGCTCGTCGCGGGCGGTGCGGTGGAGCGGCAGGGCATTTTCGGCCGTGCCATCGGTGCGCTGAAGCACATGATCCTCGGCAGCTGACGGCGTGGCGCGGGGGAAGTTCATCACGCTTGAAGGCGGCGAGGGGGCAGGCAAGTCCACACAGGCAAGGCGCCTCGCGGCACGTCTCGAGACGCAAGGGATCAAAACGGTTGTGACGCGGGAACCGGGCGGTGCGCCCGGCGCCGAAGTAATCCGCGAGTTGCTCGTAAAGGGCGAGACGGGCAGATGGGCGCCGCGCACCGAGGCGCTGCTTCATTTTGCGGCCCGCGAAGAACATCTCGCCAGAACGATCCGGCCCGCAATCGCGCGCGGCGATTGGGTGATCTCCGACCGCTTCGTCGATTCGACCATGGCCTATCAGGGTGTCGGGCAGGGTCTCGGCGCCGCATTTATCGACAATCTGAGGGAGATCGTTGTGGGCAGCGACATGCCTGCACTTACCCTCATCCTGGACCTCCCGCCTGAAACAGGGCTTGCCCGTGCCGCCGGCCGGGCAACCGCCGGTGAGGACCGCTATGAGCGCATGGACCTGGAATTTCACCAGACTCTGCGTCAAGCCTTTCTCGACATTGCCAAAAATGAGCCGATGCGATGCTTCGTGGTCGATGCGGCCCGGAGCGAAGAGGCTGTAGCGGCAGACATCTGGGAAATTGTGAAGGCCCGGCTTCTCCCGTGATGTCATCGAAGTTTCACGGAATTTCCTCGCAAATTACGGTTAATCCCATTTGCCCTGGGGCCGTTACTCGACTATAGAGTCCCGGTCATTTTTGCTCCCGTGAACATAGCCCCGCACCGACGCCGGGCCCGAAGAAAATGGATCGCCGATGAAACGACGACACCGGAACCTTTTTGGCCCTGCCCGAATTCCGGTGGCCGCCCTCCTTCTGGCCGCCTTGCTCATCCTCCCCTCAATTCCTGCCGAAGCCAGCGATGCGACGCGCAATCTTGCCGCCGTCACCTACATCGTTCCGCTCACCAAGCCTGAGCCCGAGGTTGCCGAATATCCGGACCGCGGACTCCATTTCGGCGATCCCATCGACCTTTCTAAAGCGCGCATGACCTCCGGCTTCGGCTGGCGGGTCCATCCGGTTCTGAAGGACAAGCGGTTTCATCGCGGCGTCGATTTCGCCGCTCCGAAGGGCACGCCTGTCTATGCAACCGAAGACGGCATTGTCGGCATGGCCGGCTGGCGCGGCAATTACGGCAAGCTCGTCACGATCAAGCATTCCGATCATGTCGAAACCTTCTATGCGCATCTCTCGGGTTTCGCGCCCGGCATCCGTCCCGGAGCCGGCGTCAAGAAAGGCGATGTCATCGGCTATGTCGGCATGACGGGCCTCGCGACCGGCAACCACCTCTATTACGAGGTTGTCGTGAACAACGAGCATATCGACCCGCTTGCCGCGGACCTCAATGAACAGGTCAATGTGCTGAGCGCCTCGGTCGAACGCCCAAGCGGGCGGGTCGCCGAGCGGCGGAACAACACCGCGGCACGCTAAGCGCCTCGCGGTCGGTGGCGCCGGCGTGCTACCAAGGGGCATGAGCGAGTCAGAGATTCTCGAAAGCGACCGGCTGGGGCATTTCCCGCATCCGCGGCAGGTCGCCCGCCTTTCAGGGCAGGGCGAGGCCGAGAGGGCGCTGTTCGATGCCTTCATGAGCGGCCGGATGCAACATGCCTGGCTGCTCACCGGTCCCAAGGGCATCGGCAAGGCCACGCTTGCCTATCGCATGGCGCGCTTCGCCCTCCATTACGGCACGGCCGATGCAGCGCGGGCGGCGGGCGCTCACGATCTCTCAGTGCCGGAAGGATCACCCGTATTCCATCAGGTCGCCGCAGGCAGTCACCCGAACCTGCTGACGGTGCGGCGTCCCTGGGATGACAAGGCGAAGAAACTCAAGACCGTCATCACCGTCGATGAAGTTCGCCGCATCGGTCATTTCTTCGGCCTGACGGCGACGGAGCGCGGCGCATGGCGTGTTGTCATCATCGACAGCGCCGATGAGATGAATGTAAGCGCCGCCAATGCACTTCTGAAAGCACTTGAAGAACCGCCCGCGAACGGGCTGTTTCTGGTGCTTTCCCACCAGCCGGGACGTTTGTTGCCGACGATACGTTCACGCTGCCGGACGCTGCGCATGAAGCCGCTGGAGGAACAGGAGATCGAAGATCTGATGGCGGCTGCGGGACTGCCCCAAGCGGACAGGAAGCGCAAGGCGGCAGGACCAGCCGGGGAAGAGCGGCGGCAGATTGCGCAACTTGCCGAGGGCAGCGCGGGCAGGGCGCTCTCGCTTGCCGAAAGCGGCGGGCTCGATCTCTACAAGGATGTGGCGGCGCTTCTGGCCGCCTTGCCCCGGCTCGATGTGGCCGCCGTTCATGCACTGGCCGACAAGGCGGGCCGCAAGGGCGCAGACAGCGATTATGAAGTCATGATCGAGCTCATCACGTTCTGGCTTCAGCGGCTGATCCGGGCCGGCGCCGGGCTCGATGCGGGGCAGGATATCGTGCCGGGCGAGGGGGCGGCGATGGCCCGTCTTGCCGGTCCTGGCAGCCTTGATCGCTGGGTCGAGGTATGGGAAAAGATCGTCCAATCCACGGCCCGCGGCGAAGCCTTGAACACGGATCGCAAGCTCGTGATCCTGAATGCCTTTGCGACGCTAGAAGCAGCCGCGAGCGAACGCGCCGGAGCGTGAGCCCGGCGTTCTTTATTTCTGAGCGGATGAATAAATGACGGCCCCCAAAGCCTTTTACGTCACGACACCGATCTACTATGTGAACGACGTCCCGCATATCGGCCACGCCTACACGACGCTTGCCTGCGATGTGCTGGCGCGTTTCAAGCGGCTCGATGGCTTTGACGTGATGTTCCTGACGGGGACCGACGAGCACGGGCAGAAAGTGGAAAAGGCGGCGGCTCTTGCCGGTGTCACGCCGCAGGCTTTCACGGACCGCGTGTCGCAGAATTTCCGCGATCTCTGCCAGACGATGAACTACACGAACGACCAGTTCATCCGCACGACGGAGCCACGCCACGCAGCCGCGTGCCAGCATATCTGGAAGAAGCTCGAAGAGAGCGGCAACATCTATCTCGGTTCCTATTCGGGTTGGTATGCCGTGCGCGACGAGGCTTTTTATGGCGAGGACGAGCTGACCACCGGCCCGAATGGCAAGAAGATCGCGCCGACAGGCGCCGAGGTCGAATGGGTCGAGGAGCCTTCCTATTTCTTCAAGCTGTCGGCCTGGGCAGAACCGCTGCTGAAATTCTATGAGGCAAATCCCGATTTCATCGCGCCGGCTTCGCGCCGCAATGAAGTCGTGAGCTTCGTGAAGGGCGGCCTCCACGATCTTTCAATCAGCCGCACCACCTTCGACTGGGGTGTGCCCGTACCGGGCGATGAAAAGCATGTGATGTATGTCTGGCTCGATGCGCTGACGAACTACATCACCGCGGTCGGCTATCCCGACACGGGCAATGAGGCCTACAAGCGGTACTGGCCGGCCGATCTGCACATGATCGGCAAGGACATCCTGCGCTTTCACGCCGTTTACTGGCCGGCCTTCCTGCTTGCCGCGGGCCTCGAACCGCCGAAGCGCGTCTTCGCGCATGGCTGGTGGACGGTCGAAGGCCAGAAGATGTCGAAGTCGCTCGGCAATGTCATCGCGCCGGATCATCTCGTTTCGGCCTATGGCCTCGATGCCTCGCGCTATTTCCTGCTCCGCGAAGTGCCCTTCGGCGGCGATGGCGATTTTTCGCACAAGGCGATCGTCCACCGGACGAATGGCGACCTGGCCAACGACCTGGGCAATCTGGCGCAGCGTTCGCTGTCCATGATCGCCAAGAATTGCGGCGGGGCCGTGCCGCAGCCCGGCGCTTTCACCGAGGCGGACAATGCGCTGCTCGGCAAGGCGCATGGCTTGCTCGAGCGGGTGCGCGCCGAGTTCGATGCGCAGCTCTTTCACAAGGGGCTCGAGGCAATCTGGTCAGTCTGTGGCGATGCCAACCGCTATATCGACGAGCAGGCTCCCTGGGCGCTCAAAAAGACCGATCCCGAGCGCATGGCGACGGTGCTCTATGTGCTTGCGGAGACGATCCGCCATATCGCCATTCTCGTGCAGCCCGTGGTGCCGGACTCGGCGGCGAAGATGCTGGACCAGCTGGCGCTTGGTCCGGGCGAGCGGAGCTTTGCCGCGCTCGGCCCGCAAGGCGCCTTGAAGCCCGGCACGCCGCTGCCCGCGCCTCAGGGCGTGTTCCCGCGTTATGTGGAGCCGGAGGCCGCTTCCTGATGACGCTCCCTGTGCTCATCGACAGCCACTGCCATCTCGACTTCCCGGATTTCGGCCCGGAAGTGGAGGAGGTTGTCGCCCGTGCGCATGGGGCTGGCGTCGGGCTCATGCTCACCATCTCCACAAAGGTCAGCGAGTTCGACCGGGTGAGGGCGGTGGCGGAGCGGTTCCCCCATGTCTATTGCACGGTCGGCATCCATCCGCATGAGGCCGCGAGCGAACCCGAAACCGACACGGCCACCCTCGTCGAAATGGCAAAACACCCGAAGGTCGTGGGCATCGGTGAGACGGGCCTCGACTATTTCTATGAGCACAGCCCCCGCGAAGCGCAGCAGCGCAATTTCCGCGCTCATATCGCCGCCGCGCGCGAAACGGGCCTGCCGCTGGTTGTGCATACGCGCGACGCAGATGAGGACACGGCTGCCATTCTGACCGAGGAAATGGGGAAGGGTGCCTTTCCGGGGCTTCTTCATTGCTTCAGCTCAGGCCCCCAACTTGCTGAAAAGGCTCTTGAAATCGGCCTTTATATTTCGCTTTCCGGTATCCTGACCTTCAAGAATGCCGTGGAACTGCGCGAGACAGCGGCCAGGGTGCCGCTGGACCGGCTGCTGGTCGAAACCGACGCGCCATATCTCGCGCCGGTGCCGAAACGCGGCAAGCGCAATGAACCGAGTTTCGTTGTCCACACGGCGGAAAAGCTCGCGGAAGTGAAAGGCATCGGTGCGGCCGCGCTCGCGGAAGCCACGACCGCCAATTTCCTCAGGCTTTTCAGCCGCGTGCCGCCAGAGGCTGTGCGCCGGACATGAGGATGCGCGCGACGATCCTTGGCTGCGGTTCCTCGGGCGGCGTTCCGCGGCCCGGCATCGGCGGACCGTTCTGGGGCGCCTGCGACCCGGATGAACCAAGGAACCGGCGCCGGCGCTGTTCGCTTCTGGTCGAGCAATGGGACAAGGATCCGAACGAAAAGACGGTCGTGCTGGTTGATACGTCGCCCGATATGCGCGAACAGCTGATCGACGCAAAGACCGGCTGGGTCGACGGTGTCCTGTTTACCCATGACCATGCCGACCAGTGCCACGGCCTCGACGACCTTCGGATACTTGCCATCAACAAGCGGCGCCGGGTCGATTGCTGGATGGATGCCCCGACCGCCGAAACGCTGCTGACGCGCTTCGGCTATTGCTTCCGCGAAAAGCCCGGCTCCGGCTACCCGGCGATCCTCAATGATCACATGATCGAGAGCCCCGGAAAGCCGATCCGCATCGACGGTCCTGGCGGCACGATCACCGCGCTGCCATTCGATCAGGACCATGGCAATATCCGTTCGCTCGGGTTTCGCTTCGGGCCTTTTGCCTATTCCGCCGATGCGGTTGGTATTCCGGATGAAAGTTTCTCGCTAATCGAAGGAATCGATTGCTGGATTGTCGATGCGCTGCGCTATGCGCCGCATCCGACCCATGCGCATGTCGATATGGCGCTGGACTGGCTGAAGCGGGCGAGGGTGAAACGCGGCATCCTGACCAACATGCATGTCGATCTCGATTATGGCCGCCTCAAGCGCGAATTGCCGGCTGGCGTCGAGCCAGCCTATGACGGCATGACTGTTGAGTTCGAGCTTTAATTCGATGCAAATAATTGTTTCTGCATAATCATTTACACCGAACAGCTGAGCTTGAATATAAATGACGCGGAGGCCGGAGCCTCCGCGCCGCGCATGGAGATTGGCACCAGCTCGATCAGTAGGCCGGCTGCTCGCCGGTAACGGTCGCCGAATGAGCATCGAACTCGACCATCACGCGGTCGCCATCAATATTCGTGGCATTGAAGTAGAGCGTGCCTTCGGCCGCCGCATCGCCCTCGGCTTCGACCGGTTCGATGTCGCTATAGCCGAGCGCCTGAAGGGTGGCCTCGGGATCGCCGGCCGGCGTCAGATCGACCGCACCCTCGATCGGCAGTTCCGCCGGTTCGCTGCCATACATGTCGGCGGCGAGCGCGGGTGATGCCATCAAAACCGTGGTGGCCACACCGGCGAGAAGGATCTGCTTGATACGAGCCATGATTGGTCCTCCAAATCATTCTGCGCCCCCAAAGCGCCCCGATGAGCCTAAGGCTGCGTATTCATGGCCAGCGGGTCAACCCGTTCACGGAATTACCCAATATCAGGCGACAATTTGACGGTATCCGACTTCACTTTGTCTTTGGCCGATACGCACGAAAGGCCGTTTTTTTCGGTCGGTTTTCTTCCGGTTTCTGCACGGTGGATGACGATAACCTCGTCCATTATTGAGGCGTCAAAGCGGCAATTCTGTCTTTATTTTTCTCCATAATATATATTATCGGTTATTCGCATATGCCGATTTTCCGTTCGATTCCGGGTCTGGAAGCCCGGCGCACCCGCCCTATAACCATCCCTAGCGTTCACGCCGCCGGAGATCAAAATTGCCTGACAGAGATACCCGCGATACGGCACTCGCCCTCATGGCACAGTATGGCGACGATGCCGAAGTGATTGCGATGATGCGCGCGGCGGAATATGCGGCCGCTGGCGATATTGCCGCGCTGGCGATCTGGGACGACATCATCGCCTGGCTGCGGTCCTTCGATGCGGCGGACGGCGCTTCGCCGGACCGTCTCAACTGATGGCCAGCGTTCCCATGCCGGACGAATTGCTCTAGGTTCGCCGTCATCGAAATTCACATTCCAAAGGCATGCCGATGGCTCTCAAGGCCGCGATCCTTCCCGTTACGCCCTTTCAGCAGAACTGCACCCTGATCTGGAACGATGAGACGATGCGCGGCGCGGTCAGCGACCCGGGCGGCGATCTCGGGCGGATCAAGGCGGCCGCGGCGGAACTCGGTGTTACCATTGAGAAGATCCTCCTGACCCACGGTCATCTGGATCATGCGGCGGCGGCCGGCGATCTGGCGAAGGAACTGGGCATCCCCATCGAGGGCCCGCATGAGGACGATCTCTTTCTCATCGAGGCCCTTCCCGATCAGGCTGCGAAATATGGTTTCGGTCCTGTCGGCAGTTTCCGGCCGGACCGCTGGCTGAAGAACGGCGACAAGGTCGAGGTCGCGGGCCTCACGCTCGATGTCGTCCATTGTCCCGGCCATACGCCCGGCCATGTCGTCTTCTTCCACGAACCGTCACGGCTCGCCCTTGTCGGCGACGTGCTGTTTCAGGGCTCGATCGGCCGGACGGATTTTCCCCGCGGCGATCATGGCGCGCTTGTCCAATCGATCCGCGAGCGGCTTTGGCCTCTGGGCGATGACGTGACATTCGTGCCGGGCCACGGCCCGCTCTCGACATTCGGCGTCGAGCGCCGGACCAACCCCTTCGTTGCCGACGAGAATTTCGCCTGACGGAAATTGGCCAATTTCCCCTGCGAAATGCGTGGACATTCGTCCGGCAATCTGCTTCCCTAGCGTCACTGACAAATAATCAATAACGACGCCCGCAAAGGGCGCGTCACACACCGCATTGCGGCGTCCAGGGAAAGAAATGCAGCAGAAGAAAAGTGTCACGCGATGGCAGATAGGCGCCTATGCCCTGCCCTCAATTCCCATGTCGGCTCTCGGCCTGCCCATCGTGGTCTACCTGCCGCCCTTTTACGGGCATGAGATGGGGCTGGGTCTGACGGTCGCCGGCACAATCTTCATGCTCGCGCGCTTCTGGGACGTATTCACCGACCCGGTTCTCGGCATGGTGTCCGACCGTTTCCCGAGCCGCTGGGGGCGGCGGCGCCACTGGATCGTGCTCTCGACGCCGATCCTGCTGGTCTCAGGCTACATGCTTTTCATGCCAAACCCGCCTGTGACCTGGGTCTATCTCGCTGTCTGGATGTTCGTTCTCTATATCGGCTGGACGCTTCTCACCATTTCGCACATGTCCTGGGGGGCGGAGCTTTCCGAGGATTATGACGAGCGATCCACCATTCAGGGGATGCGCGAATTTCTCCTCATCCTCGGCATGTTCACGGTTCTCGCGCTACCCGCGATCATCGAAATGGTGGCCGAAGAAGGCGCCGGCGGCCGCGAAAAAGTTGCGGCAATGGGCTGGTTCATCCTCATCCTGCTGCCCATCACCGTGGCGCTTGCCGTCTGGAAGGCACCGGAGTTCAAGAGTGTGCCGCACGCCCAGATCCCCTGGCAAAAGGCTTGGGCGATCATCGCGCGCAACCGGCTTTTGCAGCGCGTGCTCCTCGCGGACCTGCTCGTCAACATCGCGCCCGCCATCACCGGCTCTCTATATATTTTCTTTGCGATCCATGTGATGGAGCTGCCGCGTCATGCGAGCCTGCTGCTGCTGGTCTATTTCATCTTCGGCTTTGTCGGCATCCCATTCTGGATTCGCCTGAGCCACATGGCGGGCAAGCACAAGACGCTCGCCATCGCCATGGTCTATGGCGCCATCTCGCTGCCGCTCGTGGTCTTCTTTCCGCGCGGCGAGTTCTGGTGGCTCTTCCTCGGCAATTCGCTTTACGGCATTGCCTATGGCGCAGGCTCGTTCCTGCTGCGCTCGATCATGGCCGATGTGATCGATACCGATTATCTCAAGTCGGGCCAGCGCCGCACCGGCCTCTATTATTCGCTTCTCACCATGACGGCAAAAATCGGCGCAGCTCTCGCCGTCGGTATCACATATCCGATCCTCGACTATATCGGCTTTATGCCGGGCGGCGGCAATTCGCCGGAGACGCTCAACGAGTTCATGGCGATGTATGTCACCCTGCCCGCCATCACCATGCTGGCGGCCGCCTTCGTCATGTGGGGGTTCCCGCTCGACAAGGCAGCGCAGGAGAAGCTCCGTGCCGAGATCCGCGCGCTTGAAGGCGAGCATAAGCCGCATGATGCGGCGGACGCGGCGGCGGCCGTTGTGCAGGTCGGTTCGGCGGGCGGCATTGTCGACCGCGCCGGCGACTAGGGAGAACGGGCTTGAGCGAACGCGCCATCGACCGGCTGCTTGCGATCATGGCGCGTCTGCGCGACCCCAATGGCGGCTGCCCGTGGGATCTCGAACAGGACTTTGCTTCCATCGCGCCCTATACGATCGAGGAGGCCTATGAAGTTGCCGATGCGATCGAACGCGGCGATCTCGACGATCTCAAGGATGAGCTGGGCGATCTGTTGCTTCAGGTCGTGTTTCATTCGCGCATGGCCGAGGAAGCCGGTCACTTCGCCTTCGATGACGTGGCGGAGGCGATCTCCGGCAAGATGGTCCGCCGCCATCCCCATGTCTTTGGCGATGAGGGCGAACGAAGCGCCGGCGAGGTCAAAACCCGCTGGGAAGAAATAAAGGCCGAAGAAAAGGCCGCCAAGGGAGCCGCGCCGGCAAGTATTCTCGACGATGTGCCGCTCGCCCTTCCCGCTCTCACACGTGCCGTCAAATTGCAGAACCGCGCGGCGCGCGTCGGCTTCGACTGGCCGGATACATCACTCGTTGTTGACAAGCTCAATGAGGAAATGCTCGAGCTTTCGGCCGAGATTGCAAAGGGCGGCGAACCGGACCGTCTCGAAGACGAGATGGGCGATCTGCTTTTCGTCTATGCCAATCTCGCGCGTCACCTGAAAGTCGACCCCGAGGCCGCGCTTCGCCGTGCCAATGCGAAATTCCGCCGCCGCTTCGGCCGGATCGAGGAAAAGCTGGCGGCGATGGGCAAGAGGCCGGAAGACTCCTCGCTTGAGGAGATGGATGCGCTCTGGAACGAGGCAAAGCGCGAGGAGCGCGGCGGCTAGAGATGGCCGCGAAGTGCGCGGATCGCCTCTGCGGTGCGTTGCCAGCTTTCCTCGTCCCGCGCGATGAGATGCGGCCCTTTCAGGTTTCGCGGCGCATAATCCTCACCCGTTTCCATGTCCCGGATTACGCCGCCTGCCTCGCGCAGAATGAGCGAACCCGGCGCATGGTCCCAGGGAAGCATCCGGTGATAGGTCACGAAATCATGATGGCCGCGGGCGACATTCGTGTAGTCGACAGCGGAACAGAGGAAGGATGACGTTCGGCCAATGCCTTCCGCATGAGCGGCGATAGCACTCTTCCAGCCCTCCGGCATGAAGCGGACATAGAAGCTCGCTCCTTGCGCCGTCATGTCGGCGGGCGAACGCCCGGCATCGAGCCGGGTCGCGCCCGATGCATCATGCCACCATGCCCCCTCGCCCCGCGCCGCGACGGCAAGTTCATCGGTCACAGGCAGATAAATCCAGGCGCGCGTGACTTCGCCTCTTTCGATGAGCGAGAGCATCACGCCGAAAGTCTCCTTGCCCGCGACGAAATTCGCCGTGCCGTCCACGGGATCGATGGTCCAGAGCGGCGTGTCGTGGTCAATGCGGGACATCAGCGACGGGTCGGCGGCAGCTGCCTCTTCGCCAAGGGCATGAGATCCGGCAAGAAGCGCCTCAAGGCGCGGCGTCAGCCAGATTTCCGACGCCCGGTCGGCGATGGTCACGAGGTCGCCCTTCGCTTTTTCCTCGACGTCGTGATCGGCGAGCGCACGGAAGCGCGGCATGATCTCCTGCGCGGCGACTTCGCGCATCAGTGCAGCAACTTCTTCGGCGAAGCGATCCATTTCTATCGCGCCATCGCAGTGCCGAGACGGCGGGCAAGATCCGGGAACCTTTTTTCGAAACGTCCGGCGACGATCGGCGTCAGGCCAAGATCGAGATGCACCATGCCCTCGGCATCGTCCTCTCGGGCGCGCACATGGGCATTGGCATGAAGCCAGGCAATCGCCTCGCCTTCCTTCGCCGGCAGGTCGAAATGCACGGTGCGCTCCTCATCGACGATCAGACGGTCGACAAGCGCGAGAAGTTCCGCCGTCCCCTCCCCCGTCATGGCCGAGACGGCAACCGTCAGCTCCTCGCGCGCTGCGAGATTGATGGCTGCTTCGCGCATTTCGTCCGGCAGCAGGTCGATCTTGTTCAGCACATCGACGACATGCTGGCCGTTTTCGGCGGCGCTTTCCCTGGTCACGCCGAGCGAGGCCAGAACCTCCTCGACATCCTTCTTCTGTATCGCCGTTTCCTCATGCGCGGCATCGCGCACATGAAGAATGACGTCAGCCTCGAGCACTTCTTCCAGTGTCGCGCGGAAGGCCGCGACGAGATGCGTCGGCAGGTCGGAAATGAAACCCACCGTATCGGAAAGGATCACTTTCCGGCCGCTCGGCAGTTCGAGCGCGCGCATGGTCGGATCAAGCGTTGCAAAGAGCAGGTTTTCGGCAAAGACACCGGCGGCTGTCAGCCGGTTGAACAAGGTCGATTTGCCGGCGTTTGTATAGCCGACCAGCGCAACGATGGGGTAAGGCGCTTCGCGCCGCTTCTTTCGGTGCAGTTCGCGGGTGCGCGTCACGGTTTCGAGCTGGCGCTCGATCTTTGTGATGCGCTCCTGAATCATGCGCCTGTCGGCTTCGATCTGGGTTTCGCCAGGACCGCCGAGGAAGCCGAAGCCGCCGCGCTGACGTTCCAGATGGGTCCAGCTGCGCACGAGCCGCGTCTTCTGGTAGTTGAGATGCGCCAGCTCGACCTGCAATGCGCCCTCGCGCGTATGCGCCCGCTCGCCGAAGATCTCGAGGATGAGGCCGGTGCGGTCGAGCACCTTCACCTTCCATTCCTTTTCGAGATTGCGCTGCTGGCCGGGGCTCAGTGGCCCGTCGACAATAACGAGTTCGGCGCGAAGTTCGGCAATCTGCCCCTTCAGCTCCTCAACCTTGCCCTCGCCGAGCAGCGTTGCCGGGCGCGGGTTGGCGAGCGGCACCACGGCGGTTCCGACGATGTTGAGCGAAATGGCGGCGGCGAGCCCGACCGCCTCTTCGAGACGGGATTCCGGCGAGCGTAGTTTCACCTCATCGCGCCGCGCCTTGAGGTCCGCCGATTTCAGCCAGGGCACGAGCACGAAGGCGCGTGTGGGCTCTTTCGGTATCACCTGAAATGCGCCGGAACCGCGCGGGGCGCTACCGGCATTCTCGTTTTCGTCGGTCAATCAGTCTCTCTCAGGCCTCGCCCCCGCCTTCTTCGGGTTCGAAGAGCTGAACGGGCTGGGCCGGCATGATGGTTGAGATCGCATGCTTATACACGAGCTGCGAATGTCCGTCCCGGCGCAACAAAACACAAAAGTTATCGAACCAGGTGACCACGCCCTGAAGTTTGACGCCGTTGACCAGAAAGATCGTGAGGTTCGTCTTGTTCTTGCGAACGTGGTTCAGGAACGTGTCCTGAAGGTTGTGGGTCTTTTCCATGGGTAAACCCCATTTTTCAAGTTCGTGGGGCCGGACCGTCGCCGCAGGGGTCCGGCTTTTTCTTTGCACAGGCATCCCGGCTGGGCGGGAGGCTGGCTGCGGCTCTCAAGTAATACAGTCCGGCGTTTCAAATCATGCTGCAAGTGCGAAATTCAATTCGCATGTGCAAATTACATGTGTTTTGCGCCTATTTTGTGTTTTTGTCCCCGCAGGGCGTCAACTCAACTCGCAATGCTTGAAATAGGCCTCGCGGAGCCTCAAAGAAAGGGAGCCCGGCGCGCCATTTCCAACCGGCGCGCCGTCGATCCGCGTCACAGGAATGAGAATCGCCGAGGAGGCGCTGATAAAGGCCTCCCGGGCGCCCTTTGCTTCCTCCGGCGTGAAAGCGCGCTCCACCACTTCCATCCCCTCAGCCCGCGCCGCTTTCAGAAGCACCAGCCGCGTGACGCCGTTCAGAATGTCGGTACTGGCGGGCCGCGTCACGAGGCGCCCTTCCCTGTCCACGATCCAGGCATTGGTCGAAGAGCCTTCGGTCACGAAGCCGTCCCGGTCCACCAGCCAGGCCTCATAGGCGCCCGCCTCGCGGGCGGCCTGCTTGGCCAGGATGTTCGGCAATAGCGACACCGATTTGATGTCGCGCCGGGCCCAGCGAATATCCGGCAAGGTGACGACGGAGACGCCTTTCTCGACTGAAGCCGCGATCCTGGCGGCATTGAGCCGTTTCGCTGTGATGACGATCGAGGGCGCAACGGGTATCGCCGGAAATGGATGGTCGCGCGGTGCGACGCCACGCGTCACCTGCAAATAGACGAGCCCGTCCACAACATGATTGCGCCGCACCACCTCGCGCATGACGAGCCGCAAGGCGCCGCGGCTCATCGGGGCGCCAATCCGCATTTCGGCAAGTGACCGCTCAAGGCGATCCATGTGCAGGCTTTCATCCATGAGCTTGCCCCCACGGATGCCGCAAACTTCATACACACCGTCCGAGAACTGGTATCCCCTGTCCTCGATATGAATGGCAGCTTCGTCGTGACGGATGTAACGGCCGTTAACATAAGCGATGCGGGACAAGGAACGGCCTTTCGGATCAGAAGAATTCGAGACTGACGCGGAACATCTGTTCCACCTTCTTCACCTGATCGGAGCGCACGAACAGGACGACGCGGTCGCCTGCACGAATTTCGGTATTGCCGCGCGGAATGATGACCTCGCCATCGCGTATCACCGCACCGACCAGAATACCGCTTGGCAGCGCCACTTCGCGCAGGGGCTTACCGACCAGGGTGGACGTTTCGAGCGCCTCCGCCTCGATCACTTCGGCCGCGCCATCGCGTACCGACTGGAGCCCCCTGATGCGGCCCCGGCGGACATGCTGAAGCACGGTCGAGACCGTCGCACTGCGCGGATTGATGAAGGCATCGATGCCGAGCGAGCGCATCAAAGGTTCATAGGTGTTGTTGTTGATGAGCGCCATGGTGCGCTGGCATCCCTCGCGCTTGGCGACGACACAGGCGAGGATGTTCGCCTGATCGTTGTTTGTCAGCGTAATGAGGGTTTCCGTTTCCGAAATCCCTGCTTCCTGCAGCAATTCGGGGTCAAGCCCGTCGCCGTGGAGAACGATGGAACGCTTGAGACGGTCGGCCGCCTGCACCGCCTTGTCGCGGTCGCGTTCGATCAGCTTGACTCGCGTGCCCGGATGGCTCGCCTCGAGTTCCTGAGCGACATGCAGACCGATATTGCCGGCCCCGACGATGATGACGCGGCGCGCGGCAACTTCTTCATGACCGAAAATGCCCAGAGTGCGCCGGACGTCGCGCACATCGGCGGCAAAATAGGCTTCGTCGCCGACGAACATCGGATCGTCGCTCTGCGGAACGAACAGCTCGTCATCGCGGACGATGCCGACAACGCGGGATTTCAGGTCCGGGAAAAGATCGGTCAGCTGCCGCAGCGGCGTGTTGACGATGGGGCAATCTTCCTCGAGCGATACGCCCACGACGCTTACCTTGCCATCGGCGAAGTTCAGAATATCGAACGCACCCGGCACCGCGAGGCGGCGGAGCACCGCCTTGCCCACTTCGAGTTCCGGCGAAATGATGACGTCGATCGGCAGATGATCCTGCGAGAACAGGTCCTGAAAGCCCGGCTGGAGATAGGATTGCGAGCGGATACGGGCGATCTTGGTGGGTACATTGAAAAGCGAATGGGCCACCTGACAGGCAATCATGTTCACTTCGTCGTGAAACGTGACGGCGATCAGCATATCGGCGGATGATGCGCCGGCGCGTTCCAGCACGTCGGGATGGGCACCATGCCCCACAAGTGCCCGCACATCGAGCGAGTCGGAAATCTGCTGCACAAGTTGCGGCGACTGATCGATGACGGTGACGTCGTTCTGCTCGGAAGCAAGCTGGCGCGCGATGCCGAATCCGACCTGACCGGCCCCGCAAACGATGACTTTCATGATGCGCGCTTTCCGTTTCTGGGCATCTTCAGACCGGCATGTCCGGCCGGTTCGCGGCGGCAACGCCGAGCGACTTCAGCTTGCGGTGAAGTGCCGAGCGTTCCATGCCGATAAAGGCGGCAGTACGCGAGATGTTTCCGCCGAAACGGCTGATCTGAGCCATCAGATATTCGCGCTCGAAGGTCTCGCGCGCCTCGCGCAAAGGGAGCGCCATGATGTGCTCGCCGCCGGAACCATTGACCGACATCTGTGCCGACGTGCCGACTTCCGCCGGAAGCATGTCCGCCGTCACGACGGCGGACGGATCGCCCGAAGTGAGGATCAGCAGCCGCTCGATATTGTTGCGGAGCTGGCGCACGTTTCCCGGCCAGTCATGCGCCTGAAGCGCCGCCATGGCGTCGTCGGAAACGCGGCGCGGCGGCAGGCCCGTCGAGCGCGAAATCTGCGCCATGAAATGCTCGACCAGCAGCGGAATATCCTCGCGCCGCGCGGCAAGCGGCGGCACATGGATCGGCACCACGTTGAGCCGGTGATAGAGGTCCTCGCGGAAACGGCCTTTCGCGATTTCATCCAGCAGGTCGCGGCTCGACGAGGAGACCACGCGCACATCGACCTTCACGCGCGCGCTGCCGCCGACGCGCTCGAATGTCTGGTCCACGAGCACACGGAGAATCTTGCTTTGCGTTTCGAGCGGCATTTCGGCCACTTCGTCGAGAAACAGCGTGCCGCCATGCGCCTGTTCGAAAACACCGACCTTGCGAGGGCCCGCCGCGCTCTCCTCGGTGCCGAAGAGTTCGGTCTCCATCCGCTCGGGCGCCATGTTTGCCGCGTTCAGCGCGACAAAGGCATTGGCGGCCCGGCGCGAGCGTTCGTGAAGCAGGCGCGCAACCACTTCCTTGCCGGAGCCCGACGGCCCCTGGATGAGAACCCTGCTGTTCGTCGGCGCGACCTTGTCGACGGTCTGGCGCACCTGCGAGAGTGCGGGCGAAACACCCACAAGCGTCGTGTCGTCGCCGGCACGAAGACGAAGCTCGCTGTTCTCCCGGCGAAGCCTGTAGGCCTCGATGGCGCGGCGCACGACGAGAATCAGCCGGTCGGTCTTGAACGGCTTTTCGATGAAGTCATAGGCGCCCTTCTTGATGGCGGAGACAGCGGTTTCGATATTGCCATGCCCGCTGATCACGACCACCGGCAGGTCGGGGTGCCGTTCCCGGATGATGTCGAGCAGTTCGAGTCCGTCTAGTTTGCTGCCCTGAAGCCAGATGTCGAGAATGATCAGGCCGGGGCGCCGGGCCTCGATGGCGGCAAGCGCCTTGTCGCTGTCGCCGGCGCTGCGCGTGTCATAGCCTTCATCGTTCAATATGCCGGCGACAAGCTCGCGGATGTCGGCTTCGTCGTCGACGATCAGAATATCAGACGCCATTCACAGCCTCTTTACTTGTATTCATGGCCTCGCGCCCATTGCTACCGGCCGCCTCGCCGCCCTTCGCTTCCTTGCGGACACGCTGCCGGGGAAAGACGAGCGTCACCCTTGCGCCGCTCTCCCAGCCTTCGCTCGAAGGCGCATCCTCGAGGCGCAGATCGCCGCCATGGTCTTCCATCACCTTGTTCACGATGGCAAGGCCCAGGCCGGTGCCCTTTGCGCGCGTGGTCATATAGGGTTCCGTCAGTTTCGAACGATCCGCATCCGGCAGTCCGCAGCCGGAGTCGGTCACGACGATGCTGACCGTGTTGCTGTCTGCGACGAGCGCGACATTGATACGGCCGATCTTTTCGTTCGGCGCATGCCGGTGAACAGATGGCAAGCCGTCTTCGTCCGCTTCGTCCTCACCCGAACCGCGAATGGCCTCGGCGGCGTTCTTCAGAATATTCGTCAATGCCTGACTGACGAGCCTTCCGTCGCATTCAAGCATCACGGCCTCGTCCGGCATGACGAGATTGTATTCGATGTCCGGATGGCCAACCCGCTGAAGGAATACGGATTGCCTCAGGATCTCGTTGATGTCGAGCAGTTTCATCGTCGCGGTCGGCATACGCGCGAAGGACGAGAATTCATCGACCATGCGGCCAATGTCGTTCACTTGGCGGATGATCGTCTGCGTGCATTGCTCGAAGACATCGGGATCGGAGACGATCTCCTTGCCATATTTGCGCCGGATGCGTTCGGCCGAAAGCTGGATCGGCGTCAGAGGATTCTTGATTTCGTGAGCGATACGCCGCGCCACATCCGCCCAAGCGGAAGTGCGTTGCGCCCGCACGAGTTCGGTAATGTCGTCAAAGGTCAGCACGAAGCCGCCCTTCCCCGAATCCGTCATCTCGCGCGTCACGCGCAGATTGAGCGTCCGCTCCTGGCCCGATTGGGAAATCACGGTCTGTGCCTGGGCCGTCCGCTCGGGATGGGCGCGCGCATCCGCCACAGCCGCCGCCATTTCGGGGATCGCCGTTTCGAGCAGGCGGCCGAGCAGCTCAGCCTCGGTGCGCTGGAAAAAGCGCAGCGCCGCGCGGTTCGCATGGGTGATACGCCCCTCATTGTCCAGCCCGAGAACGCCGGCGCTCACACCTGAAAGCACCGCTTCCGTGAACTGGCGCCGCTCGTCCAGCTGATGGTTGGCCTCGATCAGCTCGTTGCGCTGGCTTTCGATCTGGCTTGTCATTCGGTTGAAGGCGCCGCTCAGCATATCGAGCTCGTCGCCCGAGCCGCCCACCGGCACACGGGCACGCAGGTCGCCAAGGCTCACGCGCTCTGCGGCGCCAACGAGCCGGGAGATCGGATCGACGATACGGTTCGCAGCCCACAGTCCGAGCCAGATCGCCGCAAGCAATGTGATCAGGGCAACCGTGACATAGATCAGCGCAAAGGTGACCTGGAACTGGTTGCGGCGCGATTCCAGATTTTCATATTCGCTGACGGCCGCACGCGTCTCCGCCAGATGCTCGAGCACCCTCGCATCGACGAGGCGGGCGACATAAAGGAAGGTGCCTTCCATGGCGGGCAGCGCCACCAATGCCCGGATCTGGTTGTAGTCCTCGACCACGAAGAGCGCCACGTCATTGGCGCGGGCGATATCGAAATAGCGCGCTTCGGGCATACCGACATCGACGCTGCCCCGCGCCTTCGCAATGACGCGCCCATCGGCGCGTATCAGATAGGCAGCATGAAGCGCGCGCACCTGCATCTGCCCATTGAACAGCGACATGAAATAGGGGGGATTGCTGTCCAGCATCGCCGACTCGCGATTTATGTCGTTCGCCATGGCGAGCGTGTCGGCGCGCAGCACCTGCCTGTGTTCGTTGAGATAGGCAGCGGCCACGGTTTCGGCATTGGAAATGATGGTCTGGGCCCGCTCGCCGAACCATGTGTCGAGGCCGCGGTTGAGCGTCACCGCCGCAAACACGGCAACGATGATCGCCGGCATCACGGCAACGATGGCGAACAGCGTCACGAGCCGGGCATGGAGCTTTGCCCCGGCGGTGCCGCTCACGCGGGCAAGGATGATCCGAACCACGCGCCAGAAAATCAGTCCGGCCAGAATGAGCACGACCAGCAGATTGCCGAGCAGCAGCGAAATCACGAGGCCGCGGGTCGGCGAAAAAGGCGTGAGGCCGGTCAGCAGCATATAGGTGAATGAGCCAAGGCAGATCGCCACGGCCACGAGGCCAAGCGAAAAGGCGGCCGAATAGCGGCGGCGGCTGAACATCTGCCACAGCCGGCTTTCCCAGCGCGCTGCCCGGCCTGGCCGGATTTCTTCCACCTGATCTGTCGGTACCATGCCCGTCCTTGCGTGGCGGGAACCATGCCGGGTCTCGACAGGCTTCAGGGCTGAAATCGCCTGCCCCGCCTGTGCCCCATGCGCCACGCTCCTATTCGGCTGCGCGCATTTTGCAACTGTAGGCGATACCGATCAACAACAATGTTGCTTGTTTACATCACTGTCATAAGCGTAAACGCGGGGCCTGTTTTGTGCCCTGAGGGCTCATTTCAGGCCCCGGATTACCTGGATATCCAGCTCCCGAATCTTCTTGCGGAGCGTATTCCGGTTGATACCGAGCAGATGGGCTGCCTTGATCTGGTTCCCGCGCGTCGCCGCGAGGCTCATGCTGAACAGCGGCTTCTCCACTTCGCGCAGCAGCCGGTCATAAAGGCCGGGCGGCGGCAGATCGTCGCCATGGGCTGCAAAGATGCGGTTCAGCGTGCGCTCCACCGAAACCGACAGCGGCTCGTCCGCAGCAGCCTGCTCCGCCGGCTTGCCGAAATCGGGCTCGGCAAGCTCGGCCTCCAGAATCGCTGCGCCGATGGTTTCCTCCGTGTAGAGGGCCGCGAGCCGCCGGACCAGGTTTTCCAGTTCACGCACATTGCCCGGCCAGCGATACCGCTTGATGAGCTCCATGCCCTCCGCGTCGATGGTCTTGGGCGGCAGGCCCTCGTCTTCCGCCTGACCGAGAAAGTGGCGCACGAGATCGGGAATGTCCTCCGAACGCTCGCGGAGCGGCGGCAGGCGGATCGGCACCACGTTCAAACGGAAGAACAGGTCCTCGCGGAACAGCCCCTGATTGATGAGCTGGCGCAGGTCGCGGTTCGTCGCCGCGACGATGCGCACGTCCGTCTTGATCGGGGTGCGGCCGCCCACCGTGGTGTACTCGCCTTGCTGAAGCACGCGGAGCAGCCGGGTCTGCGCCTCCATCGGCATGTCGCCGATTTCGTCGAGAAAGAGCGTGCCGCCCTCGGCCTGTTCGAAGCGGCCGGTGGCGCGCTGGCTCGCGCCGGTAAAGGCGCCCTTCTCGTGTCCGAATAGCTCGCTTTCGATGAGTTCGCGCGGTATCGCCGCCATGTTGACGGCGACGAAGGGACCGTTCCGCCGCCGGCCATAATCATGCAGCGCGCGGGCGACGAGTTCCTTGCCGGTGCCGCTCTCGCCGGAAATCATGACCGTCAGATCGGTCTGCATCAGACGGGCGAGGACACGGTAGATGTCCTGCATCGCGGGCGAGCGGCCGATCAGCGGAATCTTCTCATCCTCTTCCGGCTGCTGGCGCGCGATGGCCGGCTCGCGCGGTGCCGTCATGGCGCGGTCCACCACTCGGATCAGCTCGTTGAGGTCGAACGGCTTGGGCAGATATTCATAGGCGCCGCGTTCCGCTGCCGTGATCGCGGTCTTGAGCGTGTTCTGCGCGCTCATCACCACGATCGGAAGTTCGGGCCGCGCCCGCTTGATACGCGGGATCAGGTCGAAGGCATTTTCATCCGGCATCACCACGTCCGTGATGATGAGATCGCCCTCGCCCTGGCTCACCCAGCGCCACAGCGTTGCCGCATTGCCCGTCGAACGCACTTCGTAGCCAACCCGGCCGAGTGCCTGATTGAGCACCGTTCGGATCGCCGCATCGTCATCAGCAAGAAGAATGGTTCCGCTAGGCATCTGCCGCTCCTGTTGCCAGACGCGCGCTGCGCGCCTTGTCGTTCTGAATCACGGACGCGCCCGTATGCATGGGCAACAGGACGCGGAATATGGTTTTCCGGGGCAGGCTTTCGCATTCGACGATGCCGCCATGGTCGCCGATGATCTTGGCGACAAGCGCAAGGCCGAGGCCGGTGCCGGAGGTCTTGGTTGTGACGAACGGGTCGAAGAGATGTTCCATCAGGTCGCTCGGAACACCGGGACCGTTGTCGATTACGCAGATTTCGAGCGGCAGGCTCACGCGGTCGCGGCTGCCTGGCATGGAAAGCCGGACGCCCGGCCGGTAGGCAGTCGTAAGGATGATTTCGCCATCCGTTCCCTGCCCAATCGCTTCGGCGGCATTCTTCACGAGATTGAGGAACACCTGAATGAGCTGGTCCTTGTCGCCGAGCACGGGCGGCAGCGACGGGTCATATTCCTCAACGATGCGAATGTTCTTCGCAAAGCCGGTTGCCGCGAGCTGCTTTACATGGCCGAGCACGAGATGAATGTTCACCGGCTCGCGCGGCACGGGGCGCTCGTCGGAAAAGACTTCCATCCTGTCGACGAGCTTGCAGATACGGTCCGTCTCGTCGCAGATGAGGCGCGTCAGCGTCTTGTCCTCCGGCGACCCCGAAAGCTCGAGCAGCTGCGCCGCGCCGCGAATACCGGAAAGCGGATTCTTGATTTCATGAGCAAGGATCGCCGCCATGCCGGTGACGGAGCGGGCGGCGCCGCGATGCGTCAGCTGCCGGTCCATTTTCTGCGCCATGGTGCGAGCCTGCAGCAGCAGCAGCACATGGCCCGGATATTCGTTGAGCGGCGTTACCTGAATATCGACCTGCCGGTCGCCGATGCGGGGCGTGCCGATCTCGACGCCGTATTCGTTGACCGAGACACCGCGCTCGAACACCTGATCGATCAGCGCCAGAACGGGGCTGCCGAAGGCAACAATGTCGCTCAGCGGATGGCCGAGCAGCATCGCCGAACTAGCGGCGAAGAACTCCTGCGCACTGTCATTCACATATTCGATGCGCTTGTCCCGGTCGATCAGAAGGACAGGATGCGGCATCGACTTCAGAATGACATTCGCCTCGGGCGGTCCGCCCGCACCAAATGCACGAACGGCCTGCGACATCAGGCAGCCTCCTTGTTTTCGGAATTCTTTTCCTGCGCGTTTTTCGCGGCGAACTCATAGAAGGCTGCAAGACGGCGAAGCACGGCATCGGGTTCGTCCATGCGCACAATCTCGCGCTTCGCCTCCATTGCCTCTTCCGGGATGCGGCGGGAGGCCTCTTCGAGATACCAGACGAGATGTTTGCGCGCGACGCGCAGGCCCAGCCGCTCGCCGTAATGGCCGATCATGTCGCGGTAATGCGCGGCGGCGATTTCGCCCTGCTCTTCCCAGGAAGGCGGCGCGAGCTTCTCGCCCGTTTCCAGATAATGAGCGACCTGGGCGAGGAACCAGGGGCGCCCCTGCGCGCCGCGGCCGATCATCACGGCGTCGGCGCCCGAAGCATCGAGGATCGCGCGTGCATCTTCCTCGCTCGTCACATCGCCATTGGCGACGACCGGGATCGACACCGCCTTCTTCACTTCCGAGATGAAATTCCAGTCCGCCCTGCCCTTGTAGAACTGGCAGCGCGTGCGGCCATGAACCGTCACCATTTTCACGCCTGCCGCTTCCGCGCGGGCCGCAAGCTCCGGCGCATTGCGCTTCGTCTCGTCCCAGCCCGTGCGCATCTTGAGCGTTACCGGCAGATCGACCGCTCCGGCCGTCGCTTCGATCAGGCTCAGCGCATGGTCGAGGTCGCGCATCAGTGCCGAGCCGGACAGGCCGGATGTCACCTGCTTCGCCGGGCAGCCCATGTTGATGTCGATGATGTCGGCGCCGGCCGCCGCGGCCACCCTTGCCCCTTCGGCCATCCAGCGCGCCTCGCGCCCGGCAAGCTGTATCGAGAGCGGCTTGAACTCGCCCGCCCCCGCCGCCCGGCGGACGACATCGGGCCGGGCCCGGACCAGTTCGTCGCTCGCCACCATTTCAGAAACGACAAGCCCGGCGCCGAGCCTGCTGGCCACGCGCCGGAAAGGCAGATCCGTCACGCCGGCCATGGGTGCCAGCAGGACGGGGTTGGGGAGCTTGTGATGGCCGATCGAGATGGTCAAACTTTGGGCACCGCTAAAAACTGCACAAATTTTGTCCAATTTAGCGCCTGCCTAAAGTTTCAGCAAGGCAAATCGCTTGCGCCGGCTCATGCGGGGTGCGAAACGAGCAGACATGAAAGTCGCCGCTCTCATCGTGGCGGCCGGCCGCGGCAGCCGCGCGGGGCCGGGCGCGCCCAAACAATACCGCCTTGTCGCCGGCGAGCCGGTTCTTCGGCGGACACTCGCGGCTTTTGCCGGTCATTCGGCCATTTCCACAATCCTGACCGTGATCCATCCCGAAGACGCCGCGGCCTATGAAGCCGCCGCCCAGGGCATCGCCAAATTGCGCCCGGCCGTTCCGGGCGGGCAGACGCGGCAGGCTTCCGTCATGGCGGGGCTCGACGCACTGTCCGGTGCCGATGTACCCGAAATCGTGCTCATCCATGACGGGGCGCGGCCCTTCGTCTCCCACCGGCTCATTTCCGACTGCATTTCCGCGCTCGCCTCGCGTGACGGCGCACTCGCCGCGCTGCCGCTGACCGACACGATCCGCCGTGGCACCGGCGGGCTCGCCGGCGAGACGGTGCCGCGCGATGGTCTGTGGCGCGCGCAGACCCCGCAAGCCTTCCGTTTCCGGTCTATTCTCGAGGCGCATCGCGCGGCGGCGGGGCAGGACTTCACCGATGACGCGGCCGTCGCGGCAATGGCGGGGATCGACGTCGCGCTGGTCACGGGCGATGAAGACAATTTCAAGATCACGAGTGCGGCGGATATCGAACGGGCGGAACGGATGCTGATGCGTGGCGGCGAAACCAGAACCGGCATGGGCTATGACGTTCATCGCTTCGGACCGGGCGATCATGTCTGGCTCTGTGGCGTGAAGGTGCCGCACACTGCGGGGCTCGAAGGCCATTCCGATGCCGATGTGGGACTGCACGCCCTTACCGACGCGATACTCGGCGCCATCGGCGCGGGAGACATCGGCAAGCATTTCCCGCCCAGCGACCCGCAATGGAAGGGGGCCTCGTCCGACCGTTTCCTTGCTCATGCGGCGCGGCTCGCGCGCGACGCTGGCGCGGCGGTTTCAAACGCGGATGTAACGCTCATCTGCGAAGCGCCGAAAATCTCTCCGCATACGGAAGCCATGCGCGCCCGCATCGCGGATATAATCGGCGTCGATGTCTCGCGCGTCAGCGTCAAGGCGACGACGACCGAGGGACTGGGCTTCACAGGGCGCCGCGAAGGCATTGCGGCGCAGGCCATTGCGACGCTGAGGTTCGGCCAGACATGATCGGACTGACGCCCCTCCCCGCCTCCCTTCGTTTTCACGATCCTGCCGTACTCGCCGCGACATGGTTCGGCTCGGGACTTTTGAAGCCCGCGCCGGGCACCTGGGGAACGCTTGCCGCCGTGCCCTTCGCTCTCCTCATTCACTGGCTCGGCGGCAGCCTTCTCCTCCTCGCATCCGCCATCGCAATTTTCGCGCTCGGCATCTGGACGGCCGGAGCCTATTGCCGCTCCGCCGAAAAGGAAGATGCGTCCGAGGTCGTCATCGACGAAGCCGCCGCCATATGGCTTGTCTTTGCGGCCCTGCCCCTCTCGCCACTCGGCTGGTTTGCGGGTTTCGTCCTGTTCCGCTTCTTCGACATTCTGAAGCCCTGGCCGATCCGCGCCTTCGAACGGCGCTTCAAGGGCGGCTTCGGCGTGATGATCGACGATGCCGTCGCCGCGATATTCGCGATCTTCACCTTCATCCTTCTCGACATTGCCTGGACGGTTCTCGCATGAGCATCTTTCCCCGCCGCCTCGTTCATCTTGCGGAACTGACGCTTGCCGATGCGCGCGAAGCAAAGCTGAAGCTCGTGACGGCGGAGAGCTGCACCGGCGGCCTCATTGCAGGTCTGCTCACCGAGATTGCAGGTTCGTCCGATGTGGTGGAGCGTGGTTTCGTCGTCTATTCGAATGAAGCAAAGCGCGACATGCTGGGTGTACCCGGCGACATGATCGCCGATTTCGGCGCCGTGTCGGAGCCCGTCGCACGCGCGATGGCGGAAGGTGCACTGAAAAATTCACGCGCGCATATTGCCATTTCCGTCACCGGCATTGCCGGCCCCGGCGGCGGCACGCCGATGAAGCCGGTCGGCCTCGTCCATTTCGGCGCGGCGCGCACCGGCCGCAGCATCCTTCATGAAATGCAGCTCTTCGGCGATATCGGGCGCGAGGAAATCCGGATGAAGTCTATCGAGACGGCGCTCAATCTTGTCCGGCGGATGATGTAGCCATTGCCGGGCCTTCTCCGCTCGCGGGGCGCTTTTCCCCGTGCAGCGCATCGGCCCGGTCGATAAAGGCCTGCATCATCTTGGCAAATGCGCGCGAGAACATTGCGCCGATCATTTTCTGAAGCGTCGCGCTGCGGAATTCGAAATCGATGAAGAAATGGATGCGGGTGCCGCCCTCGGGCAAGGCCTCGAAATACCATTTGTTGTGCAGATATTTGAATGGCCCCTGCACATAGGCAACGTCGATCTTGCGGTCCTGCCGGTCGAGCGTGACGCGGCTCGTGAACTGCTCCCGGAAAACCTTGTAGGAAACGATGAGGTCCGCCAGCAGCACCTCGTTCTCGCCCTCGCGGTCGCGGCGGCGGATGCGGGCGCCGCTGCACCAGGGCAGAAATTCCGGGTAGCGGTCGATGGCGGCGACAAGCGCGAACATGTCGTCGGCCGCGTAGGGCACATCGCGGGTCTGCTCATGCGCAGGCATGGCCCATCATCCCCGCGCCAGCGCCGCATTGCGCGCATTGCGCAGCCGCTCGAAGTCCTCATCGGCATGATAGGACGAGCGCGTCAGCGGGCTTGCCGATACGAGCAGGAAGCCCTTGGTGCGCGCGATCGTCTCGTAGGACTTGAACTCGTCCGGCGTCACGAAGCGGTCGATCGCCGCGTGCTTGCGCGTCGGCTGGAGATATTGACCGATGGTGAGGAAGTCGATGGCGGCGGAGCGCATGTCGTCCATTACCTGCAACACTTCCTCGCGCGCTTCGCCGAGCCCCACCATGATACCGGACTTGGTGAAGATCGTCGGGTCGAGTTCCTTCACCCGTTGCAGCAGCCGCAGCGAGTGGAAATAGCGCGCGCCGGGGCGGATGGTCAGGTAGAGCCGCGGCACGGTTTCGAGATTGTGATTGAACACGTCCGGCCGCGCCGCCACGACCTTTTCCAGCGCGCCTTCCTTGCGCAGGAAGTCGGGCGTGAGAATTTCAATCGTCGTTCCGGGAGAGCGGCGGCGGATCGCCTCGATCACCTCCACGAAATGCTGCGCACCGCCATCGGCCAGGTCGTCGCGGTCGACCGATGTAATGACGACATGGCGCAGGCCGAGCTTGGCGACGGCATTCGCCACCTTCTCCGGTTCCTCCGCATCGAGCGGGGCGGGAAGCCCCGTCTTGACATTGCAGAAGGAGCAGGCGCGTGTGCAGGTATCGCCCATGATCATCATGGTCGCGTGCTTCTGCGTCCAGCATTCGCCGATATTCGGGCAGCCCGCTTCCTCGCACACCGTCACGAGGCCATTCTCGCGCACGACCTGCTTTGTCTCGGCATAGACGGGCGAGCCCGGCGCCTTCACGCGGATCCATTCCGGCTTGCGCAGAATGGGCGTGTCGGGCCGCTTCGCCTTCTCGGGATGCCGGGGCTTCGCCGCGCCCGGCTTCAGCGTGTCTACGATCGTGACCATGAAATCGGATATGCCATTGCCGTCAGGACATGGATAGTACGCCGGGCCGATTCAAGCAAATCCGGCAGTTTTTCAGGCTTTGTGGCCAGCCAGATCGTAAAGGCCGCCAATAACCTGCACCCCGCCCGCTTCCGTGCGCACCGGCAGGTAGATCGCCTCGTAATGCACATGTTCAAGGTCGACGCCAATGAAACGTCCCCTCAGGCAGGCGGGTCTTTTCGTCTCGATGATGCGGTTGTGGAAGGCAATCTGCTCGGCCGCCATTTCCGGCGAATAGCTGTCAGTGAACAGTTCGCCGGTGAACTTGCGTCCAAGGCGGCGCTCGTTCTCGCTGCCGACAAGGCGGTAGCGCATGTCCGTGCCGCCATCCACCGGCTCGACGACGAACATGCCGCCCATCGCCTGCGGCATGTCGAGCGGGTTGAAATCGGAGCGCAGCATCATTCCATCCGGCTGCAGCCGGGCTTTCCAATAGGCAAGAAGCGTCCGGCAATGCGGATGTGCGGGCTCATCGATCTCGACCACCGAATAGTCGATCCCGGTTCCTGCGGCGGGCGTTTTTGTTTCCATCGCCATCGGCCATTCCTCCAGCTCAAAGCCTAGGCCCCCGACGGTTAAACATTCCCTATCTAACTTGGAAGGCCAAGACGCTGGAACTGGCTCGCGGGCGCGTCCAGCTCTTCAAGGGCCAGGCGCAGGCGCCGGGCAAGCTCCGTTTCGAGGCTCGAACCCGCCAGATTCCGCGTTTCTTCCGGGTCGCTGTCCAGATCATAGAGATGGTGCCCGGTGAATTTCGTCAGCGCCCAATATGGCACCATGTCGCCCTTTTGCCATTGCTGGTGAATGACGGGTATGCGGCTTCCCGGCATCCTGTCGAGAAAGGCGCGTTCATCCGGCAGGGGCAATTCCTGCTCCCGCGTCAGAAAATGCGTCGGCATGGTGGACCAGCGGTTCGACATCATGCTGAGCGGCGCATTGTCGCCGGCCGGTCCGCGCGCATATTTGTAGCGCCCATCGATGTAGTGCACTTCCCGGCCCCAGACGCCGGTCAGAAGCCAGTCGCGCACCGCGCCCTTCTCCCCGCGCAACAGCGGCAGCAGGGATTTTCCGTGCGTGCGCTGGCGGACTTCGACACCGAACAGGTCGGCAAGCGTCGCGAAGAGATCGACGCTCGTCGTCAGCGCATCGCAGGTGCCGGGCGCAATGCCCGGATGCGCGATCATGAGCGGAATGTGCCCGAGCGGTTCATAGACAGGCACGCCCGGCTTTCCCCAGATGTCCTTCTCGCCGAGATAGTGACCGTGATCGGTACAGAGGATGACGAGCGTATCCTCCCACAAGTCATGCCTGTCGATCTCATCGAGGATGCGGCCGAACCATTTGTCGATCATGGTCAGCTTGCCGCCATAGGAGGCGCGGATCTGGCGCGCCTGACGTGCGTCGATCACGCCCTTCTCGATACCGCCTGCGACATAGGGCGGCCAGATGAGATGCGGCCCCTCCCAGTCCGGGTCGTACATCGAGGCATAGGGTTCCGGCGTATCGAACGGTTCATGCGGATCGAACTCGTCGACAAAGAGCATGAAGCGGCCATGGTGCCCGGCATTGTCGGCCAGCCAGCGCGCGGCGGCGCCCATGGTGCGCGGACCCGGAAAATCCTCCTCGCCGCGGAAATAGCCGCGCGAGTCGTCATAGGGCATGTGCTTGCGCATGAAATTGGGCGCACCCGCCCAGCTTGGATCGGGCCGCGTCTTCCACGGATCGCCTTCATGACCGCGCTGATAGTCCCATGCCGTGAAATCGACGTGATAATTCTCGCCGCCCGTCTCAAAGAGATGCGGATGATCGGAAATGAGCTGCGTCACCACACCCTTCTTGCGAAGCTCATAGGTGATCGCATCTTCCCAGATTTCGACCGACCCCCAGGGCCGCCACAGAAAGTCGAGCGCGCCGCAGAGAATGTCGTGCCGCGCCGGCATGCAGGGCAGCGAACCCGTGTAGTGCCGCGTGAAGCGCGTCGCGCGAGCCGCGAAGCGGTCGAGATTGGGCGTTGCAAACTCCCTCCCGCCATAGGCGCCCAGCATGTGCCGGTTGAGACTGTCGAGCAGAATGACGATGGCATTCTTCGGCGCGCGCAGCGCGGCCGGCGGTGTCTCGGCGCCCAAGATATTCCTCCCTCATGACCCCTTGGGATCAAGTATGGAGGACGCGCCCATAGGCGTCGAGTACCGCCTCATGCATGGCTTCGGAAAGCGTCGGATGCGGGAAGATGGTGTGCATCAGCTCCGCTTCCGTCGTCTCGAGCGACATGGCGATGCCATAGCCCTGAATGAGTTCCGTCACTTCCGGGCCGATCATGTGCGCACCCAGAAGCTCGCCGGTCTTCGCGTCGAACACGGTTTTCACGAAACCGCCCGTCTCGCCAAGCGCGATCGCCTTGCCATTTGCCTTGAAGGGAAAACGGCCGACCTTCACCTCATGGCCCTTTTCCTTCGCCCTGGCTTCCGTCATGCCGACGCTTGCGATCTGCGGCGATGAATAGGTGCAGCCGGGAATCCTGCCCGAATTCATGGGGTGCAGGCCCTTCACGCCCGCAATGCGCTCCGCCGCAATCACGCCTTCATGGCTCGCCTTGTGGGCAAGCCAGGGCGGACCGGCAAGATCGCCGATCGCATAGACGCCCTTCGCGCCCGTCTCAAGCCATTCATTGACGACGACATGGCTCTTCTCGACCTTCACACCCGCCTTTTCGAGGCCGAGATTTTCGACATTGCCGACGATGCCGACAGCGGAAATGACCTTCTCCGCCTCAAGCATCTCGCTCTTGCCGCCAACCGTCACCTCGATCTTCGCGCCCTTGCCGGAAATATCCGTCTTTCCGATCTTCGCGCCGGTGAGGATGCGGATGCCGCGCTTCTTGAAGGCGCGTGCCGCTTCCTTCGAAATTTCCTCGTCCTCGACCGGCAGAATGCGGTCCAGCACTTCAACGACCGTCACCTCGGCGCCGAAGGCGCGATAGAAACTGGCGAACTCGATGCCGATGGCGCCGGAGCCGATCACGATCAGCGATTTCGGCATGGCTTTCGGCACCATCGCCTCGCGGTAGGTCCAGACCGTCTCGCCGTCGGGTTCCAGCCCCTCGATCACGCGGGCGCGCGCGCCGGTCGCCAGGATCACGTTCCCCGCGCCGATCTCGCGCGTCTTGCCGTCCTTGTCCTTCACCGCCACCTTGCCTTCACCGGCGAGGCTGCCGCTACCCTGGATCACGTCGATCCGGTTCTTCTTCATCAGGAAGGCGACGCCGTTCGAAAGCTGCGCGGCGACATCGCGGCTGCGCTTCACGATGGCATCGGCATCGAACCCCGCTTTCTCCACCTTGAGGCCATAATCGGCAGCGTGCTGCATCGTCTCATAGACTTCAGCCGAGCGGAGCAATGCCTTGGTCGGGATGCAGCCCCAGTTGAGGCAGATGCCGCCCAGCGCATCGCGCTCGACGATCGCCGCCTTGAGGCCGAGCTGCGACGCACGGATCGCCGCGACATAGCCGCCGGGGCCCGAACCGATCACCACGACATCGTAATTATCCGCCATCAGAGCAGCATCCTTGCCGGATATTCCACAAAGGATTTGAAAGCCTCGAGGAAGCGCGCACCAAGCGCCCCGTCAATGGCGCGGTGATCGCAGGAAAGCGTCACGGTCATCACGGTCGCCACTTCGAGCTTGCCATTCCTCACCACCGGCCGCTCCTCGCCCTTGCCGACGGCAAGGATCGCCGCCTGGGGCGGATTGATCACGGCCGTGAAATGCTTGATGCCGAACATGCCGAGATTGGAAATCGAGAAGCTGCCGCCTTCGAACTCGACGGGCTTCAGCTTCTTGTCTCTCGCCCGCTCCGCCAGCGACTTTGCTTCCGCGGAAATTTCGGCAAGCCCCTTCTTCTCCGCATTGCGGATGATCGGCGTGATGAGCCCGCCGTCAAGCGCGACCGCGATGCCTATATCCGCCGATCTGTGTTTCAGTATCGCGTCGCCCGCGAAGCTCACATTTGCGTCTGGCACCTTGATGAGCGCAAGGGCCGCAGCGCGGATCAGAAAGTCGTTGACGGAAAGCTTCACGCCTTCGCCCGCGGCTTCGTTGAGCTTCTTGCGCGCGATGAGCAATTCGTCGAGTTCGCAATCGACGGTGAGATAGAAATGCGGGATCTCCTGCATCGACTGGGTCAGGCGGCGCGCAATCGTCTTGCGCATCCCATCGAGCGGAATTTCCTCGTAGCTTCCCTTCTCGTAGAAGGCGCGCGCGTCGATGCTGGATACTGGCGCCGGTGCCGTGCCTGCGGACGGCTGCTTCTTCGGTGCCGCCTTCGGCGCCCCTTCGAGGTCCGCCTTCACGATGCGGCCATGCGGGCCGGAACCAGCAATCGCGGCAAGGTCGGCGCCTTGCTGCTCCGCGAGACGGCGCGCAAGCGGCGAGGCGAAAATGCGCCCGCCCTGCCCGGCTTTCGGCGCCGGATTGGCCTCGGTCTTCGCTTCCGGCCGTTTCGCTTCCTCCGGCTTCGGCTCTTCCGCCTTCCATTCCGGCTTGCTTGCGGCGCCCTTGTCCTTCAGCGCACTCGCGTCCTCACCCTCTTCGAGCAGTACGGCAATCACTTCGTTGACGGGAACGCCCTCCGTTCCTTCCGCCACGCGGATTTCGCCGATCGTGCCTTCATCCACGGCTTCGACTTCCATCGTCGCCTTGTCGGTTTCGATCTCGGCGATCACATCGCCCGCACTAACCTTGTCGCCCTTCTTCACATGCCATTTGGCAAGCGTGCCCTCCTCCATGGTGGGCGAGAGGGCTGGCATCAGGATATTGACCGGCATCTGCGCCTCCTCAGCGGTAGCAGACGGCTTTCACCGCCTCCACCACTTCTGCGGCGCTGGGCAGCGCGAGTTTTTCGAGATTGGCCGCATAGGGCATCGGCACATCCTTCTGCGTCACGCGAAGGATCGGCGCGTCGAGCCAGTCGAATGCCTTTTCCTGCACCGATGCGGCAATCTCCGCGCCGATGCCGCAGACCGGCCATGTTTCTTCCACGGTGACGAGACGGTTCGTCTTTTTCACGGAGGCGATCACCGTGTCCATATCGAGCGGGCGGAGAGTGCGCAGGTCGATCAGTTCGACGTCGATCCCCTCCTCTTCCAGCTTCGCCATCGCCTCGAGGCAATAGGTGAGCCCGTGGCTGTGCGACACGAGCGTCACGTCCCTGCCTTCCTTCATCACCTTCGCCTTGCCGATGGGCAGCACGAAGTCGTCATGCTTCGGCACCTCGAAGCTCTTGCCGTAAAGCACTTCGTTCTCGAGGAAGATGACGGGGTTCGGATCGCGGATCGCCGCCTTGAGAAGCCCCTTCGCATCCGCTGCCGAATAGGGCGCGATCACGATGAGGCCCGGCACATGCGCATACCAGGAGCTGTAGTCCTGGCTGTGCTGCGCGGCGACGCGGGCAGCCGGCCCGTTCGGTCCGCGAAAGACGATGGGACAAGACATCTGCCCGCCCGACATGTAGCGCGTCTTGGCGGCGGAATTGATGATCTGGTCGATCGCCTGCATGGCGAAGTTGAAGGTCATGAACTCGACGATGGGGCGCAGCCCCGCCATCGCCGCGCCGACGCCGAGACCCGCAAAACCATGTTCGGTGATCGGCGTATCGACAACGCGCTTGCCGCCGAATTCGTCGAGCAGGCCCTGCGTCACCTTGTAGGCGCCCTGATATTGCGCGACTTCCTCGCCCATGACGAAAACACTTTCGTCACGGCGCATTTCCTCGGCCATCGCATCGCGCAGCGCCTCGCGCACGGTCTGCGTCACGAATTCCGTACCTGCCGGCAATTCCGGATCGGATTTCACGTCAACCTTGGCCGCCCTTGCCGCCTTTTCCTCTTTCGCCGGGGCGGCTTTCTTTTTTGCGGCGGCTTTTGTTTCCTTCGGCGCTTCGGTGTCCTGAATGCTCTCGCCATCATCCGCGAGAATGGCGATGACCTGGTTCACCTTCACATTCTCGGTGCCTTCCTCGACCAGAAGTTTGGCAACCTTGCCGTCGTCGGCGGCTTCCACTTCCATGGTCGCCTTGTCGGTTTCGATCTCCGCGATCACGTCGCCGGATTTCACTTCGTCGCCCACCTTCACATGCCATTTGGCGAGCGTACCCTCTTCCATGGTCGGCGAGAGCGCGGGCATGAGCACTTCGATCGTCATGTCACGCCTCCAAATCGGCAAGCACGTCGGTCCAGAGTTCGGACGGATCCGGCTCCGGGCTCGACTGCGCGAATTCGGCGGACTCGTTGACGATGGCCTTGATCTCCTTGTCGATCTCCTTGAGGTCGTCCTCCGTCAGCGCCTTGGTATCGAGGAGACGCACCCGCACCTGCTCTATCGGGTCGTGCTCGGCGCGCATCTTGTTCACTTCTTCCTTGGCGCGATATTTCGCGGGGTCCGACATCGAATGGCCGCGATAGCGGTAGGTCATCATTTCGAGGATATAGGGGCCTTTGCCCGACCGGCAGAAGGCAACGGCGCGTGCGCCTGCGTCGCGCACGGCGCGCACATCCATGCCGTCCACCTGCTCGCCGGGAATGTTGAAGCTCACGCCGCGCTTCGAAAGGTTCGTCTGCGCGCTGGCGCGGGCCACGCTGGTGCCCATCGCGTATTGATTGTTCTCGATCACATAGACGACCGGCAGCTGCCAGAGTTCCGCCATGTTGAAACTCTCATAGACCTGGCCCTGATTGGCCGCGCCGTCGCCGAAATAGGCGAGACACACCCGGTCGTTGCCGCGATAGCGATTGGCAAAGGCGAGGCCGGTGCCGAGCGGTACCTGCGCACCCACGATGCCGTGGCCGCCAAAGAAATTCCGTTCGCGGCTGAACATGTGCATGGAGCCGCCCTTGCCGCGCGAATAGCCGCCCTCGCGTCCGGTCAGTTCTGCCATCACGCCTTTCGGGTCCATGCCGCAGGCAAGCATATGGCCGTGATCGCGGTAGCCGGTGATGACCTGATCGCCCTCCTCGATCGCCATCTGCATACCGACGACGACGGCCTCCTGGCCGATATAGAGGTGGCAGAAGCCGCCGATGAGGCCCATGCCATACATCTGGCCGGCCTTCTCCTCGAAGCGCCGGATGAGCAGCATGTCCCGATAGGCCTTTATGTCCTCTTCCTTCGTGAAGGGCATAGGTCCGTCCACGGACTTTCTCACCGGTTTTTTCTGAGCCGGTTTGGCAGCGGATCTCGTAGCTGATCTGGACGTCATTCGGGGGCCTCGACGTCTGAATTTCACGACACGCGGAAAGCGCGGCGGCGCGCAAAGGCGCCTTCACACACTTTAGAAGTGGATGATAAAGGTTTGGTTTCAATGAAAAAACGCAGGATTAACCGGATTTCGGTTAAGTTCCGCTGCGGACAGGCCCGCCCCGATCAGCGCGCCGGTGCCGGGCTCGCGGCCGGCGGATCGAGGAAAATCACGATCTCCCCGGGATTCGCATAGCCGAGCGCCGCTCGGGCACGCTCGTCCAGCAAATCGGGGTCGAGACTTTCCGGGCGCAGAAGCGCGACCTGCCGGTCGAGCTGCTGGCGCTGGCGCTCCACATCCGCGAGCTGGTGCTCCAGCAGGTCGATGCGATTCTGGATGTCGAGCCAGGAAATGAACCCGAGGCGGCCGTAAACCGCGTGATAGGCGAAATAGCCGAGCACGATGATACAGACGAACGGGATCAGCGCCTGCCTGAGGCGCAGGGGTTCCGAAGTCCGAATCACGACGTTGCTTTCCATGTCCATGATGGAATCATACAGCGATTCCAACGGTCAAGGGCATTTACCGGAAAGCCGGTCGAAACGCCGGCTGCTAAGCCTTCAAAACGGAACGGCCGGCATATTCCGCCGTCGGGCCAAGCGCTTCTTCGATGCGGATGAGCTGGTTGTATTTCGCCAGACGGTCGGAACGCGCCAGCGAGCCGGTCTTGATCTGACCGCAATTCGTCGCCACCGCGAGATCGGCAATCGTCGCATCTTCCGTTTCGCCCGAACGATGCGACATGACGGCCGTGTAGCGCGCCTTGTGCGCCATCTCGACGCTTTCCAGCGTCTCGGTGAGCGAGCCGATCTGGTTCACCTTCACGAGGATAGAGTTGGCGGTGCCGCTTTTGATTCCGTCGGCGAGGCGGCGCTTGTTCGTCACGAAAAGATCGTCGCCGACAAGCTGAACCTTCGAGCCGATACGCTCTGTCAGCGCCTTCCAGCCCTCCCAGTCGTCCTCGGCCATGCCGTCTTCGATAGAGATGATCGGATATTTGCCGATCAGATAGGCCCAGTAGTCGACCATGCCGCCGGCATCGAGCTTCTTGCCTTCGCCTTTCAGGTCGTAAATGCCGTTCTTGAAGAATTCGGTCGAGGCCGCGTCGAGCGCGAGGAAGATGTCGTCGCCCGGCCTGTAGCCCGCCTTTTCGATCGCCTTCATGATGAAGCCGATGGCTTCTTCGGTCGAAGCAAGGTTCGGCGCAAAGCCGCCCTCGTCGCCGACATTGGTATTGTGGCCCGCGGCCTTCAGCTCGCTCTTGAGCGTGTGAAACACTTCGGAGCCCATGCGCACGGCATCTGCAACCGATCCTGCCGAAACCGGCATGATCATGAATTCCTGAATGTCGATCGGGTTGTCGGCATGTTCGCCGCCATTCACGATGTTCATCATCGGCACGGGCAATACGCGAGCGGCCGGTCCGCCCACATAGCGGAAGAGCGGCTGGCCGAGCGAGGCGGCCTCCGCCTTGGCAACGGCAAGCGACACGCCAAGGATCGCATTGGCGCCCAGGCGCGACTTGTTGTCGGTGCCATCGAGCGTAATCATCGCGCGGTCGATCTGGATCTGCTCTGCGGCGTCCATGCCGCCGATCGCGTCGAAGATCTCGCCATTCACGGCGGCAACGGCCTTCTGCACACCCTTGCCCTTGTAGCGGGAGCCGCCATCGCGCAGTTCCACCGCCTCATGTGCGCCCGTCGAGGCGCCCGACGGCACACCGGCCCGGCCGAGCGATCCGTCCTCAAGCAGCACGTCCACCTCGACCGTCGGGTTGCCCCGGCTGTCCAGAATTTCGCGACCGATGATGTCGATGATGGCGGCCATGTCGTCCCGTCTCTTCCATTGGATGTGAAACTCCCGGGCGGGGCCCGGTTTTGCCGGTTTCATAGCGGAGCATGGCCTCAGGCGAAAGGGCCTTATCGCGGAAAGACAAACGCCCGGACATGACGGCCCGGGCGTTCGCAATCGCCTTGGCTGCGGCGCGCCTTTCAGGCCCCGGCGCGGTTCAGCTCCCTCACATCGTCGGGGCAGGTCGCAAGCAGTTCCGCCGAATGTTTCATGATGTAGTCGCGCTGCGCCTCCATCATCGCCCGGCCGAACCCGATACAGAAGCGCTGCCCCTCCTGAAGCGCCTCCTCGGCTTCCCGCCGGTCTAGGTCGCGGAGCACTTCATTGGTTTCCGCAAGCCGCTGGTCCAGCAGTTCGCTCACGCGGGAGCGCGGCAGGAATGGCGCAAAACTCAGGATGAAAATGAATTCGGAGCGCAGCCTGTGCTTGGCGCCGCCGGACATGAGCGCCCGAAGCGCCGCGGCGCGGCCGGCATCGGTCAGTTCATAGACCTTCTTGTTCGGCCGGTTGTCCTGCTCGACCTTCTTGAACGTCACGAGCCCTTCTGTCGCCAGCTCGTTCAGGGCCGGATAGAGGTTCGACAGGCTCACATCGAGCAGCGTCGAAACCTCGTTTTCCATGGTTTTCTTGATGTCATAGCCGGTCGCGGGACCGGACATGAGGACACTCAGCAACAGTTCCTTGGTATTCAATCCGCGCCCTCCCCGACAGCAGATTACGGTACTTGAACGACGTACCGACTTGATATATCCCCTTTACTAATAGGTATCTTCTACCTATTACGCACCCTCACATAACAGACTGTCCTACCGCGAATATCCCTCCTCGATCCTCGCAAAAGGTCAGCATCCCTCACCTAACTTCTGGCCGGTTCCGGCGGAACCGGCCGATTGTTTCCACTTCCGCCGCCATTCCTGGGGCAACACCAGAATCCAACCTCTCGGGAGGAACCTTCAAAATGATAGTATCGGCAGGAAATCGCTCTGTCACGAATGAACGAGCATTGCTCCGCAATCGCCGTTCGGGGGCAATCACGCTTGCCGCAGCGTTCGCTTCGGCTTTTCTCTTTTCCACCTCGGCCTCGGCTGCAAATTATGTGTTCGGCGACCTCAACGTCCAGATCGATACGACCGTGTCGGCGGGCGCCACGCTGCGCGCTAGCGGCCGGGATTGCACCAAGGTCTCGATCCTCAATGGCGGCTGCGCCAATGGAGACGGCCGCACGACGAGCGTGAACTCGGACAACGGCAACCTGAATTATGACCGCTGGGACTTCGTGAACCAGACGGTCCAGGCCACGATGGACATTCAGGGCACATGGGAGAATTACGGCTTCTTCGTGCGCCCGACGGCCTTCTACGATTTCGTCTATGCCGAGAATGACCTGCGCTTCCGCAATCTCGAATCGGATGCCCGCGACCAGCTCGCCTATGACATCGACGTTCTCGATGCCTTCGTCTTCGGCAACTGGGACATCGACGGTCACTACACCACGGTCCGTTTCGGCAAGCAGGTGCTGAACTGGGGCGAAAGCCTGTTCATCCAGGGTGGCATCAATGCCTTCCAGGCCGTTGACGTTACGCGTATCCGCACCCCCGGCGCGGAGCTCAAGGACGCGCTGACGCCGATGCCGATGCTGTTCGCCTCGACGACGCTGACGCCGAATCTCTCGGTCGAAGCCTTCTGGCAGTTCCAGTACGAATATACCGAACTCGACCCCACGGGCTCGTTCTTCTCGACCGACGACATTACGGGCCGCGGTTCGCTGCCGGGCCTCCTCAACCCGGTCATCGACAATCCCGATTTCGCGGGCGCACCCGGCGGCTTCCCGCCCAGCGCACTGGTTCCGATCGCGGTTCGCCGTTCGGCCGACCGCATCGCCAGCGAGACCGACCAGTTCGGCATGGCCGTTCGCTACTATGCCGAGGAACTCGGTGACGGCGTCGATTTCGGCCTTACGCCGTTCGCTACACGAGCCGTCTGCCCTATCTCGGCTTCACGACCGGCCCCGATGATCTGGCGTCCTCGTGCGCCTTTGTCGGGATCGCGACGGGCGGCGCTCTGGATTGCGGATCCGCCATACCCGCCGTTCAGGCTGCATCGCTGAATGCTGCATTTGCCTATGCCGCCAACCAGCTGCGCTACTTCTACAGCTTCCCGACCATCGAGACGCTGGGTGCGAGCTTTGCCACGACGATCAGCGGCACGGCCGTTTCGGGCGAACTCTCCTTCTCGCCTAACATGCCCTTCGGCGTGTCCGACCTCGAACAGAACGCCTCGCAGCTTGACGGAACCGGCGCGTCCGGCCCGCTCACGGGTTCGCCCGGCCCGGTCAGCTCGCTGCCGGCCGCCGGTCCGAACCAGGACACGGTCCACATGATCGAGCTTGACGCCATTCAGGGTCAGATCGGTACCGTGAAGCTCTGGAGCACCACGGACCCGATCACGGAACTCTTCCGCGCTGACTCGGCGACCTTCGTGTTCAATGCCGGCTTCGTCTATGTGCAGAACGCGAGCGACTATCCGCTCAATCGCGTCGGCCCCGAAGGCGGCCTGCGCAATCCGTTCGGTGCGGCGCTGCTCACCGGCGGCGTGACCAATGTGAAGTACGCCGACGACATGTCCTATGGCTATCGTCTGGTCTTCGCGCCGTCCTATGCCAATGCCTTCGGCACGGCCGTCACGCTGACGCCGAGCCTCTCCTGGCGTCATGACCTTCAGGGCAACTCGCCCGGCCCGAACACGGCCAATTACCTTCAGGGCATGAAGCAGGTGTCGCTCGGTCTTTCGGCCGACTACCAGAACACTTGGCGGGGCAGCGTCAGCTACACCAACATCTTCGGTGCCGGCTTCGACAACCCCACCTTCGACCGCGACTTCATCATGGCGAGCGTTTCCTACTCGTTCTGATCCGAAGTTAACGGCGACGTTCAAGGCCCCGGAAAAGCTCGCTTTTCCGGGGCTTCCTTTTGTCCGCTTGACGGCAGGGAGCCGCTCCTGTTCAACACCCCCGAACGGAGCTCTATCAAATGACTGAATCGGCAGGGAAAAAGGCACTTGTGCTGTTCTCGGGCGGGCAGGACTCGACGGTCTGCCTGGCCTGGGCGCTTGCGCGTTTTGCCGAAGTCGAGACGGTCGGCTTCGACTATGGCCAATCCCACGCCATCGAACTTGCCTGCCGCGACAAGGTGCGCGCCGGGCTCGCGGCGCTCGATCCTGTCTGGGCCGCGCGGCTTGGTGCCGATCACATGATCGGTCTTCCCGAACTTGGACGGATCAGCGAGACCGCCCTCACCCGCGACGTTGCCATCGAGATGGGCGAGAACGGCCTGCCGACAACCTTCGTGCCGGGCCGGAACCTGATCTTCTTCACTTATGCCGCGGCCCTCGGCTACCGACGCGGCGCCCATGTGCTGGTCGGCGGCATGTGCGAGACGGATTACTCCGGCTATCCCGATTGCCGGGCCGACACGATCAAGGCGCTGGAAGCGGCCATCTCGCTTGGCATGGCCAAGCCCTTCACGCTCGAGACGCCGCTGATGTGGATCGACAAGGCGGCGACATGGGCACTGGCGGCAGAACTCGGCGGCAAGGCACTGGTCGATCTCATCGTGGAAGAAACCCATAGCTGCTACCGGGGCGACCGTACGCACCGCTACGACTGGGGCTATGGCTGCGGCGCCTGCCCGGCCTGCGAGCTTCGGGCGCGCGGCCATGCTGCCTATGTGGCGGGAGCCTGAGCCCATGTACTCGGTGAAGGAAATCTTCTACACGCTGCAAGGCGAAGGCGCGCAGGCCGGCAGGCCTGCCGTGTTCTGCCGCTTCGCTGGCTGCAACCTCTGGTCCGGCCGCGAGGAGGACCGCGCAATTGCGGTCTGCACTTTCTGCGACACGGATTTCGTGGGTACGGATGGCGAAGGCGGCGGGAAATTCCGCCATGCGGCGGCGCTGGCAGACGCGATCGAAAGGACATGGGTGACGGGCGGGACCGAAAACCGCTATGTCGTCTGCACCGGCGGTGAACCGCTGCTCCAGCTCGATCCGGCGCTGATCGGCGCCCTTCACGCGCGGGGATTTGAAATCGCTATCGAGACGAATGGTACGCTTGCCGCACCGGATGGGATCGACTGGATCTGCGTCAGCCCCAAGGCCGATGCGCCGCTCGTCCAGACGCGTGGAGATGAATTGAAGCTGGTCTATCCGCAGAAAGAGGCCATGCCGGACCGTTTCGAGGCGCTTGCCTTCCGGCATTTCTTCCTGCAACCGATGGACGGGCCGATGCGGGAGGAGAACACGCGCGCGGCGACGGAATATTGTCTCGCGCATCCGAAATGGCGGCTCAGCCTCCAGACCCACAAGCTGATCGGTATTCCGTGATGAAGATCTACAAGGAATTCTTTTTCGACGCGGCGCATTTCCTGCCCTATGCGGATGAAGGTCATCCGAACCGGCGGATGCACGGCCATTCCTTCCGCGTCGTCGTCTGGTTGTCGGGCAAGCCCTCGCCCGCGACGGGTCTCGTCCGCCATTTCGAGGATGTCGAACGCGAGGTCATGGCGGTACGCGAGAAGCTCGACCATCATTTGCTGAACGAGATCGAAGGTCTTGAGCTTCCGACACTCGAACATATCGCCGCCTGGATCTGGAAGGCGCTGGCCGGTCCGTTGCCGGAGATCGCGCGCGTCGAGGTGCATCGCGCTTCCTGCCGCGAAGGCTGCGTCTATGATGGCCCGGAAGCCGAATAGGAGCAGGACATGAAAAAGCCGGCCGGGAAGAAAAGCACGACGGGCCTGACGCAACTCGGCGCCGATGTGAAAATGCCCGCCTCGCCTGAAAAGGCGGTGCTTGAGCGCGTCCCCAATCCGCATCAGGGTGAGAATTATGTAGCGCGTTTCACCGTGCCGGAATTCACTTCGATCTGCCCTGTGACCGGCCAGCCCGACTTCGCCCACCTCGTCATCGACTATGTGCCTGGCAAATGGCTCGTCGAGTCTAAGTCGCTGAAGCTCTATCTCCAGTCGTTCCGCAATCATGGCGCCTTCCACGAAGACTGCACGGTTGCGATCGGCAAGCGCCTTGCCGAAACGCTCGTACCGAAATGGATCAGGGTTGGCGGCTACTGGTATCCGCGCGGCGGCATCCCGATCGACGTTTTCTGGCAGAGAGGCCGGCTTCCCGCGGGCGTCTGGGTGCCAGACCAGGGCGTCGCGCCCTATCGCGGCCGCGGCTAAAAGCTCCAAGGAAATTAAATTTTTATTCACAGGCGCCAGCTAGTCTCGCGCCCGGCGAAACGCATGGTCATGGGTGGGCGGCCAGCATGCTCGTCGATGGAGTGTCACCTTGTCCGCCCCTTCACGCGACAAATATCGCACAAGCGACATCGACGTTCAGCGCGAGCTGAATTCGCTTTTCCGCGAATCCGTTCTGCCGATTTCGCTTTTCCTGGCGGCGATGTATGCCCTTTTCGCCGTTCTGCATCTGATCATTCTGAAGGATCCGGCGCGGCTCATCATGACTATTGCCGCGCTGACCGGCATGGCCACGCTGATCGCCATCGCCTTGGCGCTCCGGGCGAATCTCGTCGCACCCCAACATGCCTACAAGGTCGGCTTTGCCGTCTTCGGCGTCGTGCTTGCGAACTCCGCGCTGCACATGGTGATTGCAAAAGATGTCTACCAGTCGACAAATTTCGCGCTGATCTTTGTTGCGGTTGGCCTGTTCTTCCTGTCGCGCCGCCATCTTCTCATCGCCTTCGCCATCAACTTCGCTGTCTGGATCGTGTGCTCTGCCGCGATCAGCGAAAACGTGACGATGATCGAGCATTTCGCGGTGATGAACCTTCAGGCCATTCTGATCGGCTTTTTCGCCATGGAGCTTCGCCTCCGATCGAACCGCAAGCTGATCCGCCTGCGCGCCCAGGCCGGCGAGCGCGAACGGGCGCTCGAACAGGCGCTCACCAAGATGAAGCTCTATGCCTCCGTCGAGCGCGACAACAAGGCAAAGACCGAGTTTCTCGCCAATATGAGCCACGAGCTGAGGACGCCTCTCAATGCGATCCTCGGCTTCTCCGAAGCGATGGAACAAAAGCTGTTCGGGCCGATCGGCAATCCGCGCTACGAATCCTATGTCCATGACATACATCATGCGGGCACGCATCTTCTGTCGCTGGTGAACGACATTCTCGACCTTTCGCGTATCGAACTCGACGGCCTGAAACTCAATCCGCAGCCGGTCGATTTTGCGCGCGTCTGCAAGAACTGCCTCGCCATTGTGCGCGGGCGTGCGGAGCGCGGTCAGGTCAAACTGGCGCTTGACGCCGTTCCGCCCTTCCCGTCCATCGAAACCGACGAGCGTCGTCTGAAGCAGATCATCATCAATCTGCTCAACAACGCGGTGAAATTCACGCCGTCGGGCGGCAAGGTCACACTGGAGCTTGCGCATGGGCCGGAAGACGGCGCCATCATCCGCATCCGCGACACCGGCATCGGCATGAATGCGGAAGAACTGGAAAGCGCGCTGCGCCCCTTCTGGCAGGCGGATGCCGGTCTCGATCGTACATTCGAAGGCGCGGGCCTCGGCCTCGCCCTCGTCACCGAGCTCGTTTCGCTCATGGAAGGTGAATTCCGGCTCGAAAGCGAGCCCGGCAAGGGCACGGTCGCGACCGTCATCCTGCCGCGCACCATCGGCGGCGAGAAGACGGCCGCGGCCTGAACGCCGCTTCAGCGCGGCGGCATGCGGATGGCGCCATCGAGGCGCACCGTCTCGCCATTGAAATAGCCGTTACGGAGCATGGTGCAGGCGAGATCGGCATATTCCGACGGATCGCCAAGGCGCGGCGGGAACGGCACCGATGCCGCGAGATTTTCGAATATCTGCGGCGCACGGTCCTTCACCGCCAGCATGGGCGGCGTCGCCATGATACCGGGCAGGATTGTGTTGATGCGGATGCCCTCCCGCGAGAGATCGCGGGCAATGGTCAGCGTCATGCCCTTGATCGCCGCTTTCGCCGCCGAATAGGCGACCTGGCCGATCTGCCCGTCCTCGGCGGCAACAGACCCCGTGTTCACGATCGCGCCGCGTTCGCCGCCTTCCAGCGGGTCGAGCGTCGCCATGCCGGCCGCACTTTTCACGATGCAGCGGAAGGTGCCGACCGTGTTGAGCCCCAGCACATATTCGAAATCGGAAATCTTGAAGGGAATGATCGCGCCCGTCGTCTTGTCGCGTGCGATGGTCTTGCCGCCGCGGCCGCCGCCGGCGCAATTCACCAGCGCCCGCTCCTGCCCGTTCGCGGCGCGCGCCTTCTCGAAGCCCGCATCGACGGAGGCCTCGTCCATCACGTTCACTTCGCAATAGGTCGCGCCCAGTTCCTTCGCCACCCGTTCGCCATTTTCCTTGTTGAGATCGAAGATGGCGACCTTGACGCCGAGATCGCGCAATGCCTTCACCGTTGCCTTGCCGAGACCGGATGCACCGCCCGTGACGATGGCGGAAATCGAGCTGTCGAGTTTCATTGTGTCCTCCCTGTTCTGATTTTGCTTCAGTGCGATTTTCCGGCCCAGTCGCGCTTGATCTTCTTCGCAAGCGACCATTTGTGAACCTCGGTCGGGCCGTCATAGATGCGGAAAGCGCGGATCTCGCGGAAAATCTGCTCGACGATCGTGTCGCCGGATACGCCCATGCCGCCCATCACCTGTACGCAACGGTCGGCAATGCGCATCAGCGCCTCGGACACGGCGACCTTCGCCATCGAGCTTTCCGCGGTCCCAAGCGAGCCGGTGTCGAGCACATCGGCGCACCAGTCGATCATCAGTTCGGCCTGCTTCAGGTCGATCAGGTTTTCCGCCAGCATGAAGCCGACGCCTTCATGGTCGATCAGCGGCTTGCCGAAGGCATGGCGCCGATTGGCATAATCCGTCGCGATCTCGTTTGCGCGGGTGCAGCCCCCGAGCCAGCGCATGCAATGCGAAAGCCGCGCCGGGCTCAGGCGGATCTGGGCATATTTGAAGCCCTCGCCGCTTTCGCCGAGCATCTGATCGGCCGGCAGCCGCAGATTGTCGATCACGACCACGGCATGACCGCCCGGCATGGAATTGTCGATCGTGTCGAGAACGCGCTCGATGCGGATCGCGGGATGCGGCAGATCGACGAGGAACATGCAGGCGCCGTCCTCGCTCTTCGCCATGACGATGCCGACCTTGGCGCCTTCCGCGCCGGTGATGAAAGCCTTGCGGCCATTGATGACCCAGTGATTGCCGTCCTTCACGCATGTCGTCTTCATCATCGACGGGTCGGAGCCAGCGCCGCCTTCGAGCGCCGGTTCCGTCATGAAGAAGGCCGAGCGGGAGGCCCCGGAGACGAGCTGCTTCAGAAAACGCTCCTTGATCTCGGGGCTGCCGATCTTGCCGAGGAGATACATGTTGCCCTCGTCCGGTGCGCCGGTATTGCAGGCAACGGGACCGAGCGGCGACAGGCCGGTCTTGCGGAGCACGAGCGCGGTTTCGCGCTGCGTCAGGTGGCTGCCATCGGCCAGAATATGCGGCGTCATGACGCCTGCCGCCCGCGCCTTGTCGCGCAGCTCCCGCACCAGCTCCTCGGTCGGTCCATGAGCCGTGCAGCGCGGATCGCGCTCATAGGGCGCAACGACATTGCGCACGAAATCCTCGACCCTTGCCGCAATCGCTTCCGCCCTGCCCGGTATCGCCTGAGCCTGTCCCATGTGCCTCCGGCTTCCGCCGCTCCTGCTGTGAATTTCGATGTTGCAGCCTATAGCACAACTGAATTTGCATTGGGCCAGCGGTCTGTTGGCGCCGGAACCGGCCAAGGAATACGTTGGGTCAAGCGGACTGCATTTCCGCTTTCCATCGCATTACGCGCATGGTGCAATCGTCAGGCGACAGGGGGAGGAAGGAAATATGCCCAAGCTTGAAATGCTGCCCGCGAGCGCCAGCGCGGATGAGATCGTCGCCGTTTTGCAACGCGACGGCGCCTTGATCGTCACCGGCGTGCTCTCGCCGGACGAGCTTGCCCGGGTGAAGGCCGAAACCATGCCCTATATCGAGGCGACGGAATTCGGCCGCGACGATTTCACCGGCAATCTCACCACGCGCACCGGCGCGCTTGTCGCCCGCTCGCCCGCCTGCCGCGGCCTGGTGATGAACAAGAGCGTGCTCGAAGCGGCCAATATCTTCCTCAAGCCCTTCTGCGAGCGCATCCAGCTTCATCTGACCCAGGTCATCCGCATCACGCCGGGTCAGAAGAAGCAGCAGATCCACCGCGACCGCTGGGCCTGGGGGACCTATCTCAAGGGGGGTCGAGCCGCAGTTCAACACGATCTGGGCGATCACCGATTTCACGAAGGAAAACGGCGCCACGCAGGTCTGTCCCGGCAGCCTCGACTGGCCGGACGATTATCAGCCAACGGACGATCAGATCGGCTATGCGGAAATGCCGGCCGGTTCAGTGCTCGTCTATTCGGGCGGCGTATTCCATGGCGGCGGCGCGAACATTTCGAATGGCGACCGCATCGGCATCAACATCACCTACACGCTCGGCTGGCTGCGGCAGGAGGAGAACCAGTATCTCTCCTGCCCGCCCAACATCGCAAAGACGCTCGACCCCGAGCTTCAGGCGCTGATCGGCTATTCGATGGGCAGCTATGCGCTCGGCTATTACACGCCGCCGCTTCCGCCAGGTCAGGGGCCGGAAGTCGTGCCGCCGGAATTCGCGCTCGGCAAGCTTGATCCGAAGGATTCGCAATTCGGCTCTGAGGAACTGCGTCAGCAGGTCTCGGCGCAGATCAGAGGCGAGAAGCAGACGGCCTAGGCCGCCTTCGCCAGCGCGTCGAACTTCTTGAGCCGCGCAAGCAGCGGCTCGAGATCGGCGAGCTTCACCATGTTCGGCCCGTCGGACGGCGCATTGTCCGGGTCCTGATGGGTTTCCATGAAGACCGCGCCGACGCCGATCGAGACGGCGGCGGTCGCGATCACCGGCACCATGCGGCGGTCGCCGCCCGATGCCGTGCCCTGTCCGCCCGGCTGCTGCACGGAATGTGTCGCGTCGATCACCACTGGGCAAAGGCACTCGTCCTTCATGATCGGCAGCGCGCGCATGTCGTTCACGAGCGTGTTGTAGCCGAAGGAAACGCCGCGCTCCGTCGCCAGCACATTCGGATTGCCCGCCTCGACGATCTTGTTGACGACGTTCTTCATGTCCCAGGGTGCGAGGAACTGGCCCTTCTTCACGTTCACGACCTTGCCGGTTTGCGCGGCGGCTTCGAGAAGGTCCGTCTGGCGGCAAAGGAAGGCAGGTATCTGAAGAATGTCGACGACGCTCGCCACTTCCGCGCATTGCTCGCGCTCATGCACGTCGGTCAACACCGGTACGCCGAGTTCCTTGCGCAGATCCTCGAAGATCGGCAGCGCGAGTTCGAGGCCGAGGCCGCGCTTCGCGTTGCGGCTCGTCCGGTTCGCCTTGTCGAACGACGTCTTGTAGATGAAGGGGATGCCGAGCCGGTCCGCCACTTCCTTGATCGCGCCCGCCATGTCGAAGGCGTGCTGGCGCGTTTCGAGCTGGCACGGCCCCGCGATCAGCGCAAAGGGCTTGTCGTTCGCAATCTCGAAATTGCCGACCTTGACGGACTTGTTCGCGGGCATCTCGGTTACTCCTGCTGCCTAGACGAGGCGGCTCTGCTCCACAGCCGCTTCCACGAAGGAGCGGAACAGCGGATGCGGGTCGAACGGCTTCGACTTCAGCTCCGGGTGGTACTGGACACCAATATACCACGGATGGTCCGGTATCTCGATAATCTCCGGCAGGAGCCCGTCGGGCGAGACGCCGGACATGACGAGGCCCGCCTTCTCGATGGCGTCCCTATAGGTCATGTTCACTTCATAGCGATGGCGGTGGCGCTCGTTGATCCGGGTCGTGCCGTAGATTTGCGCGACCCGGCTCCCCTCTTTCAGCACAGCGTCATAGGCGCCAAGGCGCATCGTGCCGCCGAGATCGCCATTTGCCGCGCGCTTCACGAGTTCGTTCTCGCGCATCCATTCGGTCATCAGGCCGACGACCGGCTCGTTGGTCGGGCCGAACTCGGTCGAGCTTGCGCCGGTCAGGCCGCCGATATTCCGCAGTGCCTCGATCACGGCCATCTGCATGCCGAAGCAGATGCCGAAATAGGGGACGTTCCGCGTCCGCGCGAATTCGGCCGCACGGATCTTGCCCTGGCTGCCGCGCTCGCCGAAGCCACCCGGTACCAGAATGCCGTTCACATCTTCGAGGTAATAGGCCGTGTCTTCCGTGTCGAAGACTTCGGACTCCACCCATTTGAAATTCACGCGCACCTTGTTCGCGATGCCGCCATGCACCAGCGCTTCCATGAGCGACTTGTAGGCATCCTTGAGGCCCGTGTACTTGCCGACGATGGCAATGGTCACGTCGCCTTCCGGCTCGCGGATATTGTGGGTGATGGTCTGCCAGCTTGCGAGGTTCGGCTCCTTGGCATCCTTGATGCCGAAGACGGCCAGCACTTCCTCGTCCAGCCCCTCGAGGTGATAGGCGTTCGGCACGTCATAGATGGTATCGACATCCATCGCCTGGATGACGGCCGTCTCGCGCACATTGCAGAAGAGCGCGATCTTGCGGCGCTCATCCTTCGGGATCGGCCGGTCGCAGCGGCACATCAGAATGTCCGGCTGGATGCCGATGGAGCGCAACTCCTTCACCGAGTGCTGCGTCGGCTTCGTCTTCATTTCGCCGGCAGACGGGATGAAGGGCAAGAGCGTCAGATGGATGTAGCAGGTCTGGCCGCGGTCGAGTTCGTTGCCGAGTTGGCGGATCGCCTCGAAGAAAGGCAGGCCCTCGATGTCGCCCACAGTGCCGCCGATCTCGCAGAGCACGAAATCGACATCCTTGTTGCCCGAGAGCACGAATTCCTTGATCGCGTCCGTCACATGCGGGATCACCTGCACCGTGCCGCCGAGATAATCGCCGCGGCGTTCCCGCGCGATGATCTCCTGATAGATGCGGCCCGTGGTGATATTGTCGGCGCGGCTCGCCGGCACGCCGGTGAAGCGCTCGTAATGGCCGAGGTCGAGGTCGGTCTCCGCCCCGTCATCGGTCACATAGACTTCGCCATGCTGGATCGGGGACATGGTCCCCGGGTCCACATTGAGATACGGATCGAGTTTCCGCAGCCGCACGGAATAGCCACGCGCCTGCAGGAGCGCGCCGAGCGCCGCCGAAGCGAGACCTTTACCGAGGGAGGAAACCACGCCGCCGGTGATGAAGATGTACCGCGTCATGGGCCCCTAGATTACACCAAGCAAATCGATTCGGAGGCCCAAAACCGGCTCCCGATACAAAATCTTCCATCCGGCCGGAACACCTGTCCCAAACCGGTCATTCGTGACGTTTTTCGCCTATTCGGCGCGCGGGACGGACGGTTCGGCGGGTTCGGGCGCGGCATCCGTGGCAGGCGCAGTGTCCTGCCCGCCCATACCCTCAAACGGCGCCGGAACATCCGGCAGGTCCGCCGTGCCGGGGTCTGCCAGCGGCACGACGCGGTCGAGTACGCTGTCGCTGGAGCCGCCCCGCGTTGCGAGAATACCGAGCGTAAGGCTCGTGGTGATGAACAGGACCGCCAGAATGGCCGTTGTCCGGGTCAGCACATTTGCTGTGCCGCGTCCGGTCATGAAGCCATCGCCGCCGCCAATGCCCAGCGCACCGCCTTCGGAGCGTTGCAGCAGGATCGTCGTGACAAGCGCCACCGCGAGCATCAGATGAATGATGAGAATGATGGTCGTCATGACACCTCGGGCAGCCCGGAAGGCTTATGGGAAAGAAATGACCGTTTCTCGCCGTCTTAGGCGGGCCAGCCGCGCGCGTTGTAGCGCATGAAGCGAGCGGTTTCCAGCCCTCTCGCTGGGTTTCCACCTGGGCCAGGCGAAGGTGGAAAATATTACGGAAAATACTGGATTTGCCGTTGCCGGCGCTAGGCGGAAGCCGCGGTTTCGGCCTTCACCGGATGATCGAGCTGACCCTCGCGGACCATGCGTTCGTGGCCATCGGCGAGATTCTTGACGCGATACTGGTAGCCGTTGCCTTCGGCCGGGAGCTGGCGAAGCACTTCATAAAGACCGCGCGCGGCGGGTGGATAGGAACCACCGGCGGTGAACTCGACCGTCTCGCCGATTGCGAACCTGTGCTTCTGCATACTTGCGGTCTCCTGACGGGCGGCGATTACTTGCGCTTGACCCGTTCGATCGTTTTCACACGGCCGCGCGGGCGGCCGGATTTTTCCGCGATGTCGCGGTCCTGCGCCTCGATGACCGCCTTTGCGCCCGCCGTGTCGGCGGCGCCGTCGATTTCCGTCAGCGGCACCTTGCGGTTCGAACTCAGGGCGCCGTCCTCATAGACGACATTGAACATGACGAAATCGCTTTCCGTCAGTTTCCTGTTGTTGCGCGCCATGGTCCGCTCCGGAAAATAAAAAAGGGGCGCCGAAGCGCCCCTTCGATCTCGTTCAGGCGTTGCGAAGATTCGCCGCCGAAACCTTGCCGCTGCGCTTGTCGGTCTCGAGGTCGTAGGCAATCGCCTGACCTTCGTTGAGACCACGCATGCCCGCGCGTTCAACAGCGGAAATATGGACGAAAACGTCCTTCTCGCCGCTTTCCGGCTGAATGAAGCCGAAGCCCTTCTGGGAGTTGAACCACTTGACGGTGCCGTTTGCCATGTGAGGCATTCCTTATGACATAGAATATCGCCACCGGCGCACTGTGCGACCGGCGGATCAAACTTCGAGGGATCGGGATAGACAGGTCCGGCGCTCGATCGCGAGCGTGGAGAGCAGCCGAACCAAAGAATTCGATGACAGGGATATAGGCGCTTTGGCGCCGAATTACAAGGAAGTCCTGAAAAGAGCGGAAATCCGCCGTTTCCGGATCATTTTCCCTTCGACAGCGAACCCAGCACGCCGCGCACCACGGCACGCCCCACCGCATAGCCGATGCTTCGCACCACGCTTTTCGTGAAGGCTTCGGTGGCGCTTTGCCGCGTGGAAGCGCGAGGCGCGCGGGTTGCGGGCGCGGATTTTGCCTCTTTCTCGCGGGCGGCGACGCGCGCCGCATCCTCGGCGCGCCGCGCAAGAATCTCATGTGCGGATTCCCGGTCCACGACCTTGTCATAACGGCTGCCGACCGGACTCTTCGAAATCACGTCGCGGCGTTCTTCAGGCGTTATGGGGCCGAGCCGCGAAGCCGGCGGCCGGATCAAGGTGCGGTCCACCATCCCCGGAATGCCTTTCGCCTCAAGCGGCGACACAAGCGCCTCGCCCACACCCAGCTCCGTGATCGCCTGGGATACATCGAAAGCTGGATTGGCCCGGAATGTTTCCGCTGCCGATTTCACCGCCTTCTGGTCGCGCGGCGTAAAGGCGCGAAGCGCGTGCTGCACGCGATTGCCGAGTTGTCCAAGCACCCTGTCGGGCAAGTCGTCCGGGTTTTGCGTGATGAAATAAATGCCCACGCCCTTCGAGCGAATGAGGCGCACGACACTCTCGATGCGGTCCACCAGCGCCTTCGGCGCGTCGTTGAACAGGAGATGCGCCTCGTCGAAGAAGAAAACCAGCTTCGGCTTGTCGGGATCGCCCACTTCCGGCAGTTCCTCGAAGAGTTCCGAGAGCAGCCAGAGCAGAAAGGTCGCATAGAGTTTCGGCGTCGACATCAGCTTGTCGGCGGCAAGAATATTCACGCAGCCGCGCCCATCCCATGTCGTGCGCATGAGTTCTGACAATTCCAGCGCCGGTTCGCCAAAGAAGTTCTCGCCGCCCTGCTGGCGCAGCGTGAGGAGTTTTCGCTGGATCGCGCCAACCGATGCCGCCGTCACATTGCCATAGCGCGTGCCGATCTCCTTCGCGTTCTCGGCTACGAAAGCGAGCAGCGATTGCAGATCGTTCAGATCGAGGAGCAACAGCCCCTGATCGTCCGCAATCTCGAACACGATCGAGAGCACGCCTTCCTGCGCATCGGACAGATCGAGAAGCCGCGACAGGAGAAGCGGCCCCATATCCGTCACGGTGGTGCGGACCGGATGTCCCTGCTCGCCGAACAGATCCCAGAACACGACAGGCGAAGGCTGATAGGTGACCGCGCCAAGGCCGATCTTCTGCGCCCGCTCATCCAGTTTCGGGTTGGGCGATCCGGCCTGCGAAAGCCCGGCAAGATCACCCTTCACATCCGCGAGAAACACAGGCACGCCGGCGCGTGAGAATCCTTCGGCGAGGATCTGCAGCGTCACGGTCTTGCCGGTGCCCGTCGCCCCGGCAATGAGCCCGTGCCGGTTGGCATATTTGAGGAGAAGATGCTGCGGCCGCTCGCCCGCGCCGATGAAGATGCTGTCCGTTGTATCCATGGCCCCGCCGCTCCCCTCAGAGATAGGCGGAAATGATACCCCAGAAATCCTCAGCCTTCAGGCTCGCGCCGCCCACCAGCGCGCCGTTCACATTCGGCACCGCCATCAGCTCCTTCGCATTGGCAGGCTTCACCGAGCCGCCATAGAGAATCCGCATCTTCGTGCCTTCCGCGCCGAAGCGGGCTTCGAGCGCCTTGCGGATCGCGGCGTGAACCTTGGCCACGTCGTCCGGCGTCGGCGTGCGGCCGGTGCCGATCGCCCAGACCGGCTCATAGGCGATCACGGTCGTTTTCGCCGTGGCCCCGTCAGGGAGCGAACCCTTGAGCTGGCCGCGGATCACTTTCAGCGTCGCACCCGCATCGCGTTCGGCCTCCGTCTCGCCCACACAGACAATGGCCGTAAGCCCGGCGCGATGGGCGGCTTCCGCCTTGGCGCGAACCGCGGCATCGGTTTCGCCGTGATCGGCACGGCGTTCGGAATGGCCGACAATGACATGGCTCGCCCCGGCATCCTTCAGCATCTCCGCCGAAATGTCGCCGGTATGGGCGCCGCTTTCCTTCGCGTGGCAATCCTGGCCGCCAATCGCGATCTTCGAGCCCTTGGCCGCGTCCTTCAGCGTCGAAACGATTGTCGCAGGCGGACAGATCAGGACGTCGCAATCCGGCTTCTGCGTCCCGGCAAGCCTTTTCGCCAGCGCCGCCACTTCCTTCTTCGAGGCCTTCACCCCGTTCATCTTCCAGTTGCCGGCCACAAGAGCCTTCACGCGCGCCATCGTCCCGCTCTCCGCATCAAAATTGGGTTGCGTCCGTTTAGCAGATGGCCGGGACCGCGCCAACGCCCGGCGCGGCGCGTTTGCGGGCATGGGTCAAATCAACCTGAGGGAAATAGAACACAGTTCCATCGAAAGTTTCTTTTCGATGACTATTCGATTGGCAAGTATTGGTCCCGCGTGTAGGGTGCGCGACATGAAAAACCGTCGATTCCATATGGCCGTGACGGCCACCTTTTGGGGTTACTCGCCTTCGGGGCCGGGTCGCTTGCGCACGCGCTGAAATAGCCTGCAAAATCGACGTTTGAGAGCCCCATCCACCAGATCGGGGCTCTTGTGTTTTCAGAACTCCGGTCACCGCATCCCCCTCGCGCAACCGGAGTTCGCCCATGCCTCTTGAATACTTGAACCGCTCAGCCGGCCCGTCGCTGGAAATCCGCGCCCCGCCGCGCTGAACCGCCGTCACACCTGCATTTCCCTGAGTTGGGCGCTCTGCGCCCGCGTAAAACGCGCGGGCGCGAACGAGGAAGTTTTGCCCGGCTTTTGAAGTGCGAATACTTGAAAACAACTTGCCCTTCTTCGCACCGGCGGAGAGGGAATGGAGAAGAATTATGCCTACCGCCCTGGCTTACAGGTTCGTTCAACATGGCCGCAGCGCAGGTGTCGTTGCCTCGCTCGCGGTCTTTCTCGGCCTGTCCTTCGGCTCCCGTCCACCGGACGACGTGCTGCAGGCTCTCATCGTCATACTGCCGGCCTTTCAGGTCGCCTTCTTCGCGCTGATCTTTGCGACGGCGCAGGACGAAACGCCTCACTTTCTCGGCGCACGCTTCGCCTTCTCGCTCTGGGCGGCGGCGAGCTTCGTCGTGATGTGGGCCCTTGTCGAGGCGGCACAGGCCAGCATCCGGGTCTCGGTCGAGTTCGGCCTGCCGCCTGTCTATAGCGCGCAGGTCTGAAGCCCGGCATACCCCCTGCCGGATGGCGGGGCTTCCGCATTTTTCCGAGGAAAATCAAGCGCGAAGCCCCGCCGAGCCGCTTGCGGGCCCCTGCCCCCGCACCTATCATGCCGCCCTTGTTCGCGGGGGCTGCTGCGCCGGTACCGCATATCTGAAAAACGAATGGGCCCTTTTGCCAAAAGGGGCCGGAGAGAAAGACGGACCATGCTCGACAGTTTGCGCAAAACCGCCTCCGGTATCGTCGGATTCGCCATTATCGGCATTCTGGTGATCGCTTTTGCGATTTGGGGCATTGCCGACATCTTTACCGGCTTCAGCGACGACACGGTCGCGGAGGTGGGAGACCAGAAAGTCGACTCGGCCACCTTCGAGCGTGAATTCCGCATGGAGATCGACCGCATGTCGCAGCGCCTGGGCCAGCCGCTGGCGCGCGACCAGGCGGTCCGTTTCGGTGCCGACCGCCTTGCCCTGTCGCGCCTCATTAGCGTCATTTCGCTCGATGAGGCGGCTGCCGATCTCGGCCTTGCGATCGGCGACGAGGCCGTCGGCCTCGACATCGTGAACGATCCGAACCTGCGGGGCACGTTCGGCCGCTTCGACCGCGAACTCTTCCGCCAGCTTCTGCGCCAGAACGGTATCCCCGAGGAGCGATTCATCGAGCAGCGCCGCAAGGGTATGCAGCGCGCGCAGCTTTCCGGCGTCGTCGAGGCCGGCATCCCCACACCGGACGTCCTGATCCGGACCGTGCTCAATTTCCAGGAAGAGACCCGCACCGCCGGTTACATCATCCTGCCGCCCTCGCTCGTGACGGAAATCCCCGAGCCGTCCGAGGAAGACATCGCCTCGCTCTATGAAGCCGGCGCATCCGCGTTCACCCTGCCGGAGACGCGCGACTTTGCGCTCATGGAAATCGAGCCCGCCGACATTCTCGACTCCATTTCCGTGTCCGGCGAGCAGCTTCAGGCCGCCTATGCCGAACGGCGCGGCGAATATGATGTGCCGGAGCGCCGCGAGCTTATCCAGATCACCTTCCCGAGCGAGGACGACGCCAAGGCCGCGCTTGCGCGCCTGCGCGATGGCACGGCCATTTCCGTCATCGCAGGCGAGCTCGGGCTCGACGAAGCGGACTTCAAACTCGGCAAGGTGACGCGCGACGAACTTCTGTCGCCGGTGCTCGCCGATGCCGCCTTCGCAACGGCGGCCGGTGCCTGGAGCGAGCCGGTTCGCGGCCCGCTCGGCTGGGCGATCTTCCGCACCGATGCTATCGAGGAAGGAAAGCCGAGCACATTCGAGGAAGTGCGCGACAGGCTTCTCGCCACGCTCAAACTCGAACTGGCGCGCGAGCAGATCTATGACACGCAGAATGCCATCGAGGATGCGCGTGCCGGTGGCGAGGCGCTCGATGCGATCGCCGAGCGGTTCGGCCTCAAGGTGCGTCATTACTCGGGTGTCACATCCAAGGGGGAAACGCGCGAAGGCAAGCCGGCTGACATTCCAGACCTCCCCGGTCTTCTCGGCGCCGTCTTCGACAATGAGGAAGGCGACCAGATCCCGCCGCTCGACACCGGCAAGGAAGGCTACTACTGGGTCGAGATCAGCGCGGTAACGCCCGCCGCCCGCAAGCCGCTCGACGATGTACGAGCCGACATCGTGAAGCTCTGGAAGGATCAGCACCGCGCGGCCGCGCTTGAGGAAATCGCGCAGAAGCTCGCCGACCGCGGCAATGCCGGCGAGAGCTTCGACAAGATTGCCAGCGAGCTCGGCCGCAGCGTTCTCACCATGCCGGGTATCCAGCGTTACGCACAGAACGACACTTTCTCGCGCACGGCGGTCGCCCGCATGTTCGCCGCACCCGAGGGCAGCTTCACCTGGGGTCCGGTCGGTGTCGGCGACAGCATCATTCTCATGCAGGTCCGTTCGGTGCGGACACCGGAGGCCGCGAAGGGTTCCGACTCCTATGAAAAGGCGCGCAAGGATGTCGCCGATTCGATCGGCGCCGACATGCTTCAGTCCTTCGTGGTCGGCTACCAGCAGCAGTCGGGCGTCAAGATCAATCAGACCCTTCTCCAGCGGCTGACAGCGGCGGATGGCGGACGATGATATCGCCTGAATTCGGCACTTTCGAAGCGGCCTACAGGGAAGGCCGGCCGCAGGTCGTCTTTACGCGGCTGGTTGCCGACCTTGAGACGCCCGTATCCGCCATGCTCAAGATCGCCGAGGGCAAGGCGAACAGCTTTCTCCTCGAGTCGGTCGAAGGCGGCGATGCACGCAACCGCTATTCGATCATCGGTCTGAAGCCCGACGCCATCTGGCGCACCCAGGGCGACCGCGCCGAGATCAACCGCAAGGCGCGGTTCGACGCTGATGCCTTCGTCTCCTGCGAGGGCGGCGCCCTGAAGAGCCTGCGCGCCTTCATCGAGGAATCGCGGATCGAGCTGCCGGAAGAACTGCCGCCCATGGCCGCCGGTGTCTTCGGCTATATGAGCTACGACATGGTGCGCCTGATGGAGCACCTGCCGAACGAGAACCCGGATGCGCTCGGTCTGCCCGACGGCATCTTCATCCGGCCGACGATCATCTGCGTCTTCGACTCCGTGAAGGACGAAGTCACCATCGTCACGCCCGTCCGCCCCGAACCCGATGTCAGCGCCACCGCCGCCTATGCGCGTGCGAGCGAGCGGCTCTCCGATGTTGTCGCCGATTTCGACCGCGCGCTGCCGCATGGCGCGCAAGAGGCCGATATTGCCGCCCTTGCCGAACCGCAGTCCAACACGCCGCGCGAAACCTATTACGGCATGGTCGAGCGCGCGAAGGAATATATCGCCGCTGGCGACATCTTTCAGGTTGTGCTGTCCCAGCGTTTTGAAACGCCCTTCACGCTGCCGCCCTTCTCGCTCTACCGGGCGCTCAGGCGGATCAATCCTTCGCCCTTCCTCTATTTCCTCAATTTCGAGAATTTTTCCATCGTCGGCTCGAGCCCGGAAATTCTCGTTCGTGTACGGAACAATAGGGTAACGATCCGTCCGATTGCGGGCACACGCCATCGCGGCAAGAACCGCGCCGAGGATGAGGCGATCGCGGCGGAGCTTCTCGCCGATCCGAAGGAGCGGGCCGAGCATCTGATGCTTCTCGATCTCGGGCGGAACGATGTCGGCCGCGTCTCGAAGATCGGCAGCGTCGAGGCGACGGAGCGCTTCGCGCTTCAATACACCTCGCATCTCATCCATATCGTCTCGAATGTCGAAGGCGACCTGGACCCGTCCTATGACGCGATTTCCGCGCTTGTCGCGGGCTTCCCGGCCGGTACCGTTTCCGGTGCGCCAAAGGTGCGCGCGATGGAAATCATCGACGAACTCGAGCTTGAGAAACGCGGGCCCTATGCGGGCTGCGTCGGTTATTTCTCGGCGGCGGGCGAAATGGACACCTGCATCGTGCTGCGCACGGCCATCGTGAAGGACGGCAAGATGTATGTGCAGGCGGGCGGCGGCGTGGTCGCGGATTCGACGCCCGAAGGCGAGCATCAGGAAAGCGTCAACAAGGCGAAAGCCCTCTTCCGCGCCGCGGAAGAGGCCGTTCGCTATGCCTCGCGGGCGGGCAAGCGGCAGTAATCAGAACCGCAGCGAAAGTCCCGCCGCCACCGCCATGCCGCTCTCGCCGCTGCCTTTCACATCGGCATCGAACCAGTCGAGGGCTATGCCATAGGCGCCATAGCGGCTGCGCTCGACATATTCGATGCGCGTTTCGAGCGGTAGCGTCGATCCGTCGAAGCTCGAGCGGCGGCGGTCGTAATTCACCGTCCCGTCCATTTCGCGCCCCACCGGCACCCGCACGAAAACGTCCCCATCGCTGATCTGCAACGGCTTCAGCACCGAGAGGCGCAGCAGGCTGTTATCCCGGATCGCGTCGCGCGCGTCGAAGGTCACGCCGTAGTGATCGCCGCTCCAGCCTCTCGCCGCCTCGAACAGCGAGCTCTCCGTGCCGAAGCTGTCGATCACCGATTGCGTATAGAACGCAGTGATCGAGAGGTTCTCGGCTGGCTTGCCGGTCAGGTGAATACCATAGCTGCGGGTCAGCGCCTCGCTGCCGAGCGAGAAGGCACCTTCGCTTTCGATGCCCGCCAAGGTGCCCTGCTCGTGCAATGCACCGAATGAGCCGCCGAGGCGCCAGTTTTCGGCGAAACGCCACGACAGGCCGAAGGCGGCGAAACTGCCATCGGCATCCGCCGTTTCCTGCCCGGTCAGCGTCAGGGATGTATCCTGCCGGTTCATGCCGATATTGCTGAGACCGAAGAAATGGCCGTCGATTTCGTCCGAAAGCGGGATCACGGCACTCGCGGAAACCGCTTCATCGAAAATCCCCTGCGCCTCGCCAAGCGAGGAATACATGATGCGGGCAAAAGGTGCGGCGGCGGATTTACCGGCCCCCGCCCCCGGCATTTCGCTCAGGAAGATTTCGGGATTGCCCGCGCCGAATGAAAATTCACTGCCGCCTGCGATGGCGTGGAAGGACGATGTGAAACGCCCGTCCGGCCCCTCTGCATTCCAGGCGGAGAAGGATGCGTCCCCGATCTCGGCCGCAAGCGTTTCCTCGATCGAGAGAATGCCCAGCATCGAAAGCCCGCGCGTTGCCGAGGGAGTGCGAACCTGTCCGGCAAAGGCGGCCGGGTCCGCCTCGAAGGGCCGCCCGTAATCGTCGAACACGACGATGCCCGCAAACAGGGACGGATCGGTCGCCCCGCCGGCCGTGTAGAAGCCCTTGCCGAATTTCGGCGGCACGCGGGGCGGCGCCTTTGGGGGCGCGGGCGGCTTTGGCAGGTTGGGGTTGGTGGCCGGCGTACCTGCCGCCGGCGGTGGCGGGGGCGTGGGCACGGTCGGCGTCGTCACGACCGTCACATTGCCGACGGGCGCCAGCGCCGCCTTCACATTCAGGAGACCCCAGCCAAATACGGCATCGACCCCCTTGGCGCCGAGGTCCGTCGCGGACCGCTTGATGATCTCGACGATCTGCGAAGGCGTGAGCGGCGTATTCTTGTTCAACCCGTCCTGCGCGATCAGCGCGACCGCACCTGTCACATGCGGCGCCGCCATCGACGTACCCGACATGTATCCGAGCTGCTGACCGGGAATGTCGGACAGGATGCTGCTGCCGGGTGCCACAATGAAGAAATTCGAAATGCGTTCGCTGGCCGCGCAGATGCTGACGATCGAGATGCAGGCCGTGCCGGGCTTGTTCGAATAGCTTGCGATATTGTTGTTGCCGTCCACCGCGCCGACGATCAGCAGATGCGAGAGGTCGCGGCTCGCCTGTCCGGCAAAGGGCTCGAATACGAGATTCACGCCGTCATTGCCGGCTGCACGCACGATCACGACGTCATTCCTGAATTCGGAGAAAAGGGCCAGCTCGCCTGCCAGAAAGGCGTCGCCCCTCGCGGTGGGGCCATAGCTCATGTTCACGGCCTTGATGTTCGCGCCGCCGAGATTGAGCGACCTGACGCTGTTCAGCGCCGCCCGGCCCTGGTCATTGGCAATCCAGCCCCTGTCGTCAAAGACGCCATAGCTGTAGATCCGCGCCCCCGGCGCCACGCCCACGATGCCGATGCCATTCGCGCCCGCGGCTGCGATGCCCGCGACATGTGTGCCATGGTCGCCATAGCGCGTGTAGGTTCCGCCGCCATAAACATAGGTATTCGTGCGGCCGGCGAGATCGACATGATTTACGTCCACCAGCGAGTCGAAGATCGCGATGCCGACGCCTGTGCCGTCCGTCGTCGCATGAAGCGACTGGGTCACGCCGATCTGGGTCAGGTTCTTCTGATTTGTCGGGGAATATTCGAGGTTGTTCGCCTGCGCGCCTGCGGCCGCGCAAATGCCCGCGATCATGGTGAGCCCGGTCAGGGCAGATCGTGCAAATGGATGGCGTCTCACGGGAGTCCCCCACAAACCGCCCCGATGGAATGTCCCTGCCGCCGGGCGGTTTGACGGCATGGCACGATCATCGCGCCTGCGTCCTCAAAACCCGGTTAATGGAACCAGAACAACTTTAATGCCGGTTCGGCTGAAAGGCACCTGTGCTTTCCGGAGGGCCGGATCGGCCGCCTTGCCCTGCCCCCCTGCGAACCCCTATATAAAGCCTTGTGCGGCCTCGCTTTCCGGCCGCCTTTCAGGGACCGGCCCATGCTGCTGCTCATCGATAATTACGACAGCTTCACCTACAACCTCGTCCATTTCCTGGGTGAATTGGGGGCTGAGGCGTCCGTTCACCGGAACGACAAGATCACGGTCAAGGAGGCGCTTTCGACGCGCCCGCAGGCCATTGTCCTGTCCCCCGGCCCCTGCGACCCGGACAAGGCAGGTATTTGCCTCGATCTGATCGCCGCCGCCGCCGCGCACCGGATTCCGCTTCTCGGCGTCTGCCTTGGGCATCAGGCCATCGGCCAGTCCTTTGGCGGCAAGGTCGTCCGTGCGCCGGTTCTGATGCATGGCAAGCTGAGCGCCATCCATCATGGCGGCAAGGGCATTTTTCAGCACCTGCCGAGCCCTATTGAAGCCACGCGCTATCACTCGCTGATCGTCGAGCGCGAGAGCCTGCCGGATTGCCTGGAAATCACGGCATGGACCACCGACGGCATTATCATGGGTATGCAGCACAGGGACTTGCCGATACACGGTGTCCAGTTTCATCCCGAAAGTATCGCCTCCGAACATGGGCATGACCTGCTGCGGAATTTCCTCCAGCTTGCCGGCATGAACGTCAGGGAACTTGTCTGACGGGGTACCCCTCCGGAATGGCTGTATTTCCGGCCGTTCAGCGCATATCTTTCGGGCGGGCAAAACAAGGCAAGCGAACCAATGACCGATTTCAAGACCATCATTGCGGCACTCGCCGATGGACAGAAGCTCGATGCTCAGGAGGCCCGTTCGGCCTTCGAAACCGTCATGTCCGGCGAGGCGAGCCCGGCGCAGATTGCCGCCTTCCTGATGGGCCTTCGCGTGCGCGGCGAAACAGTCGAGGAAATCACGGCGGGCGCCACCGTGATGCGCGAACGCGCGCTGCGCGTGAAGGCGCCCGCAAATGCCATCGACATCGTCGGCACAGGCGGCGACGCGCTCGGTACATGGAACATATCGACGGCAACCTCCATCGTCGTCGCCGCAACCGGCATACCCGTCGCCAAGCATGGCAACCGCAAGGCTTCCTCGCTCTCCGGCACGGCGGATGCGCTGCAGGAACTCGGCGTCAATCTCGACATTGATCCTGCCACGATCCAGCGCTGCATCGAGAAGGCGGGCATCGGCTTCATGTTCGCGCAGGCCCATCATTCCGCCATGAAGTATGTCGCCCCTGTGCGCAACGATCTCGGCATCAAGACCGTCTTCAACATGCTTGGGCCGCTTTCCAACCCGGCGCTCGTCAAGCGCCATCTGCTGGGCGTGTTCTCTCCCGGCTGGGTCGAACCTTTCGCCGAAGCGTTGCGCAATCTTGGCTCCGAAAGCGCCTGGGTCGTTCACGGCTCGGACGGTATGGACGAAATCACCACCACGGGTCCGACTACCGTTGCCGAACTTAAGAATGGCGCGATCCGCCTTTTCGCCGTAACGCCCGAAGATGCGGGCCTCAAGCGCGCCTCCATCGAAGACCTGAAGGGCGGCAGTCCCGCAGACAATGCCGCCGCCATTCATCGCCTGCTTGCCGGCGAGGCGAGCGCCTATCGTGACATCGTTCTGCTGAACAGCGCTGCGGCACTCATCGTCTCGGGCCGCGTTTCCGATCTCAAGGATGGCGTCACCATCGCCGCCAAGGCGATCGACAGCGGCGAGGCGAAGGCGGCGCTCGCCAAACTTGTCGCCATTTCGAACGGAAAGTCCGATGGCTGACATTCTTGAGAAGATCGGCGCCTACAAGCTCGAGGAAATAGCCACCGCGAAGAAGGCGCATCCGCTCTCCGGCGTGGAGGCAGCGGCTCGCGCGGCCTCACCCGTTCGCGGTTTTGCCGATGCCTTGAAGTCTCGTGTATACGCCGGCCAGTTCGCGCTCATCGCCGAAATCAAGAAGGCGAGCCCATCCAAAGGCCTCATCCGCGCCGATTTCGATCCGCCTGCCCTCGCCTGTGCCTATGAAGCCGGCGGCGCCGCCTGTCTTTCCGTGCTGACGGATTGCCCCTCCTTCCAGGGAGCACCTGACTATCTCGCCGCTGCGCGCGCTGCCTGCGCACTTCCGGTCATCCGCAAGGATTTCATGTACGACACTTATCAAGTGGCAGAGGCGCGTGCGATGGGGGCGGACGCCATTCTCATCATCATGGCTGCCGTGTCGGACCTTCAGGCACGCGAACTTGAGGACGCTGCATTCCACTGGAAGATGGACGTGCTTGTCGAAGTGCATGACGAGGAAGAACTGGAGCGCGCGCTTGCGCTCAGGAGTCCTCTCCTCGGAATCAACAATCGCAATCTCAAGACATTCGAGACGACGCTTGCGACCACCGAGCGCCTTGCGCCGCTGGTTCCGAAGGATCGTCTTGTCGTCGGTGAAAGCGGGATCTTCACCCATGCTGATCTCCGCCGCCTTGAAAAGGTCTGTGTACGGACATTCCTCGTGGGCGAGAGCCTGATGCGGCAGGAAGATGTGGAGGCGGCAACGCGCGCGTTGCTGGCCGGTTCCGCCTGACGGCAGCAGCATCGGTCCGCAAGGGCCCAAAAGCGGGGATAAGTTTTTTCTCATGTCTTCGCGCCGGACGATCCGCATTTCCGTTTCAGAGTGGCGCCCTTTTTGCGTGACACTTTCATTGCATTTCGGTGACATCGACGTCGAAAGATACACCCTATGATCTATGAAACTCGCCGGGCTCGGCTGGAAGATTTCCGCCATTTCGGAGCCGTCGAGCGCGCTGCGGCCGCCCTGTTCGAATCCGCCGGACTCCCCGAAATCGCGTCTCACGAGCCAACCGATCTTGAGTTCATCGAATCCGTCGCTCGTACCGGTGCCGTTTTCGTTGCAGCGCAGGGCGATAATGTCGCCGGCTTCATTCTCGCCGCGCCGCTCGGCCAGCCAATGCATATCTATGAATTGTCCGTACACCCCGCTCATGGGAGACGCGGCCTGGGCCGCAAACTGGTAGAAGCGATCTGTGCGGAAGCGCGGGACAGCGGCTATTCCGCTGTCACGCTCTCGACCTTTCGTGACATTCCCTGGAACGGCCCTTTCTATGTGTCCTGTGGATTCCGTGAGATTCCGCGTCACGAGTGGACGCCAGCCCTTCTTCTCGCTCATTATCGTGAGGAAGATCTGGGTCTGCCGCTCGAACGCCGCTGCTTCATGCGCAAGGAACTCGCCGAATGACGAAAAAGCCTGCCCCGAAAAGAAAATTGACGCATCTCGATGAGCAGGGCGCGGCGCGCATGGTGGATGTTTCGGAAAAGCCTGTCACGTCCCGCAGCGCCACGGCGAAAGGGTGCATCAGGATGAAGCCTGGGACGCTGAAACTCATACTTGCCGACAAACTGAAAAAGGGAAATGCGCTCGAGGTAGCGCGGCTGGCAGGCATCATGGCCGCAAAGAAGACCGCTGACCTGATCCCGCTTTGTCATCCGCTCGCCATTTCCAAAGTTGAAGTTGAGCTGCGGCCCAACAAAAGGACGAGCTCGATAGAGGTCGAGGCAACGGTCAAATTGTCGGGTCAGACCGGTGTCGAGATGGAAGCTTTGACGGCGGTATCCGTCGCCTGCCTCACGCTTTACGACATGGCGAAGGCAGTCGATCGCGGCATGTCGATCGGCGACATCAGGCTCACGGAAAAGTCCGGCGGCAAATCAGGTAACTATAGCGCCAGCTAGGAAAGCCTTATGGCACAGCAACCTCTTCTTCCGGTAGCCGACGCGCGGGCTCGAATTCTCGCCTCGCTGCACACCACGCAGACGGAAGCGGTTCCACTCTCCGAAGCCTGTGGCCGCGTGATCGCAGAAGACGCGATCGCGCGCCGGACGCAGCCTCCCGCCGATCTGTCCGCGATGGACGGCTATGCGGTGAAAGCGGCTGATACGGCCTCGGCTCCCATGCGCCTCAAGATCGTTGGCGAGGCTCCTGCAGGCGGTGCCTTTACCGGGGAGCTCATGCCGGGTGAAGCGGTGCGCATTTTCACAGGCGCTCCTCTGCCGCGCGGTGCGGATGCTGTTGTCATTCAGGAAAACACGGCGCGTGACGGCGGCAACGTCGTGGTGAATGAAACAGTCCGGCCAGGGCAGCATGTACGTCCGGCCGGACTCGACTTTCGTGCCGGTGACATCGGCCTTTCCGTGGGGCGAAGACTTTCCCCTGCTGATATTGCATTTGCCGCCGCGATGAATCTTCCGGCGCTGAAGGTTTACAAGCGGCCTGTCATTGCCTTCTTTTCCACGGGCAATGAGCTTGTGCCGCCCGGCACAGATCCCGGCCCCAATCAGATCGTTTCCGCCAACAACGATGGTCTTGCTGCGCTTATACTCGAAGCAGGTGGCATCCCTCTCGATCTCGGCATCACAGCGGATAGCGAAAGCGGCATCCGCGCCGCGGCCGAGCGCGCAGGCAGCGCCGACATGCTGGTCACGCTTGGCGGCGCTTCGGTCGGCGATCACGATCTTGTGCAATCGGCGCTCACACCACTTGGTCTCGATATCGACTTCTGGAAGATCGCCATGCGCCCCGGCAAGCCACTCATGTATGGCCGGCTTGGAGACAAGCCGATGCTTGGCCTCCCGGGCAATCCGGTCTCCGCGATGGTCTGCGCCTTGCTGTTCCTCAAGCCCGCCATTGCCCGCCTCCAGGGCGGCGATACGGCGCTCCACACCACGCTTGCCCGGCTTGGCGCGGATATGGCCGCAAATGACAGCCGTGAAGACTATGTCAGGGCGAGCCTTGATCACATTCACGGCGAGCTGCCTGTGGCGACCCCCGCCCGGATTCAGGACAGTTCGATGCTCTCTGCGCTTGCCCGCGCCGGATGCCTGATAATTCGCTCCCCCCATGCTCCGGCAACGAAAGCCAGTGAAATCGTTACGGTTTTGCCGCTGCGCGCATGAGTTATCCACAAAGGCGCTTGACAGATTCACGAGAACTAAACTAGAACAAGACAAATCGTTTTTGTTTTGTTCCAAGGGCTCTGAATCGCCCTTGCGGGCGATGGGGAGGGGCTGCCGAGGATGCTGACACGCAAGCAACACGAACTGCTGATGTTCATTCATGAGCGGATCAAGGAAGGCGGCGTTTCCCCCAGCTTCGATGAAATGAAGGAAGCGCTCGATTTGCGCTCGAAGTCGGGCATTCACAGGCTCATCACCGCGCTTGAGGAGCGGGGCTTTATCCGCCGTCTGCCGCATCGCGCCCGAGCACTCGAAATTCTGAAACTGCCTGAAGCTGCCTCGCCTAGTCTTGCGGTGTCGCGGGGACGCGGGTTCTCGCCCAGTGTCATTGAAGGCGGTGCGCAAGCGAAGCCTTCGAGCCGCGATCTCGCTCCCTCGCGGGATAGCGGTGAATCCATGACGATTTCCGTGATGGGCCGGATCGCAGCCGGTACGCCGATAGAAGCATTGCAGGAAGAAAGCCATCAGGTCAGTGTGCCGCTGACTCTGCTCGGCTCCGGCGAACATTATGCGCTCGAAGTGAAAGGCGACTCGATGATCGAGGCCGGTATCCTCGATGGCGATACCGTTCTCATCCAGCGGTGCGATACGGCGCAGAGCGGCGACATCGTCGTCGCGCTTGTCGATGGCTATGAAGCAACGCTGAAACGCCTGCGCAAGAAAGGCGATTCGATTGCGCTCGAAGCGGCGAACCCCGCCTATGAGACGCGTATCTTCGGCCCTGATCGCGTCAAGGTTCAGGGCAAGCTGGTGGGGCTTCTGCGCCGCTATTGATCACCCGCCGAGCCGTTGTACCCAGGGCCGTTCGCCACGCAGCTGCCTCGCCGTCACCACCACGATCGATCCGTCCGCCGCAAAGGTCACTTCGGTCGCACCGTTGCGCCAGAAGTGAAACCAGTCGAGCAACAATGCCGCACCGCATTCATCTTTCATACGGTGAGGCACAGCCACTCGGGCTATGACGATATCGGCCTTGGTGCAATCCTCCGCAACCGCGTCGAGCGAAGCCGAAAATGCAATGGCATAACGGCCGTCCTCGGCATATGCGCATCCGTCCCCATCGCATTTCATCGGCTCGGGGCGAGCGGCGTCCCGGGGACTTCGGTGGTCCCCCTCATATCGCAGCCACTGGCGCGCAGCATAGTCCGGCCGCGACGCGGTAAGAGCGAGCTTGCCGTCCGCCATACGCACGGCGACAAGCGACGCATCACGGTCAATCAGCACGTCCGGCCTTGGTGCGCTGCCCCAGACTGCAAGGCCAAAGACGATAGGCAATGCTCCGGCAAAGCGCCATCGTTCCCGCCACAACGACATCCACAAGCCGCCGAGCACCACAAGAAGCAATGCATGAAGCGGAGCCGCAGATACGAGGCGGTCCGCTCCGCCCCAGCTTGAAACTTCCTCCGCTACATCGAGCATCGTCTCGACACCCCAGCCCATGGCCCATAAAGCAGGCGCGTCGAGACCAAATGGCATCAGCAGCAGTGCCGCAAGGGCCATTGGCATGACGACGATACCAACGACCGGCATCGCCGCGATATTTCCGGCAAGACCGTAGATAGCTATGCGATTGAAATGATAGGCGGCGATGGCGCCTGTTGCCGCACCTGCGACAATGCTCGTAAGGGCTATGCCGAGCGCATAGGTTGCGGCAAGACCTGGCCAATCGGCTACGCCATATCCGCGCGGAGCTGTCGTCCAGCGGCGGGCCATATCGCTCTCATAGAAGGCGATGAGCGCCACGACAGCGGCAAACGACATTTGGAAGCCGGCGCCGATAAGGCTTTCCGGCCGCCACAACAATACAAGTATTGCCGCCAGAGCGACGTTCCGCATGCTGAGTGCCGGGCGGTCGAGAATTACCGCGATGAACATGATCGTGATCATCAGCCAGGCGCGCTGCGTGGCGATAGCGCCGCCCGAAATGGCGAGGTAGAAGCTCGCACCAAGGATGGCTACTGCTGCGGCCCATTTCTTGATCGGATAGCGCAATGCAAGACCCGGAATCAGCGCCAGCCCGGCGCGGATGCCCCAGAAGAAAGAGCCTGCGAAGAGCACCATGTGCAGCCCCGATATCGCGAGCACATGGTATATGCCGGCAGAGCGTAGATCTTCCGACACATCGTCGGGAATGCCTGCCCGCTCACCTGTGACAAGCGCAGCAGCAACGGCTCCACTCGTGCCGCCGATCACGCTCCGCATACGATCTCCGATCGCCATGCGCAGTCGCATCAGCTGCGCATCCGCCCCCGACGGCACCTCGATCTCGATGGGCTTGCTATAAGCGAAGCCCACGGCGCCGAGCCCCTGAAACCATGCCTGGCGCGCAAAATCGAAACCTCGTGGGGAAACGGGCTCGGGCGGCGGCATCAGCCTCGCTCGCAGTTCAACCACCGCACCAGGCCTGAGTACCGCATCGCGCACACGGATGTTGAGGCGCACCTTGGCCGGTAATTGTTCATCCGTCAGACCTGTGAAGGAATGAGGTGCAATAACTGCAAGGAGGGCTCCGGTTCCGGTTTTCTCGACCGATATCGCGCGTCCGACAAGCGTACCCGAGAGAGGACGCTCCAGAACTGGCGCGGCGATCCACTCCGCTCGCCAAACCGCCGCGCTGAAGCCGACCGACGTCGCAAACAGCGCCGCCGCGCAAAGCGCTGCCGCAGGCAATCGGCGTAGGAGCCAAAGAAACAGGCCGCAGGCCATAGGCGCTGCCATCGCCAGCCAAAACTGAGGCTCAAAAGGCAAGGAGAAGTAGGTTCCGATCCCGGCGGACATAAAGGCCGGTATCCAGAGGAAATACCGGTCCGCCTCGGCCGCGAAAGAACGGCTGATCCATGCACATACGGCCGCAGGCATGTCACGGAGCGTCAACCTGGTGCCATAGGTCTCAGGAAAGCTCTCTGCCCCTGCCACTCCCCACCCCGCCCGCCGAACGCCTGAGGCCTGCCCGGGACAGGAAGCCTAAGGCACTTATCCCAAAGGCTTTTTTCCGGCTGCTATAGGCCACATTTCAGGCTTACGCTGCGTTGCCGCAATATGCTAGAAATCCCCTGCCCCCGCAGCAGGCCCCAGGGTTCTTGCCCATAAACAGGGTCAAAGCTTGCCAACATTCTAGCGTGTTGCCTAGCCGTGCGGCTGCGAGGCCGGATTGCAGGAGACCATGACCGATAAGAAGACCGTCATCACCCGCTTTGCCCCCTCGCCGACTGGATATCTCCATATTGGCGGGGCAAGGACGGCTTTGTTCAACTGGCTCTTTGCGCGCCATCATGGTGGCCGCTTCCTCCTCCGCATTGAGGACACGGACAGAGAGCGTTCAACAGATGCGGCGATAGAGGCGATATTCGAAGGATTGCGCTGGCTGGGGCTTGAATGGGACGAGGAGCCGGTTTTCCAGTTCTCGCGAAGCGCGCGGCACCGCGAAGTTGCCGAGCAGCTCCTTGCGGCCGGGAAGGCCTATTATTGCTATGCAAGTCCGGCTGAACTCGACGAAATGCGTGAAAAGGCCCGTGCCGAGGGCCGCCCCATCCGATATGACGGGCGCTGGCGAGACCGCGATCCATCGGAAGCACCCGCCGGTGTAAAACCGGTCATTCGCTTCCGCTCGCCCGACGAAGGAGAAACCGTAGTCCATGACCATGTGATGGGCGATGTGCGTTTCCCGAACGAGCAACTCGACGATCTCATTATCCTGCGCAGTGACGGAACGCCCACCTACAATCTTTCGGTTGTCGTGGACGATCACGACATGGGCATAACGCACATCATTCGCGGCGATGACCATCTGACAAATGCAGGGCGGCAAAGCCAGATCTATGCGGCACTTGGCTGGGCCACGCCGGAATTTGCCCATGTACCGCTGATCCATGGGCCTGATGGCGCGAAGCTTTCCAAGCGCCACGGTGCATTGGGAGCCGAAGCCTATCGCGATCTCGGCTACCTGCCCGAAGCAATGCGCAATTATCTTGTCCGACTCGGCTGGAGCCATGGCGATGACGAGATATTCTCTACCGAGCAGGCGATAGAGTGGTTCAACCTCGGCAGTATCGGCAGGTCGCCGGCACGCTTCGACTTCGCCAAGCTCGAAAACCTGAACGGCCACTATATCCGTGAAGCCAGTGATGAGCGCCTTGCTGATGAAACCATCGCACTGATGACGCGTCTTAATGGATGGAAGACGGATGATAACTTCCGTCAGAAGCTCATCGCGCTGATGCCCGGACTGAAGGAGCGCGCCAAGACGCTTGTGGAACTCGGCCAAGGTGCTGCCTTCCTCCTGGCGCAGCGCCCACTATCTTGCGACGACAAGGCCGCTCAGCTTCTTAACCCGGAAGCACGGGCCCTTCTCGCCCGCCTCGTCTCGCGCCTTGAAGGACATAATGATTGGAAGCTGGAAGATATTGAAGCGGAGATCCGCGCCTTTGCCGAAGAGGAAAACCTCAAGCTCGGCAAGGTGGCGCAGCCTCTTCGCGCCGCTGTGACAGGCAGTACAGTTTCGCCACCGATATTCGACGTGCTGGCAACCCTTGGCAGGGATGAGACGCTGGCGCGCATTAAGGATCAGGCCGCATGAGCCGGGGCTTTCGCAACGGCGCTCACGGCAAGACATGATGATGTTGAACGAACCGCCCGGCTTGCTGTCGAGATGCAGCGCTCCGGCCGGCCAAACAGGACAGGTAGGCAGGCATGACTGAATTCGGAACAAAAGCCGGAGCGAAATCCCAGGCGACGCTCACGCTGGATGGCAAGTCTTACGAGTTGCCGGTCTATGGCGGTTCGCTTGGCCCGAGCGTCATCGACATTTCGTCGCTCTATGGCAAGAGTGGTGCCTTCACCTATGATCCGGGCTTCACTTCCACGGCAAGCTGCGAATCCGACATCACCTATATCGATGGCGAAGAGGGGATCCTGCTTTATCGCGGATATCCAATCGACCAGCTCGCCGAAAAGGGAAATTTCCTCGAAACCTGTTACCTGCTGCTGAATGGCGAGCTGCCGACATCTGCGCAGTACAGCGAATTCGAGCGCGCCATCACCATGCACACGATGGTGCATGAACAGATGCAGTTCTTCCTGCGTGGCTTCCGCCGCGACGCCCATCCGATGGCTATCATGTGCGGCATGGTCGGTGCTCTGTCGGCCTTCTATCATGACTCGACGGACATCAACGATCCGGTGCAGCGCATGATCGCGAGCCGCCGCCTGATCGCAAAGATCCCGACCATTGCCGCGATGGCCTACAAATATTCGGTTGGTCAGCCAGTCGTTTATCCGAAGAATAGCCTCGGTTATGCCGAGAACTTCCTCCATATGTGTTTCTCTGTTCCGGCCGAGGAATACAAGGTAGACCCGATCCTCGCCCGCGCGATGGACCGCATCTTCATCCTCCATGCCGATCACGAGCAGAACGCGTCCACCTCGACGGTTCGGCTTGCCGGCTCGTCCGGTGCCAATCCTTTCGCCTGCATCGCCGCCGGCATTGCCTGCCTCTGGGGCCCGGCGCATGGCGGTGCCAATGAAGCGGCACTCAACATGCTGCAGGAGATCGGCACCGTCGATCGCATTCCCGAATTCATCAGAAAGGCGAAGGACAAGAACGATCCGTTCCGCCTGATGGGCTTTGGACATCGCGTTTACAAGAACTATGATCCGCGTGCGCGCGTGATGCAGCAAACCTGCCACGAAGTGCTCAAGGTCCTCGGCATCAAGGATGACCCGCTCCTCGACGTCGCCCTCGAACTCGAGAAGATCGCGCTCAATGACGAGTACTTCATCGAGAAGAAGCTTTATCCGAATATCGACTTCTATTCGGGTATTACGCTGAAGGCGATGGGCTTCCCGACCACCATGTTCACTGTGCTTTTCGCGCTCGCGCGCACGGTTGGCTGGGTCGCGCAGTGGAACGAAATGATTGAGGATCCGGGCCAGCGTATTGGCCGTCCGCGTCAGCTCTACACGGGCGCCGCACAGCGCGACTATGTCGACATGGGCAAGCGCAAGTAAGCGCATTTTGCAACCGAACCAGAGATGGGCGCTTCCTTGGAAGCGCCCATTTCTTTTTCAAAGAAGCTCCAGAACGGCCTTCGCGGCACGAATATTCGGACTTTCGCCGCCGATGCCCATGCGCATCCGCACCTCGTCCAGATCCGCAATCGCCTGACGACGCGCTGCTGTGTCCGACAGCAGCGGCAATAAGCCCTCGGCAAGATTTTCTGACGTGCAACGGCTATGGAGAAACTCCTGCACCGAAGGTCGATCGAGAATCAGATTTACGAGCACGACAGATGGAATCTTCAGTACATTGAGGGCGAACCAGCCGACCACAACCTCGGCACGGTAAGCTATGACCATCGGCACCCGTGCAAGCGCAAGTTCGAGAGACACTGTACCAGAGGCAGCAAGTGCTGCCGTGGCTGCGTCGAATGCTGCGCGCTTCTCATCCTCACCTCCGATGATCTCGACAGTCACGTCCCATTCCTTTACCGCCGCTTCGATGAGCGGCCGCACATGGGAAACCGCCGGAATGACGATATGCAGACCGGGCATTTCGTCAGCAATTCGTCTGACGACGTCGCCAAACACATCGATCAGATGTTTGACTTCATTGATGCGGCTACCAGGCAGCACGAGCAGAAGTGGTGAATCGGGCGTGATACCTCTAGCTTGCCGGAAACGCACCCCGCTTCCTGCTTCGGGCAGACGCTCAATCGCCGGGTGCCCGACATAATCGCAATCGACGCCGACCGATTTCAGAAATCTCGGCTCGAACGGCAATAGAGCAAGCACCCGCCTTATATATTTCTTCATTGCGCGCGCCCGGCCCTGCCGCCACGCCCAGACGCTGGGCAACACATAGTCGACAATCGGGATGCCAGGCGCACGCTTGGCAATACGTTTTGCAACCATGTGAGTGAATTCGGGACTGTCGATCACAACCACAATGTCGGGCTTCTGATCCACAGCATGGCGCACGGTCTGCCAGATCCGGCGGAATATAAGCGGCAATCTCGGAATGATCTCGCGAGGCCCCATAACCGCGATATCGGACATTGGAAAAATCGACTGGATGCCCCGTGCCTCCATCTCGGGACCGCCGACCCCGGAAAACCGCAACGGCACCGGCGAAAGGCTGACGAGTGCATCCATCAGCCCCGCGCCGAGCACATCGCCGGAGGTTTCACCGGCAACCAGCATGACGTGCTTTTCCCGACCACTCACCGGCATGCCCTGTCGATACGATCCCGGCCTATCCCTGCAACGAATATTCCGGCCTTGTTGGCTGCGCGTGCGACGGCCTCACCATCGACGATCAACGCGCCGCCGGCTTCGACGGCTATGCCAGCAAGGCCTGCGGCCGCAACATTCTCGACTGTCTTGACGCCGATGGTCGGCAGATCGACACGCCGCTCCTGACCCGGCTTCGAAAGTTTCACCAGCACACCTTCTCGTCTGACGCCGTTGCCGCGCATCTCCTGCGGTAACATCGCCACGCGTTCCAGCATCCTGTCCGTGCCTTCCGCGGCCTCCAACGCCAGAACGACGCCGCGGCAGGCAACTGCGCCCTGGCCAATATCGAGCGCGCCGATGGCGGTTGCTGCCCGAATTGCAAGATCAATATCTGCTTCCTGTTCTGCAGTCGGTGACGTTCGAGTCAGAATGGCTTCCGGCGCCAGCAGCTCACCGGCCACTTCATGTGCGCCGATGACGCGAAATCCGTGCTCCTTTTCGAAGTAGTCGGCAAGGCCACGAAGAAGTCCATCATCGCCCTGCATCAACCACCGCGCCACACGCGGCATCAGCTGGCGGCCGGTCTTGTCCGGCAAGATGGCCGCAAGACTGGGCCGCTTCACACCGCCGATGAGCACAATGTCTTCGCAGCCATTTTCCTTCAGCAAGCGAAGGAATTCACCCATGGCACCTATCCGGACCCAAGCATGCGGGAACCGCTCGATTCCCTTTTCGGCTGCGCCTTCTATTCCGATAATGAAAACTTCCCGGCCTGCTGCAAGCGCCGCCTCTGCAAGCGCTTCGGGCAATGGGCCGCTCCCGGCGGCAATCCCAAGCTTTCTTGGTTTTTCGCCCGTTGCCATGGGCCTGGTTCAGACCGACCGTTCGGAGCGAGGCATGCAGATCGCGCGGTCGGATTCGGCACGAATGAAGTTCACGATCTCCATGACTTCCGGCGAGCCGGCATACCGCTCCGCAGCCCTTTCTACGCGATCACGCAATGTTCCTTCGGCCCCAAAAAGGTAGGCGTAGGCTTCGCGCATGGCCTGTATCTGCTCGCGCGTAAATCCGCGCCGCTTCAAGCCGACAAGATTGAGTCCCATGAGATGAGCGCGATTGCCGACCACAAGGCCATAGGGAATGACATCATTCTCGACGGCGCTCATGCCGCCGACAAAGGCGTGCTTTCCGACGCGGCCAAATTGATGAAGTGCGGCGCCACCACCAAAGATCACATAGTCATCGATCTTGCAGTGACCGGCCAGCATCACGTTGTTCGAGAATACCACATGGTCGCCAACGATTGAGTCATGACCAACATGCGACGCGGTGAGGAACGCACAGTGGCTGCCCACTCGGGTAACCATGCCGCCACCTTCCGTACCCGGGTTCATCGTCACATGTTCACGGATGAGATTGTCGGTACCAATTTCGAGGCGGCTCGGTTCACCCTTGTATTTCAGATCCTGTGGGGTGTGACCGATCGAGGCGAATGGATAAATCTGGGTTCTTGCGCCAACCCGCGTTCGACCTTCTACCACGACGTGCGAATGAAGGATTACCCCTTCATCTAGCACTACATTGGCGCCAACCACACAGTAGGGACCGACAGTGACACTGGACGCGATTTGCGCCTTGGGATCGACTATCGCTGTCGGATGAATATTTGTCATTTTGAGGATGCACCTGCGATCATCGCGCCGAGGTCGCATTCGGCTACGAGCTGGCCATTCACGCGGCCTTCGCCGTGATATTTCCAGACAGGCCCGCGGCTCTGCAATTTCGTCATATGCAATTCCAGAACATCGCCAGGCACTACTGGCTTGCGAAACTTTGCACGATCAACCGTCATGAAATAGACGAGCTGGTTGCTGCCGGACGTCCCAAGATTGTTGATAACGAGAGCGCCTGCTGTCTGGGCCATTGCTTCGACGATGAGAACACCTGGCATGACCGGATGCCCGGGAAAATGCCCTTGAAAGAATGGCTCGTTAAACGTCACGTTCTTGATGCCGATAGCGGAAACATCACCTTTCATCTCGATGATGCGGTCGATCATAAGCATCGGATAACGATGGGGAAGAAGTTCAAGAACCCTCTTGATATCAGCGCTATCGAGCTTTTCAGGCGCCTCAGCCTCGCTCATACCTTCATCCTTCCAAGATTACCATTCGCTATTCTTCAGATTTGCCGGCCGCTTTCGGCCGCCGTCCCAGCCTCCGGAGCTCAACCACTTCACGGCGCCATTCGGCAATCGGCTTCGCCGGCACGCCGCCATATTGCTGCCCGGCCGGAACATCATGCACGACAGCCCCTCTCGCGGCGATTTGCGCACCGCTATTGATCGTGAGATGTCCCGTCACGCCTACTTGAGCAGCCAGCACAACAAAGTCGCCAAGCCTGGCACTACCCGATACGCCAGTCTGCGCAACGATGATGCAACCGCGTCCAGTCTGCACGTTGTGGCCAATCTGGACGAGATTATCAATCTTTGTTCCCTCGCCAATCACCGTGTCCGGTCCCGCCCCCCGGTCGATCGTCGTATTCGCTCCGATTTCGACATCGTCCTGAATGATGACCCGGCCGAGCTGGGGTACCTTTTCATGCTTCGGAAAGCCCATCGCAAATCCGAATCCGTCCTGGCCGATGCGGACGCCCGGATGGAGGATCACGCGATCACCGATATGGGCATGGCTCACCGTCACATTCGGGGCGATGAAGCAATCCTTGCCGATGGTGCAACCCTTGGCGATGCTGGTGTTGCATCCGATGATCGTGTTGCGGCCGATTTCGGCGTGGGCGCCTATCGAAGCGCCGGGCTCGACGGTTACGTTCTCGCCGAGCTTGGCTGTTTCATGAACATGGGCGCGGGGATCGACTATGCCTCGATTTCCAAATGTATCTGTCCCGTGCGTCGCGTCAGGATGGAATGCCTGAGCAGCCAACGCATAGGCCCGATAGGGCTGCTCCGTCAGAAGCAGCGACATGCCCTTGGGTGCCCGATCGGCATATTTGGGGTGGACAAAACACGCTGCCGCCGCCGACTTCTCGAAAGCTGCAACATACTTTGGATTGTCGAGAAAGCTGATTTCTTCGGGGCCCGCCGTATCGAGCGGAGCGACCCCGCGAACCAGATAAGACGAGTCGGCGCCCTGACCGACGGTCGCACCCGTACGGCTTGCCAATTCCCCAAGTGGCAATGCCTTTTCCGGAGTAAAGAACCGATTGTCAGCCATAAATCCGCATCCGAGCCGCGGAAACGGCCCGCCAGAGCATCCGACGTATTACTGCCCGTTTGCCGCCTTCTGAGCCGCTTCGATTTCTTCCTTGGTAAGTGGCTTCACATCTACCTTGGATAGCTTTTCGTTCAGCCGCTTCAAGACTTCAGCGGAAATATCGAGGTCGGCGCCACCTGCCAGCACGACAGCCTGATCGAGCAGGATTGTGCCGCCCTTCTCCTTCATGATCTCGGCAAAGATCGGACGAAGTGCGGCTTCGACCTGCGCTTCGGCTCGCTGGACACCAAGCTGCAAACCGTGCTGCTTGATCTGCATGGACTGCTGGAATTCGACGTTCCGCTTCTGCAGGCCCTGCATGCGCTTCTGAAGGTCATCCTGAGACAGCAGCGCCCGCTCATCGGACAGCTTCTTGGCATCCGCCTGCAGCGCATCATCCGTCTTCTTGCCTTCGGCCATGATCTTCTTGGCCTGCTCTTCATACTGACTGCGAATGCTCTGGCCAGCCTTCGACTGCGCGAAAACACCTTGCGTATCCACCACAAGAATGACTGCCGGGCCGACAGCCAATGCCGGAGCAGCGGCAAAACCCAAACCCAAGGAAATTGCCGCAGCTGCAACGGCACGCTTTACACTAAACCTGAAACTCATCTCCAGTATCCCTCATTGATCTTGTTGCAGGCTCCAAACAGGGGCCAGTATCAGAATGACGTACCAGCGCTGAAGCGGAACGCTTCCTTCTCGTCATAAGGCTCTTCCAAGAGCACATGCGCGAAGTCGAGGCGGATCGGTCCAAACGGCGACTGCCAATAAAGGCTGAGACCAACCGACGCGCGAGGCGCGAAATCATCTACGACACCCGGATAAATCGTCGTGTCGTAATCGGCCATGCCGATATATCCGCCATCGACGAACACCGAAGTACGAACGCCGAGAGCATCCGGCAATCCATTCGGGAATGACAGCTCTGCCGTGCCGAAGACATAGGCGAGCGCACCGACGGCATCCCTGTTGGGTGAAGCCAGATCTCGGGGGCCAACACCGCCGCGTGAGAAACCACGGATCGTATTGCCACCTTTGAAGAAATGGTCTGCGAGAGGCACGTCCTGTCCGAGCCCATGCACATATCCGCCGTCCAGCCTCCAGCTCGTCAGGAAGCTTTCCGAGAGCTGATAATAATACCGGGCGAGCAGTTCGTTGGAGATGTAGCGCACATTGCCGCCGGCTCCAGCGAAATTTTGGGTGAACAGGAAGTCCCAACCGCCCGTTGGATCGACCGGGTCATTGCGATTGTCATAATAATAGTCGTAGCCAATGATGGAACGGTACTTCTTGCCTTCGGCCGCCTTGACAACGTTCGAAGCCGTAGCGTCGACGTCGAAAATTTCATCAAAGCGGAACTGATAGCGCGCGAGGAAGCGCGACTTGTCCGAAAGCGGAAAACCAAAACGCAGACCAGCGCCCTGCGAGCGAGAGTTGAACGAAGACTCGTTCTGATAGTTTGTCTCGCTGCCGAAGAGGTCAAAGCCACCAACCAGATTGCGATCGAGGAAATACGGGTCGGTATAACGGAAGTCGATCAGCTGACGCCGCTTCGAGATCGAAACGCTCGTGCTGAGCTGCAATCCACGCCCAAGAAAGTTTCGTTCGGATAGCTGGACGCCTGCAACCGCATTGTCGAGCGTCGAGAAGCCGGCACTCAAGGAAAGCGAACCTGTCGACTGCTCCTGAACATCGACATTGATCACGGTCTTGTCAGCTTCCGAGCCCGGATCCTGCGTGACATCGACCTTCGCGAAATAGCCAAGAGCGCGGATGTTCTTCTCTGACCTGTCGAGCAAAACCTTGTTGAAGGCATCGCCCTCCGACATCCGCATCTGACGGCGGATGACCTTGTCCAGTGTGCGCGAGTTGCCGGTAATGTTGATGCGTTCAACATATACGCGAGGACCTTCGGTGATCTGGAAAGTCAGATCGATCACCTTTTCGTCGGTCCGCCTGCGAACGCGCGGCCGCACCTCGGCAAAGGCATAGCCGCTGGTTCCCGCGGCATATGTCAAATCGTCCAGCGTCTTGTCGATCAAGCCAGCATTGTAAATATCACCGGGCTTGGGAAGCAGCATCGCCTCGAGCTCTTCCTTGTTCAGCTTGTCGAGCTCGGTCGTAACTGTGACATCGCCGAATTTGTATATTTCGCCTTCATCCACTGTAAAGGTGATGTGAAAGGCGGAATCGTCGCGGCGCAGATCTGCTACCGCCGAAACAACCCGAAAGTCAGCATAACCGCGCTGCAGATAGAAGCGGCGCAAGAGTTCACGATCGTAGGTGAGCCGGTCCGGATCGTAGCTATCGGAGGACGAAAGGAATTTCCACCAGGCAGATTCGCTTGTTGAGATAACCTCCCGCAGCCGGCTATCGCTGAATTGCTTGTTGCCGATGAAATTGATCGACGCGATCTTGGTTTTGGGCCCTTCTGATATCTCAAAAACAAGGTCAACGCGGTTCTGAGGAAGCTGGATGATTTTCGGCTCTACCGTCGCCGCGAACCGGCCTCCGCGACGATAAAGCTCTACGATACGCGTGACGTCGCTCTGCACCTTGGCGCGCGTGTAGACGGTACGCGGCTGAAGCTGAACTTCCTGCCGAAGATCATCTTCATTGATCGCACTGTTTCCTTCAAATGCGACGCGGTTGATGATCGGATTTTCGACAACGGAAACAATTACACGCGTCCCGTCGAGGTGCATCGACACGTCGGCGAAGAGACCTGTTGCAAATAGTTGCTTGAGGGAGGCATCGGCGACTTCAGGGTCATACTCCATGCCGGGCATCAAGAGCATGTATGTCCGCACGGTGCCGGACTCGATACGCTGATTACCCTGGACGACAATCTCGGTAATGCGAGTGGCTTCGGCATGAGCCTGCCCCCCCATGCCCGGCAAGCCGGTCGCGATGATCGGCATAACAAACATGGCCGCGGCTACAGCTGCAACACGCGCCATTCTGGTCAAATCACCGGCCAGTCGCCCCATTCTATCCCCTAACCTTCTCATCTAACCCCGGGCAGCAGGTTTGGTGCCATTCCCCAGGTCGCCGTCATACGCGGCATTCAGCTGAACAAACCACCAATAAACGAAAATACCTGCAATCGGGACAAGTCGTTCCAGGTGGCAAAAATCATCAATGTCATGACCAAGGCGAGGCCGATCCGGAAACCATACTCCTGCGCCTCCTCGCCCAGCGGGCGGCCACGCACGGCCTCAACCGCATAATATAGCAAGTGCCCGCCATCAAGCAGTGGAACCGGGAACAGGTTGAGTAGCCCGATGCTGACTGACAGAAGCCCGGTCAGCATGAGCAGCGCCACGATACCGACAGTCGCGATCTGACCCGAGGTTTCCGCAATTCCTATCGGACCGCGCAACTGGTCTGGCGATTCCTTTCCGGTAATCATGCGACCGATATAGGCAAAGGTTTGTTCAACGATGAAGGCTGTCTGACCAACGCCTTGCCATATCGCAGCAACAGGATTGCTTCGAACGATTTCCGTTGTGCCGCCGTGCTGTATACCCAACTGGGGTACACGATGAACGTTGCCGAAACGGTCGGTAATTTCATTGACCTTCGGTGTTGCCACGATTGTCAGGATGGACCCGTCGCGTTCTACGCCGAAAGTCATCGTTGAGTCGGTTGTGGATACATAACGCTGGACGTCCTCAAACGTGTCCACGCGCTTGCCGTCGATCGAGACGATCCTGTCGCCGGCCATAAAACCCGCCGCAGCAGCGGGGCTGCCCTCAACAACACCACCAATCAGCGGTGTGCTTACCTGGCGCCCGGCGATCATGAACACGCCGGCGAAAATCACTACTGCAAGAATAAAATTGGCGATGGGTCCGGCAGCAACGACGGCGGCACGCTGATGCAACGGCTTGAAGTGAAAAAGCGCCGCCTTCTGATCTTCGGGAATGGCGGCCAGCCGCTCGCGATCCGGAACGCTCGCGGCATTCTCGTCGCCTGCAAACTTGACATAGCCGCCAAGCGGCACCCAACTCACTTTCCACCGAGTGCCATGTCTGTCGTTCCAGCCGAAAATCTCACGGCCGAAGCCGATGGAGAAAACGTCGACCTTCACGCCAAACCAGCGTGCGACAGAAAAATGACCGAGTTCGTGGAAGAAGACCACGATCGTCAACACAAAGAGGAAGGGAACGAGATAGCTCCAGAGCGATCCTCCAAAGCCTCCAATTCCGGCAAGCAGTTCCATCACGCTCAAGCCATTGTCCCACTCAACGGGCGGCAGTCTGACCGATCTCTGGTCAGGAAACTGCCATTCCCCCACGACTTATTGAGCCCGGTCATACCGTCGATTCCCAAGCCCCCAAGTTCCTGACAGCCTACGTCAGCGGCCACGCTTTTGCACCCATTCCCGAGCAAGAATCCGGGTGTTTCTGTCAATTTCGTAAACGCTGTCCAAGTCTGCGGGTGTGCCGTTACGCCCGGAATTAGCTTCCAGAATATCGGCAGCCAGCCGGGATATATCTAGGAAGCCGATCGCTCCAGTCAGGAAAGCTTCGACTGCCACCTCATTGGCGGCGTTCAGTACGGTAGGCGCCGCACCCGCAGCCCGAAGCGCCTCACGCGCAAGCCCCAAGGCCGGAAACCTTTGCAGATCAGGCTCTTCGAAGGTTAACCGGCCAATCTGTGCAAGGTTGAGCTTCTCGGTCGGGGCCGCCATTCGGGCAGGCCAGGCGAGCGCATAGGCGATGGGCGTGCGCATATCCGGCGAGCCTAGCTGCGCCAGAACCGAACCATCAACATAGGCCACCATGCTATGGATAATTGATTCCGGGTGGATGATGACCTCAAGGCGCGCCTCTCCAACCGGAAAAAGATAATGCGCTTCAATGAGTTCGAGCCCTTTGTTCATCAGGGTCGCAGAATCGACGGATATCTTGGCGCCCATGTCCCAGCGCGGATGGGCAATCGCCTGAGCGGGGCTTGCCTTGGCCATTTCCTCGATATTCCACGTCCGGAAAGGGCCGCCCGAGGCCGTCAGCACAATCTTGTCGACCGCCTCCAGCTGCCCGGTGTCCAGCACCTGAAAGATCGCATTGTGTTCGGAATCGACCGGCAGAAGTGTGGCGCCTGACTTTCGCACTTCGGCAAGAAACAGGGGGCCGGCCGAAACAAGGCACTCTTTGTTGGCAAGCGCCACATGGGCGCCGCGCCGAACCGCCGCCAGCGTCGGTGCGAGCCCGGCCGCGCCGACAATGCTGGCCATCACCCAGTCGGCGGGCCGCGCGGCGGCCTCAATGATGGCGGCTTCGCCTGCCGCAACCTCTATGCCGGTTCCGGCAAGCCCGTCCTTCAACTGGCCGAAATGGGTCTCGTCGGCGATGACGGCAAGCTGCGGGCGAAACTCCCGTGCCTGCGCCACCAATGCGGCCACATTGCGATGTGCCGTCAGAGCAACCAGATCGAAGCGATCGCGGTCTCGGGCAATCAGATCGAGCGTCGAACAGCCGATGGATCCCGTTGAGCCGAGAACGGTGACGCTCCGGCGTGCGCCATACGGCAGGGACATGGTCACGTCCTTCGTTCCGGCGGCAGTGCTCAGGACCAAATCAGCACTCCCGCGGCGGGGTTCGCCGCATTGTTGAATATCGCCATTAGAGCCGCAGCAAGCGCAACAGCCACAAGCCCGTCCACACGGTCAAGAATTCCGCCGTGTCCCGGAATGAGGTGGCCTGAGTCCTTCACACCGGAGCGGCGCTTCAAGGCCGATTCCGCAAAATCTCCCGCCTGCTCAACAACCGTCAGCATGATGGCGATGCCGATCAACGCCGCGAGCGAGCCCGACCCGAGCCAGTTCCAGGTCACGATCGCGACGGCCGCAGCGCCTGCCATGCCGCCGATCAGACCCGACCAGGTCTTCTTGGGTGAAATTTTCGGGGCCAGCTTGGGCCCGCCGATAAACCGTCCGGCAAAATAGGCGAATATGTCGATCGCCCAGACCGTGGCCAGCAGCCATAGGATGGCGGCAAGACCAAGCCCTGGATCGGAGCGCAACCAGACAAGCGCCACCAACGGCAATATGAGATAGGGATAGGCGAAAAGGGCGGGCCAAAGCGGCTGGCCGGTCCAGCTTCTGGCGGCCAGGGCAAAAGCGAGCCCGGCCGCGCCCGCGGCCAGGGCGGCCGTCGTCAACCCCGCGCCTGCGAGCGCCAGCGCGGCAAGCGCGGTCACCGCAAGCAGCGCGGATCTTCCCGCGCTTGCCTCACCAAACAGGAGCCCCGCAATCTCGCGCGACATAAGCACGGCGGCGATCGCCAGCAAGCCGGCAAAGAACCAGCCGCCCAGCCACACGGCGCCAAGAACGAGCGGCGCGAGGACAAGAGCCGAAGCGATGCGTATCTTGAGGTCGCCGGTGCGTCCTGCGGCTTGAGCTCCGCTTGCGTCCGTCATTTTCCGGCATCCTGCACTGGCTCATCGAGACCGCCAAATCGGCGGCTCCGGCTGCAATATTCATCGATCGCCTCGCGCAACCTCTCGGGCGTGAAGTCAGGCCAAAGCGCATCCGAGAAAACGAGCTCCGAGTAAGCTCCCTGCCAGATCAGAAAGTTTGAGAGGCGCTTTTCGCCGCTGGTTCGAATGATCAAGTCCGGATCGGGAATGCCCGCCGTGTCCAGGAAACCTGAAACTGTCTCCGGCGTGATTGCCTCGGGATCGAGACGTCCCGCCTTCACCTCGCGCGCGATACGGCGCACGGCTGAGGTGATCTCGTTCTGCCCACCGTAATTGAAGGCAATCTGAAGCTTCAGCCGGTCATTTTCACGAGTGAGCGCTTCAGCTTCGTCGATCAACGCCACGATGTCAGCGTCGAGATGATCGCGGTCGCCGATCACACGGACTTGCACGCCGTTTTGATGAAGCTCGGCAAGATCGCGGCGGATGAACAGGCGGAGGAGCCCCATCAGGTCACTGACCTCCTCGGCCGGCCGCTTCCAGTTTTCCGAGCTGAAGCCGTAAAGGGTCAGATACTCGATGCCAAGCTCGCCGGCCGCACGAACGATAATTCGGACGGCCTCGACCCCCTGGCGATGCCCGGCAACGCGCGGCAAGTGGCGCCTCGCAGCCCAGCGGCCATTGCCATCCATGATGATGGCTACATGGCGGGGCAATTTGCCCGGGGCAGCCTCACTCAGCTTCTTGCCGGAGGTGAGCGTCATGGCGCCAGTTTTTCCCCGATGGAAATCATATTGTTAACGGCAACCTCTCACCCATTTTCAAGCACGCAGGGTATCAGACCTGCATGATTTCCGCCTCCTTGTGCGCGAGAGCGGCATCGATTTCGCCGATCACCTTGTCGGTCAACTTCTGAACCTTGTCGGCCCAGCTCTTGTGATCGTCCTGACTCATCTGTGAGTCTTTTTCGAGGCGCTTCAATTCATCCATCGCGTCGCGACGGACATTGCGGACTGCAATGCGGGCCTGTTCCGTATATTTGGCGGCGATCTTGGTCAGCTCGGCACGGCGTTCCTGATTGAGCTCCGGAATTGGCAAACGGAGAAGCATGCCGTCAACGACCGGGTTCAGCCCGAGGCCCGAACTGCGGATTGCCTTTTCGACCGCAGAAACCATGCTCTTGTCCCAGACCTGAACCGTCAGCATCCGCGGCTCCGGCACGCCGATCGTTCCAACCTGGTTGATCGGCATGGACTGCCCATAAGCTTCGACCATGATGGGCTCCAGCAAACTTGCCGTCGCGCGCCCGGTCCGCAGGCCCGCGAATTCCTGCTTCAGCGACTGAAGCGCACCGCGCATCCGGCGTTCGGTATCATCGATGTCAAAACTGTCGTTAGCCATTTCCTGTCCTTCTTGTATTTGGCGCACCGTGCTTCAGGCGGCGTTCGAGATCACCGTGCAACGGCCGGCACCTTTCAGAACCTTGGCGAAACCGCCAGGTTCGTCGATCGAATAGACGATGATCGGTATGTTGTTCTCGCGGGCAAGTGCGATTGCGGAGGCATCCATGACCTTGAGGTCGCGCGACAGCACGTCCATGAAAGTCAGACGGTCGTAGCGTTCCGCATTCGCAACCTTGTGGGGATCGGCGGAATAGACACCGTCGACCTGCGTACCCTTGAAGAGCGCATCGCAGCCCATTTCGACCGCCCGGAGCGCGGCGGCGGTGTCCGTTGTGAAAAACGGATTGCCGGTCCCGGCTGCAAAGATGACCACCCGCCCCTTTTCCATGTGGCGCACGGCACGGCGGCGAATATAAGGTTCGCAAACCGTGGTCATAGGGATCGCAGACTGGACACGGGTCGGAATATCAATCGCTTCCAGCGCGGTCTGCATCGCCAGCGCATTCATCACAGTTGCGAGCATGCCCATATAGTCGGCGCTGGCTCGTTCCATACCCTTGGCCGCCCCAGACAGGCCGCGGAAGATGTTGCCCCCGCCGATGACGAGGCAGACCTGAACACCGGCCTCTACAGCTTCCTTGATATCGCGAGCCACCCGATCGACCGTCGCAATGTCGATACCGTACTGGCCATCGCCCATCAGGGCCTCGCCCGACACCTTGAGCAAAACGCGGGAATAGAGCGGTTTTTCGGGCATGGGCATCCGTTCCGTCGTGGCCGGCCGGGAAGGCCTACAAATCTCACGCTAGGGGCAATGCAGGCCGGTTTCCCGAATCCCGCGAACCCTCAAGACAATAACGCCCCCAACGCCATCTGGCGAAGGGGGCGTTGCATTCAATTTCACCTTTCGGCTGCTTGTCAGCCGCGGGCTGCTGCCGCAACCTCGGCTGCAAAGTCGGTTTCTTCCTTTTCGATACCCTCGCCCAGTGCGAAACGGACGAAGCCGACCACCGTGATCGGGGCACCGACACTGGCTTCGGCAGCTTTGACGGCCTTTTCGACCGTGTCGTCAGGGTTCATCACGAAGGCCTGCGAGAGAAGCACGACTTCCTCGTAGAACTTGCGGATACGGCCTTCCACCATCTTTTCGATGATGTTTTCCGGACGACCGGACTCCTTGGCCTCGGCGATGAGGACATTGCGCTCACGCTCGACGACGGCAGGGTCCAGGTCTTCCTTGCGGGTCGAGAGCGGGTTCGTCGCCGCGATGTGCATGGCGATCTGGCGGCCGAGCTCGAGAAGTTTCGCCTTGTCGCCCGTCGACTCGAGGCCAACGAGCACACCGATCTTGCCGAGGCCCGGCACGACCTGATTGTGGACGTAGGCGGCAACCGCACCGTCCGACACCGAGATGAAACCGGCGCGGCGAACATTCATGTTCTCGCCGATGGTGCCGACCATTTCGGTCACATGATCCTTCACGGACTTCGAGGTGCCCGGATAGTTCGCGGCAACGAGTTTGTCGAAGTCACCGCCATTCTCGAGCGCGACCTTCGCAATGTCGGTCACCATCTTCTGGAACTGATCGTTGCGCGCGACGAAATCGGTTTCGGAATTCACTTCCACAACCGCGCCAGCGGTGCCGTTCGCCACCACACCGATCAGACCTTCAGCCGCCACGCGGCCCGCCTTCTTGGCGGCCTTGGCGAGACCCTTGGTGCGCAGCCAGTCGATCGCAGCTTCCATGTCGCCGCCGGTTTCATTCAGCGCCGATTTGCAGTCCATCATGCCTGCGCCGGTCTTCTCGCGCAGTTCCTTCACCATGCTTGCGGTGATCTCAGCCATTGTATCCTCGATTGTCTGTCACCCCCGGGCGAACAGCGCAGCGGGGCATTGAAAGCCAGAATTGGCCCGGCCGGAGCCGGGCCAATGCGAAAGCGTCGATTACTCGGCGACAGCCGGCACTTCTTCGGCCACAGGTTCGGCAGCGGCACCGATGTCGATGCCCGAGGCCGACTGGCTCTGCGAGATACCGTCGATGACGGCACGCGAGACAAGGTCGCAATAGAGGCTGATCGCGCGGGCGGCGTCGTCATTGCCCGGAACCGGATAGGCAATGCCATCCGGGTTCGAATTCGAGTCGAGAATGGCGACAACCGGGATGCCGAGCTTGCGGGCTTCCTGAATCGCGATCTCTTCCTTGTTCGTGTCGATCACGAAGATGAGGTCCGGCAGGCCGCCCATGTCCTTGATACCGCCGATGGCGCGCTCGAGCTTGTCGCGCTCGCGAGTCAGGTTCAGGACTTCCTTCTTGGTCAGGCCGCGGGCTTCACCGGAGAGCATTTCATCGAGCTCGCGCAGGCGGCGGATCGAATTCGAAATGGTCTTCCAGTTGGTCAGCATACCGCCGAGCCAGCGATGATTGATGTAGTACTGAGCGCACTGCTTGGCGGCCTGAGCGACCGGCTCCGACGCCTGACGCTTGGTGCCGACGAAGAGCACACGGCCGCCGCCGGCCACCACGTCGCGGACAGCGACAAGTGCCTGATGCAGCAGCGGAACTGTCTGCGCGAGGTCGATGATGTGGATGTTGTTGCGGTCGCCGAAGAGGAACTTTTCCATCTTCGGATTCCAGCGATGGGTCTGGTGACCGAAGTGGACACCGGCCTCGAGAAGCTGACGCATAGAAAAATCGGGGAGTGCCATGACACCCTATCTCCTTTTCCGGTTGAACCTCCGCGGGGAGTGAACGGCAAACGCCGCACCGGACCGACTAACCCTATGTTTTCCTTCACAAAAAGGAAGTGGGAGAGCCGAACCCCGCGTGTGGAATGGCGCCTTTATAGGGGAAAACGGCAAAAAGGCAAGCGGGACGGCAAGTTAGACGCCGGATGGCGGGCCTGCCGTCACGATAATGTCATCGTTCTGTCATATTTCGCGGATGTCGACCACGCCGGGGACCGACTTGATCGCGCCGCGGATCTGCGGCGTCACCCGGTAACGGTCCTTCAAACGCAGCTCGACCTCCCTGCCCCCCTCGCCCATCAGGACGAGCGAAACGAGACCCTTGCCCTTTTCGGTCAGGCGCGACTTCACGGTGGCGAGCGGCGCGGCATCGTCGATGAAGATGCGGAGCCCCGCACCGGTATCCTTCACGACCTCATCGACGGAGCGGACGGACTGGGCACGAAGTTTGACCTCGTCCCCCATACGGTCGATCTCGACGCCGATCACGATGGCATTGCCCGGCTCCATGAGGCTGCGGAACTGCGACAGGGCTTCGGAGAAGACAACCAGCTCGAACTGGCCGGTCGGATCGGAGAGGCTGAGGAAGGCGAAGGGGTTGCCCTTCTTCGACTTGCGCTGCTGGAGCGCGGTGACGGTGCCCGCGACAAGCTCGGCCCGATTGCCGCGCGCGAGAAGCTCGGCATAGGTGACGACGCCCGCCCGCTTCAGGTCGGTCTGGTAATCATCGAGCGGATGGCCGGAGAGATAGAATCCGACGGCGTTGAATTCTTCGGTCAGGCGCTGCATCGGCATCCAGGGATCGGCGGCCGGGAGCTGCGGACCCGAGGACGCAACGCCCGGATCATCGCCAAAGAGACCACCCTGCTGGCTCTCCTGCTCACGGATCGCGGCATTGGCCGTGCCGAGCATCATGTCGACGGAGGCGAGCACCTGCGCCCGGTTGGGGTTCAACGCATCGAAGGCGCCGGCGCGGGCGAGATTTTCGAGCGCACGCTTGTTGACCATGCGCGGATTGATGCGGCGGGCGAAATCGAACAGGTCGCGGAAGGGGCCGCCTTCCCGGCGGACCTCGACGATATGTTCCATGGCCTGCAAGCCGACATTCTTGATGGCGGCGAGCGCATAGAGGATTTCACCATCGGCAACGCCGAATAGCGCCTCGGAGCGATTGACGCAGGGCGGACGCACCTTGATGCCGAGGCGTTCCGCCTCCTGCTTGAAGATGCCGAGCTTGTCGGTATTGCCGAGATCGAGACTCATCGAGGCTGCGAGGAACTCGACCGGATGGTTCGCCTTGAGCCATGCCGTCTGATAGGCGACGAGCGCATAGGCCGCGGCATGGGACTTGTTGAAGCCATAGCCCGCGAACTTGTCCACCAGCTCGAAGATGCTCGCGGCCTGCGCCTTGTCGACACCTTTGGCAACGGCGCCGGTGACGAAGCGTTCCTTCTGCGCTTCCATCTCGGCCTTGATCTTCTTGCCCATGGCACGGCGGAGAAGATCGGCTTCGCCGAGCGAATAGCCGGACAGGATCTGCGCGATCTGCATCACCTGTTCCTGATAGATGATGACGCCGTGCGTCTCCTTCAGGACAGGTTCGAGCATCGGGTGCAGATAGTCAGGCTTCTCCTGCCCATGCTTGCGGCGGATATAGGACGGGATGTTGTCCATCGGGCCGGGACGATAAAGCGCCACAAGGGCGATGATGTCCTCGAAACGGTCGGCCTCGAGCTTGCGCAGCACATCGCGCATACCCGAACTTTCAAGCTGGAACACGCCGACCGTTTCGCCGCGGCCAAGCATGTCGAAGGTTTTCTTGTCCTCGAGCGGCAGTTGCAGCAGGTCGACCTGAATATCGCGGCGGGCAACGAGCTTCACCGCGCGGTCAAGCACAGTGAGCGTCTTGAGGCCGAGAAAGTCGAACTTCACGAGGCCGGCCGGCTCAACCCATTTCATGTTGAACTGGGTGACGGGCATGTCGGAGCGCGGATCGCGATAGAGCGGCACAATCTCATCGAGCGGGCGGTCGCCGATCACGACGCCTGCGGCATGGGTCGAGGCGTGACGGTAGAGCCCTTCGAGGCGGCCGCCGATTTCGAGAAGGCGGGCGACGGTCTCGTCGTTGCGCTGCTCCTCCTGAAGGCGCGGCTCGCCTTCGATCGCCTGGGCGAGCGTAACGGGGTTGGCCGGATTGTTCGGCACCATCTTGCAGAGGCGGTCAACCTGGCCATAGGGCATTTGCAGGACGCGGCCGACATCGCGCAGCACGGCGCGGGCCTGAAGTTTTCCGAAGGTGATGATCTGCGCGACCTGCTCATAGCCGTAGCGGGACTGCACATAGCGGATCACCTCATCGCGGCGGTCCTGACAGAAGTCGATATCGAAGTCCGGCATCGAGACGCGCTCAGGATTGAGGAAGCGCTCGAAGAGGAGGCCGAAGCGGAGCGGATCGAGGTCGGTGATGGTAAGCGCCCAGGCAACGACGGAGCCGGCACCCGAACCACGGCCCGGCCCGACCGGAATGTCATGCGCCTTCGCCCATTTGATGAAGTCGGCAACGATGAGGAAGTAGCCGGGGAATTCCATCTTGATGATGACATCAAGCTCGAAATCGAGACGCTTGCGGTATTCCTCCTCAGGCGCGACAGCGTCCTGCGACGCGAGGCGCGCGGTCAGGCCTTCATGGGCCTGACGGCGAAGCTCATCGGCTTCGGAAGTGCCGGCGGCGAATTTCGGCAGGATGGGCTTGCGGGTGCGCGGGCGAAAGGCGCAGCGGCGCGCGATCTCGATGGTGTTCGCGGTCGCTTCCGGCAGATCGGCAAAGAGCGCCAGCATTTCCGCCTGCGACTTGAAGCGGTGCTCGGGCGTGAGGCGGCGGCGGTCGGCCTGCACGACATAGGCGCCGCCTGCAATGCAGATCAGCGCGTCATGCGCCTCATATTCTTCTTCCGTCGTGAAATATGGTTCGTTGGTGGCGACGAGCGGAATGTCATGGGCATAGGCGAAATCGACCAGCGGGCCTTCCGTCTGGCGCTCGGCAGGCATGTCGTGACGCTGCAACTCGACATAGAGGCGGTCACCGAAAATCGACTTCAGCTTGAGGAGAAGGGCCTCGGCCGCGTCCTTCTGGCCCTGTTCGAGAAGCCGGTTCACGACGCCGTCAGGCCCGCCGGTGAGGCAGATGAGGCCCTCACCATATTGTGCGAGGCGGGCGAGCGAAACATGCGCCGCCTCGCCCGCTTCGGGCTCGAGAAAGGCGAGGCTCGAGAGCTTCATGAGGTTGGCGTAACCCTGCTCGTCCTTCACCAGAAGGGCAAGAACGCCATGCGGGTCGCGGCGGGCGGGGCCGCGCGAGGGCTCCTCGGGCTCATCGAGGCGGATGGGAAGCGTGCAGCCGGTAATGGGCTGGATGCCCGCTTCGGCCAAAACCTCGGAAAACTCCAATGCGCCGAAAAGGTTGCCAGTGTCGGTGAGCGCCACCGCAGGCATGCCGTCGGCCTTGCAGAGCTTGGGGATCTCCTTGATCCGTATCGCGCCTTCGAGCAGCGAATAGGCGGAATGGAGACGGAGATGGATGAACTGCGGCATCGAGTCGGCCATGCGTCATTGTCGGGCGGCGACGGCGCGGAGTCACGGCCAGCGCCGCATGATTCCTGTGGAGAACCCGCTTCACGGAGCGGAATCCGATCTATCTCCGCTCTTTGCCCTGCCGCCTCAGCCGACCATGACCTCGGCAATATGGAGCCAGGCGGTGGTGGCCCAGAGGAAGGCGGCGATGGAGACGAGCCCCGCCACATCCTTCACCCATTCCCGCGCCTCACCCTCCGAAGCCCTGTTCCAGATCGCACGCATATCGAAGCCCTCCAGATATGTTCGTGAAATGTTCTGGTTCGGAGAGTTGCCTTTTTGTTCTCGTCTGTCAATGGGGGCCGAAGCAGGGACGATTGAAAAATGCGGGGCACGGAACGGGAAAATATCCCCTAAAGGCTCTGATATGCCGCGGCGAGATCGGTGCCTTCGTGGAGGATGCCTTCATGGAGCAGGACGACCCGGTCCATGTGGCTTGCGAGGTCGAGATTGTGGGTCGCAATGATGGCGGCGACCCCTTCCGAGCGGCAGATGTTCATGAGCTCGCCAAAGACCATGCGGGCGGTCTTGGGGTCGAGATTGCCGGTCGGCTCGTCGGCGAGAAGGATGCCGGGGTGATTGGCAAGCGCACGGGCAATGGCGACGCGCTGCTGCTCGCCGCCGGACAGCTCCGCCGGGCGGTGCTCCGCCCGCTGGGCAAGGCCCATGCGGCCAAGCAGGTCCATCGCATGGCCATGCGCTTCGCGGCGGGACACGCCCGCGATCATCTGCGGCAGGATGACATTTTCCACGGCCGAGAATTCGGGCAGGAGATTGTGGAACTGGTAGACGAAGCCGACTTCGGAGCGCCGGACAGCGGTGCGGCGCGCATCCGAAAGGGCCACGCAATCGCGGCCGCCGATCCAGACCTGACCGGCATTCGGCGCTTCAAGAAGACCCGCAATATGCAGCAGCGAGGACTTGCCTGCGCCGGAGGGACCGACCAGCGCGACGATCTCGCCCCGCCAGACATCGAGATCGGCGCCTGCGAAGATCCGCAGCTCCTCCTCGCCCTGCATGTAGGTGCGGGTGATGCCGCGCAGGCTCAGGACCGGCATTTCGTCATAGGCATAATCACTCATAGCGAAGCGCCTCCACCGGATCGAGCGAGGCGGCGCGCCAGGCGGGATAGAGCGTGGCCGCGAAGGAGAGGAAAAGCGCCATCAGCACGACGGCGGTGACTTCGCCCGGATCGACCTCCGCCGGCATACGGCTCAGGAAATAGACTTCCGGCGAGAAAAGCTCCGTGCCGGAAAGGCTCGACAGCCATTGGCGGAGCGTCTCGATGTTGAGGCAGAAGACGAGGCCGAGAAGGAAGCCGGCGATCGTACCCATGACGCCGATCGAGGCGCCGGAGATGAAGAAGGCGCGCATGACGGCGCCGCGCGTGGCACCCATGGTACGCAGGACCGCAATGTCCCTGCCCTTGTCCTTCACCAGCATGACGAGGCCGGAGATGATGTTGAGCGAGGCGACGATGAGGATGAGCGTGAGGATGAGGAACATCACGTTCCGCTCCACCTGAAGGGCGGAGAAGAAACTTTCGTGGCGCTGCTGCCATGTGGTGACCTGACAGCAGGGGCCTGCCGCATTGGCCACGCGGGCGACGAAATCATTGATGCGGTCGGGGTTCGTCACGCGGATTTCAAGCGCGCTCACGCCTTCATTGGTGCGGAAGAACATGCGCGCCTCATCGAGCGGCATGAAGACGAAGCTCGCATCATACTCAGACATGCCAAGCTCGAAGATGGCGCGGATTTCAAAGGCGCCGACCTTCGGCGCCGTGCCGAAGGGTGTGATCGCACCGCGCGGCGAGAGGAGCGTGATGTTGTCGCCGAGATTGAGACCGAGATTCTGCGCCATGCGCGAACCGACAGCGACGCCGCCAAACTCATCGAGCCCGTCGAGCGAGCCTTCCTTGATGTTGTCTGCGAGAAGCGGCATCGACTTCAGATCAGCCTCGCGCATGCCGCGCACCAGCGCGCCGCCGGCATTATAGGGGCTTTGCACCATGACCTGACCGTCGACCAGCGGCGAGACGGCGGTGATGCCCGGCACATTGCGCAATTCGGCGGCGAGCGTGTCGTAATCGGTGATGTTGACGCCGATGCCCTGCACATACATGTGGCCATTGATGCCGAGGATGCGCGAGAGAAGCTCTGTGCGAAAACCGTTCATCACCGACATGACGATGATGAGCGTGGCAACGCCCAGCATGATGCCGAGGAAGGAGATGATGGCAATGACGGAGACGATGCCTTCGCGGCGGCGCGAGCGCAGATAGCGCATGGCGAGCAGCCACTCGAAAGCGCCAAAGGCGCGGCTCTTGCCGGTGCATCTTTCGCGGTGGTAGGCGGCCTCTGTCATTTTCTATCCTGCTTTGTGCCCGGCGGAAGTTCAGGGCAGCACCCTCCCCTTGAGGGAGGGTCGAAATTTGCGAGCGCCAGCGAAGTAAATTTCGGGGAGGGGGTCTCCGCTATTAGCGGATGGCACGCCTCCCGTTTTTATCGCTTACCCCTCCCCAAAATTTGCGGTGCAAATTTTGACCCTCCCTCAAGGGGAGGGTGGTCCGGATGGAGGGGTTTGCGGGTTACATTCGACAGTCTCGTTTCAACCTTTATCAGCTTTCACCCGAGATCTTCGCCAGCGCCGCTTCGGCGGAAAGTTCTTCCTTTTTGCCGGTGGCGCGGCGCTTCAGTTCGACGGTGCCGGATTTGAGGCCGCGCGGGCCGACGACGAGCTGCCAGGGCAGACCGATCAGGTCCATGTTGGAGAACTTGGCGCCAGCGCGCTCGTCCGTGTCGTCATAGAGGACGGAGACGCCCGCCGCCTGAAGCTTGCCGTAAAGCGCGGCGCAGGCGGCATCGGTTTCCGCATCGCCGCTTTTCAGGTTCACGAGGCCGACCTTGAAGGGCGCGACGGCATCCGGCCAGACGATGCCGTTTTCGTCGTGGCTTGCCTCGATGATGGCGCCGACGAGGCGCGAGACGCCGATACCGTAGGAACCCATCTGGAGCGGCGTTTCCTTGCCGTCCGGGCCCTGCACGACGCAGCCCATCGATTGCGAATATTTCGTGCCGAAGAAGAAGATGTGGCCGACCTCGATGCCGCGTGCGGAGAGGCGCTTGTCGGCGGGGACTTCGGCCTCGAATTTCGCTTCGTCGTGTTTTTCGTCCGTGGCGGCATAGAGATCGGTGCGGGCGCGGATCGCTGCTTCCAGATCGCCGTCATAGTCGATGTCGTCGCCAGGGACCGGCATGTCCACGAGATCGCGGTGGCAGAAGACGGCGCTCTCGCCGGTTTCGGCGAGGATGATGAATTCGTGGCTCATGTCACCGCCGATGGGGCCGGTGTCGGCGGCCATCGGGATCGACTTGAGGCCCAGCCGCGCAAAAGTGCGCAGATAGGCGATGAACATCTTGCGATAGGCATTACGCGCGCTGTCGACATCGAGGTCGAAGGAATAGCCGTCCTTCATCAGGAATTCGCGGCCGCGCATGACGCCGAAGCGGGGGCGTATCTCGTCGCGGAATTTCCACTGGATGTGATAGAGGTTGCGCGGCAGGTCGCGATAGGACTTCACGGCGCCCTTGAAGATGTCGGTAATCATCTCTTCGTTGGTGGGGCCGTAGAGCATGTCGCGCTCGTGGCGGTCCTTGATGCGGAGCATTTCGGGGCCATAAGCATCGAAGCGGCCGGACTGGCGCCAGAGGTCGGCTGATTGCAGCGTCGGCATCAGGAGTTCTATGGCGCCGGCGCGGGCCTGTTCCTCGCGGACGATCTTCTCGATATTGCGGAGCACGGCGAGGCCGAGCGGCAGCCAGGCATAGATGCCCGCCGCCGTCTGGCGGACGAGGCCCGCGCGCAGCATCAGCCGATGGGAGACGATCTGCGCCTCGGCGGGGTTTTCCTTGAGCGTGGGCAGGAAGTATCTGGAAAGGCGCATGATGACCCTGAATGTGGCCGCCGCAACGATGGCAGGGCGGCCCGCGGCGGGGCCCTCAAAAGGCCCGCCGGAACGATGACAAATGTGGGCCAGTTTTAGGGGGTCGCGGGCGGATTCGCAATCTCACCGCTTGCCGTGCGACGGCTCGTCAGGCCTTCCAGATAGGCCCGGACGTTGACTTCCGGCCCCTCCTCCACGCCGCGGCCCGTGCGCAGGCCCCAGGGGCCCCGCTCCAGATCCTCGATCGTGTAGCCCATATCGACGTCATAGGTACGGTCGATCTGGTTCCTTAGGAAACGCTGCGCCTCGTACCAGCGGGTCTTCAGCGCACCGTCGCGGCAGGTGGCAAGTTCATCGCCTTTCGCTCCCCAGCGGCGTTCGACGCATTGATAGGGGTCGAAGGAGAGGTCGTAGAGCCGGCCGATGATCTGATCGAGCGATAGCTGAACCGTGGTTCCGGCCGAGTTCACATAGGAGATGTTGCAGGCGGCATTCTGCTCCCAATAGGCGGCGAGAAGATCGCCCGCGAGATCGTCGCCGTCATAGTTGAGGCGCGGCGCATCCACCATGTCCATCTTGATGAACTCGACGACGAGATCGTACTTTTCCTTGAAGGCGGTCTTGAGGCGCGCGTCGCGGGACGGCGTCGAGTAAAGCTCCCAGACGCCATGCGTGCCGTAGATGTTGTCCGGCAGGCGCGGCGGCGGGTCCATGTTCTGGATGTTGCGGCCAATGGAAATTTCCACGGCCTGCTTGCGCGAGCGCACGTCGAAGCAGATCGACTGCATCATGGCGCGCAGTTCCTCGACCGGACGGTATTCGAGTTCGCCCGCCGACATGCGCGCACGGAGATAGGTGTAAAAGTCGTGGTTCTCGCCATTGTGAACCCAGGAGGCGGAGGCCCAGCGGATCGGGTCGCCGGGCGGGCTGCCCTGATATTGCTCGAGCGAGAAATCGGGAATCTCGTCATTCGAGGCGGCGACGATGCGGCCGCCGACCAGCGCACCATTGGGGGCACGCGTGGCACCGACGACCTCAATGGGGCGGAACTTCTGGAAGATGGAGCCGAGCTCAGGCCCGGTGCGCAGGAACTCCTTGCCAAGGTGGGAACGGCTCAGCGAATGATCCGGATGCGAAGAGAAGATGAGGATGCGGCCGCCGCTCTCGACGCGCCAGACAATCGAAGCATGGCCGTTCACGTCATAGGTGATGGTGCCCGGCACGATCGCTTCGCGGTCGAGGCGCGGCGAATAGGTGTCGGAGAACATCACCGGATCGTCCGCCATCGAGTTGCGGCGGAACATGGCGGTGGAGACGACATTGACGAGCGTGTGGAGGATCGGAATGGCGGGCACGCCATTGGCGGTGCGGGGCACGGAATCGCGCGCGATGGTGACATTGCCGAAGGGCGAATAGCGGATGTCGCCCCTTTCGCCATCGGCGGCGCGCATGGCCGACTGCCAGGCGAAGGGCAATCCGTTCTTCCAGGCGAAATAGGCGCGCAGCACATAGGGCATGTCGGCGCAGTCGACATAGAAGCGGGTCTTCGGATCGGTGTGGCGATAGGGATTGGCCGGGCTCTTGATGCACTCGTCGAAGGTCCAGCAATCGGCAGCGCCGAGACCGGCCACGAAATCCTGCCACGCCTTTTCGTCGGAGGGCTCCCAGCGCTCCTTGGTGATGCGCCAGCGCCCTTCCTGCGCATGGGCAACGGTGCCCGCGCCGAACATGGCGGCGAGGAAAACGGAAGCAGCAACAAACGCGGCTCTGCGCCACCGAGAGATCATGGATAACGCCCCTTGCCCATCCTGGGCCCCAACTGCCGGAAAGCCTGCGGGCGGGGGCTGAGCCTGTCAACAAAAGCCGGTCAGGCGCGGGTCATTTCGGCTGGGGATGATGCAATCTTGCACAGGCTTCGGCGAGCGCATGGTCGAGGCCGGTGACGTCCTGCCCGTCCATGGTGACGCGGCCAGTCTTCATGTCTATGGCGATGCGGGCGAGGTTCATACGCGTGGCGGAGGTGAAAGCCGGATTCCGGCGCAGCAGCGGGTCCATGATCGCGTCGAACTCATAAACGTCGCGGGTGCGGTATTCGAAGCCGCCGCCGACATCCGCCGGGGCGACGGCGCGGCCATCGGCCGTGACGCCCGGCACATAGTCCGCCCCGCCGGGAATATAGGGCGCGATGTGGCGGCAGTCCTTTTCGGAAATCTCGGTAATGCGCGGGGCATCGCTGCCTGCGAGTTCGGCCTGAGCGGGCGCGGCGGCGAGAACAAGCACCAGAAGGGACAAGAGCCGTTTCATCATGCTTCCATCCTGCGCCGGGGCGCTTTAAGGAATTGTTTCGGGGATTATAGCGGGAAGCGGGGGCAATCGACCTTTTTCCCGTTCGTCATTGCGAGCAAAGCGAAGCGAGCAAAAAGAAAGACGTGGATGGCCCGGACAAGCCGGGCCATGACGATCAAGGGGTAAGAGGGGCTCGATGACCGACCGCAATATGGCACTTCTCGAACGCCTTTTCGCGCTCACGGCGAACGGGACGACTGTCCGTACCGAGATATTGGCGGGCGTCACGACCTTCCTCACCATGGCCTATATCATTTTCGTGAATCCCTCGATCCTCGCGCAGGCGGGGATGGATTTCGGGGCGGTGTTCGTTGCGACCTGTATCGCGGCGGCGGCGGGCTCTCTCATCATGGGGCTCTACGCGAACTACCCGGTGGCGCTCGCGCCGGGGATGGGGCTCAACGCCTATTTCGCCTTCACGGTGGTGCCGCAATTCGGCGGCGACTGGCGGCTGGCGCTCGGATGCGTGTTCGTTTCCGGCATTGCCTTTCTTGCGCTGTCGCTGTCGCCGCTGCGCGAATGGCTCGTGAACGCGATCCCGCGATCGCTGAAATATGGCATCGGCGCGGGCATCGGATTTTTCCTCGCGCTGATCGGGCTGCAGAATGCGGGCATCGTAGCGGCTCATCCGGTAACGCTGGTGACGCTCGGCAATCTCGGTGCGCATGGCGCGCTGCTGGCGATGGCGGGGTTCGTCGCGCTGGTCGCGCTCTATTTCCGGCGCGTGCCGGGCGCGATCATGCTGACGATCATCGGCGTGACGGCGGCGGCGGTACTGCTCGGGCTGCAACCGCTGCAAGGCGTCGTCGACATGCCGCCTTCGCTCGCGCCGACGCTGTTCGAGATGAATATTCGCGGCGCCTTCGAGATGGGCTTCGTGACCATCATCTTCGTGTTCCTGCTGATCGATCTGCTCGACACGACGGGAACGCTGGTCAGCGTCGGCCAGCGCGCGGGCATGGTGGATGAAGACGGCAAGCTGCCGCGGCTGCGCAAGGCGATGGTGGCGGATTCGACGGCGACGGCAATCGGCGCGGCGCTCGGCACATCGACGACGACGAGCTATATCGAAAGCACAGCAGGCATCGAGAGCGGCGGCCGCACGGGGCTGATGGCGGTGACAGTGGGCGTGCTGTTTCTTGCGAGCCTTTTCCTTGCGCCGCTCGCAGGCACGGTGCCGGTCTATGCGACAGCGCCCGCGCTCGTCTTCGTTGCCTGCCTGATGGCGCGCAGTCTTGCCGACATGTCGTGGGACGACATTACCGAAGCCGTGCCCGCGATGGTGACGGCGCTTGCCATTCCCCTCACCTATTCCATCGCGAGCGGCATCGGGCTCGGCATCATCGCCTATGCAGGCATCAAGCTCGCTTCGGGCCGCTGGCGCGACCTCAATCTGGCCATCGCGATCATCGCGGCTGCCTTTGCCGTGAAGCTCGCCCTGCAATGAAACGAATGCCTCGATGGGTGGAACGGTCATTTCATTGCGCGCGTGTGACGCGGATGATGCAAAAATTTCACGGAGCATAAAAAACCGCGTGACATGTCGCCGCAGGCTCACTAAAGTCCCTGACACAAAAAGGGAAAAGCGCAAAAGCGCAGTCCAAGTTTAGGGAGGGAACGCTGACTTCGACGATCCTCAAGGATCGCGGAGGCGCGAAATGAGGGAACACTAAAGCAGCAAGGCAGCGAAAGCTGACCTTGCTTTTTTTGTGCTTTTTTCGTCTTGGTGCGCGGGGGCGCTCAGCCGCTATGGCCGCTGCCGAAGTCGGGCATGAAGGGGATGTCTTCGTAGGAGATCGGCTGGGCGACCTGCAGCCAGTAGACGAAGAGCCAGACGAAGGCAGCGATCACCGTGGTGACCGCCATCTTCTTCAGGAGCGCGGGGCGCACGGGGGCGCCGGGCTCGGTTCCGGCCGGGATCTCCTCGCCGCTCTCATGCTGCGAGCGGATGCCCCAAGGCAGGACCGCGAAGAGGGTCAGCCACCAGACAATGAAATAGATCGCCAGCCCGGATACGAGGTCCATCGCGGTCTCAGGCCTGCTCGAGCTCGACCAGCGTGCCGTTCAGGTCTTTCGGGTGCAGGAAGACGACGGGCTTGCCGTGAGCGCCGATCTTCGGCTTGCCGGTGCCGGTGATGGTGACGCCTTCATCGTTCATCTTGATGCAGGCGGCTTCGATATCGTCCACCTCGATGCAGATGTGATGGATGCCGCCCTTCGGGTTCTTGGCAAGGAAGCCGGCAATCGGCGAATCCTCGCCCAGCGGTTCCAGCAATTCGATCTTGGTGTTGCCGAGATCGACGAAAACGGTTGTCACGCCATGATCCGGCTGGGGGACGGCGTCCGACACTTTTGCGTTGAACTTTTGGCGGTAAGTCTCTGCCGCAGCTTTGATATCCGGTACGGCGATGGCAACGTGATTGAGCTGTCCGAGCATGGCTTATTCCGTATTCTGGAGCGGTTTCAAAGTTCAGATGCCCTTTGTTTAGGCCGGTTCTCCCGCCAAAACAAGTTAGGTCATTTTTGTTTTGCCTCAAGCGCCGGCGCGCGCCTCCGCGCGCTTGGCTTACGCGCCATAGGGCGCGGCGCGCGGTCGCGCTTGCCATTTTCGAGTGCCTCGAAAATGGTCAAATCCGGGTCACGACCACCTCGACCTGGGGTTTCTTGCCCCATTCACGGCGGAGCGCGCTGCGGACGGCGCGGCGCAAGAATTCCGCTACGTCATCATCATTGCCGCGGCGCTTCTTCGGCAGGCGGTCGAAGGCTTCGTCCACCGCGTCGAGCGCCCGGTCCTCGAAGGCAACGCCGTGCGAATCCTCTTCCGGGAGCCCCATGAGGCGTACCTGAGGCTCGCCCCGGACCTCGCCCTTCCCGTCCAGCACGACGCTGACAAAGACCGATCCCGCGAAGGCGAGGCGGCGGCGCTCCTGCACGGCGCCCTCGTCTTCTTCGGTCAGCACCTCGCCATCAAGATAGAGGCGGCCGGAGGGGGCCTCGTCGATCACCTCGGCGGCACCGGGCGCGAGGCGGACCATGAGGCCGTTGCGGACCACCACCTGCTCTGGCACCTGAAGCTCGCGCGCGAGGGCAGCATGTTCCGCCAGATGGCGGGCCTCGCCGTGAACGGGGATCGCCACTTCGGGCCTGATCCATTGATACATGGCGGCAAGCTCATCCCGGCAGGGATGGCCGGAGACGTGAACGAAGTGGTCTTTTTCGGTGACGATGCGGATGCCGCGTTCGGCGAGCCGGTTCTGCAGGTCGAAGATCGAGGTTTCGTTGCCAGGGATGACGCGGGAAGAAAAGATGACCGTGTCGCCCTTCTCCAGCACGATGCCCGGATGATTGTCCTCGGCGATGCGGGCAAGGGCCGCGCGCGGCTCGCCCTGACTGCCGGTGCAGACGAAGAGCACGCTGTCGCGCGGGAGGTAGCCCGCATCGTCCTCGCTGACGATTTTCGGCAGGTCGTGGAGATAGCCCGCCTCGCGCGCGGCGGCGACAACGCGGTGCATGGAGCGGCCGACGAGAACGGGGTGGCGGCCGACGGCCTCGCCCGCGCGGATGATGCTTTCAAGGCGGGCGACATTCGACGCGAAGGTGGTGACGGCCACCCTGCCCTCGCATTGCTTCAATAACTCGATCAGGCTTGCCGCGACATCGGCCTCGGAACCGGAGGTGCCGGGGGTGAAGACATTGGTGCTGTCGCAGATGATGGCGCGCACGCCCTCATCGCCGATGGCGCGGAGGCGCGCTTCATCTATGTCGCCGCCGACCACGGGATCGGGGTCGATCTTCCAGTCGCCGGTATGGAGCGCAAGGCCGAGCGGCGTGCGGATCGCCAGCGCGTTCGGCTCCAGGATCGAATGGGTGAGCGTGACGAGTTCGATGTCGAAGGGCCCGAGATCGAAGCGGTGGCCGAGCGGGATGATGTGCATGGGCACTTCCGCCTCGATGCCCGCCTCGATGAGCTTGCCGCGCACCATCGCCGCGGTGAAGGGCGTGGCATAGACCGGGCAGCGCAGGCGCGGCCAGAGATGGGCGACGGCGCCGATGTGGTCTTCATGGGCGTGGGTGAGCACGATGGCGATGAGTTCGTCGCGCCGTTCCTCGATGAAGGCGGGGTCCGGCATGATGAGATCGATGCCGGGGGTGCGGTCGTCGCCGAAGGTGACGCCGATATCGACGATGATCCAGCGGCGGTCATCCTCCGGCCCGTAGCCATAGAGGTTGAGGTTCATGCCGATTTCGCCGGAGCCGCCGAGCGGCAGGAAGACGAATTCGTCCTGTGGATTTAGGGGGGTGGATTTACTCATGAGCAGAACCTAGTGCGCCGGGCGCGGAAAGAACACATCTCCCGCCGAAATGAGGCGCAACTCGCCGCCGGGCAAGCGGAGCTGGAGGGCGCCATCGGGCGCGAGGCCCTCGAAAATGCCTTCGATCACCGCATCTGCGAGGCGGACGGTGATGGAACCGCCAAGGCCTTCCGCGCGCTTCAGCCAGGCTTCGCGGATGGCGGCAAAGCCGTTCTGGCCGCGCCAGACGGAAAGCCAATGGCTGAAAGACGCATCGAGCGCGGCGAGCGCCTCATCGGGCGTGACGGGTGCGCAGCCGATCGCAGCGAGCGATGTGGCCCTGTATTCGAGGCCTTCGGGATGGGTGGCGAGATTGATCCCCATGCCGATTGCGACCCAGGCCACTTCGGCGCCGGCGACGCCCGATGACTCGAGCAGGATGCCAGCGAGTTTGGCGCGGTCATGGAGAAGGTCGTTCGGCCATTTGAGGCGGAGCGCGCCGCGGAGCGGCGGCGGCAGGAGGCTTTCCACCGCCTGATGGACAGCGAGCGCGGCGACGAAGGAAAGCTCGCCCGCCTCGCGCGGGCCGCAGCGGGGCGTGAGGTAGAGCGTGCCCATGAAATTGCCGGTGGGGCTTTCCCATGCCCTGCCCCGGCGGCCGCGGCCAGCCGTCTGCCGCTTCGCAACGATCCAGACGGGGCCTTCTGTGCCAGCATCGCCAAGGCGGCGCGCCTCTTCGTTGGTGCTGTCGATCTCTTCGAAGCGGCGGATGTCGGCAGTCATGTCCGCATCAGGGGAAGAGCGCGGTGACGGCCACCTCGGCGCCCGCGATGAGGGCTCCCGGATAGACGAAGAAGAGCATGGTGAAGACGCCGGAGACGCCGAGCACGGCCGCGATCTCGCCCGGCAGCTGCGCCTCAAAGGGCTCTGCCGGTTCGTCGAAATACATGATCTTGACGATGCGCAGGTAGTAGTACGCGCCGACGACGCTGGCGAGGACGCCGATCACGGCCAGCGGATAGAGACCGGCCTCGATGGCCGCCATGAAGACATAGAACTTGCCGAAGAAGCCCGCCAGCGGCGGCACGCCCGCCAGCGAGAACATGAGCATGGCGAAGATGAAGGCGAGCATGGGGCGGCTGCGCGAGAGGCCCGCGAGATCGGAAATGCTCTCGACATAACCTTCCTTGCGGTTCATCGCGAGGACGCAGCAGAAGACGCCGGCATTCATGACGACATAGATGGTGAGATAGACGAGAACGCCGCGCAGGCCTTCCGGCGAACCGGCGGCGACGCCGACCAGCGCGAAACCCATATGCGAGATGGAGCTGTAGGCCAGCATACGCTTGATGTTGGACTGGCCGATGGCGGCGAAGGCGCCGAGCACCATCGAGGCAATCGAGATGAAGATGACGATCTGCTGCCACTGGTCTTCCATCGAGGGGAAGGCGCCAAAGAGAACGCGGATGACGAGCGCCATAGCCGCGACCTTGGGCGCACCCGCGAAGAAGGCGGTGACGGGCGTCGGCGCGCCCTCATAGACGTCCGGCGTCCACATATGGAAGGGCACGGCGGAAATCTTGAAGGCGAGGCCCGCCAGCACGAAGACGATGCCGAAGATGGCGCCGATGCTGGCACCGTCGGCCTGCAGCACGGCGGCAATGGCCGGGAACTCGACGGAGCCCGTGAAACCATAGATGAGCGAGGAGCCGTAGAGCAGCATGCCCGAGGCAAGCGCGCCGAGGATGAAATATTTGAGGCCCGCTTCCGTCGCCCGCGTGTTGTCGCGGTGGAAGGCGGCGATGACATAAAGCGCGAAGCTCTGCAGCTCGAGGCCCATGTAAAGCGCTATCAGGCCGTTGGCCGAGATCATCATGAACATGCCGAGCGTGGCCAGCGCGATCAGGATGGGGAACTCGAAACGGTCGATCCCTTCGCGCTTGATGAAGGTGAGCGACATGACGATCGCGGCACCGGCGGCGATGAGCGTCAGCAGTTTCATGAATTTGGTGAAGCCGTCGACGACGAAGCTGCCGCCGAAGGCAAGCACGGTCTCGTTCGGCTCGACGACGAGCAGCGCCGCGACGAGGACGAAGAGACCCAGCACGCCGATCGAGGTTTCGCGCGCGGTGGAGCCAGCGCGGAAGACGCCGAACATGAGAAGCGCCATTGCGCCCACCGCGAGAACGATCTCGGGCAGGGCCGGAAGGATGGCCGGAACGGTGGATGCTGCTTCTTCCATTGTCATTCGTTCCCGAGATCAGTTTCCGGCGAAGAGGCTTGCGACCTCGCCGATAAGGCCGGTTTCACCGGCGACGCTATGCGCCTCGATGGCGGCGTTGTAATTCGCGATCAGGTTTTCGACCGAGACGGCCGTGACTTCCATGATCGGCGCCGGATAGACGCCGAAGAAGATGGTCGCGGCGACGAGCGGCGCGATGGTCACGATTTCACGGCGGTTGAGATCCATGATCGATTTGAGCGTGTCCTTCTCCAGCGGGCCGAAGACGATGCGGCGATAGAGCAGCAGCGCGTAACCGGCTGCGAGGATGACGCCTGTGGCGGCGATGGCCGCGACCCAGGTGTTGACCTTGAAGGTGCCGATGATGGTCAGGAATTCACCGACGAAGCCGCTGGTGCCCGGCAGGCCGACATTGGCCATGGTGAGGATCAGGAAGGCCGCGGCATAGAGCGGCATGCGGTTCACGAGGCCGCCATAGGCCGAAATCTCGCGCGTGTGCATTCGGTCATAGACGACACCGACGCAGAGGAAGAGCGCGCCGGAAATCCAGCCATGCGACAGCATCTGGAAGATGCCGCCCTGAATGCCCTGCGTGTTCGCGGCGAAGAGGCCCATCGTCACGAAGCCCATATGGGCGACGGATGAATAGGCGATGAGTTTCTTCATGTCCTCCTGCACCAGCGCGACGAGCGAGGCGTAGACAATCGCAATCACGCTCATGCCGAAGACGAGCCAGGCGAGATCGGCGGAGGCGACCGGGAACATGGGCAGCGAGAAGCGCAGGAAGCCGTAGCCGCCCATCTTGAGCAGGATGCCGGCCAGGATGACCGAGCCCGCGGTGGGCGCCTCGACGTGGGCATCGGGCAGCCAGGTATGGACCGGCCACATCGGCATCTTCACCGCGAAGGAGGCGAAGAAGGCGAGCCAGAGCCAGGTCTGCATGCTGACCGGGAAATCATGCTCGAGCAGCACGGGGATGCTGGTGGTACCGGCGGACCAGTACATCGCCATGATGGCGAGGAGCATCAAGACCGAGCCCGCGAAGGTGTAGAGAAAGAATTTGAAGCTCGCATAGATGCGGCGCGCGCCGCCCCAGACACCGATGATGAGGAACATCGGGATCAGGCCGCCCTCGAAGAAGATGTAGAAGAGGACAAGATCGAGCGCGCAGAAGACGCCGATCATCAGCGTTTCCAGCACGAGGAAGGCAATCATGTATTCCTTCACGCGCTTCTCGATGGAGGTCCAGCTTGCGAGGATACAGGCCGGCATCAGGAAGGTGGTGAGGATGACGAAGAGCATCGAGATGCCGTCGACGCCCATGTGGTAGTTGATCGCGCCGCCGAGCCATTCCGACTTCTGGACGAACTGGAAATCGGCGGTCGTCGGATCGAACTTCCACCAGATATAGAGCGAGACGACGAAGGTGATCGAGGTCGTCCAGAGCGCGACGTAGCGCGCGTTGCGGGCAACCGTCGCCTCATCGCCGCGCGTCACCAGAATGATGAGCGCACCGACCAGCGGCAGGAAGGTAATCAGCGAAAGAATATTGCCGTCGGTCATCGTCATGCCCCTCCGACCATGAACCAGGTCACGAGCCCGGCAACGCCGAGCAGCATGGCGAAGGCATAGTGATAGAGATACCCGCTCTGGAGACGGACCACCTGGCGCGTGATGTCCTGCACGCGCGCGGCGATACCATCCGGTCCGAGCCCGTCAATGATACGCCCGTCGCCCTGCTTCCAGAAAACGCGGCCGATCCAGAAGGCGGGACGGACGAAGATGAAGTGATAGATCTCGTCGAAGTACCACTTGTTGAGCAGGAACTTGTAGATTGGCTCGTGCGTCTTCGCGAGCTGCTTCGGAATATCAGGCCGCGCGATATAGAAGAGCCAGGCGGTGGCGAAGCCCACGATCATCATCAGCGTGGGCGCATAGGGCACCCAGGCAGGCACATTGTGGAACTCGTGCATGATGTGGTTTTCGGCGCCGCGGTAGATCGATTCGAGCCAGAATGCCTCATGGGCGTTGCCGATGAAGAGCGGCGCAAAGACCATGCCCGCGCCAAGCGCGCCGACGGCGAGGATCACCAGCGGCACCAGCATGACGAGCGGCGATTCATGAACATGGGAGAGCGTCTCGTTCGAGGCTCGGCTCTGCCCGTGGAAGGTCATGAAAATGAGACGCCATGAATAGAAGGAGGTGAAGAGCGCGGCCGTGACGGTGAGCGTGAAGGCGAACATATGCGCAGCGTTGTGGCCGGCATAGGCAGCCTCGATGACCGCGTCCTTCGAATAGTAGCCCGCGGTGAAGGGGAAGCCGGTCAGCGCCAGCGTGCCGATCACCATCATGATCCAGGTGACCGGGATCATCTTGAAAAGGCCGCCCATCTTGCGCATGTCCTGCTCATCGCTCATCGCATGGATGACCGAGCCCGAGCCGAGGAACAGCAGCGCCTTGAAGAAGGCATGG